>CAZVRY010000024.1:0-40939 GCA_964629545.1 uncultured Verrucomicrobiota bacterium | reverse complement strand
ACCGGCCAAGTCAGTCCCCCGAAATCCAAAGCGCCAGAGCACTGGCGCACTCCAAAAGCCTCGCTCGCCTCCGACGGTGTCCGGGAACAGGTTCATGGGCGACTGCTGCGCCGGCTCGGATTTAGATTGCCGGGGCGAGCGCCTTGCCCAAGACTTCCACCTGTCATCAACCTTAACGGCGCCACGCCATGATGCCTGCTTCCTTCCCGCCCCCGTCTCCAATCTCCCGCTCCACCCTCAGTCGTCGTCGCTTCGTCCGGCAGGCCGGACTCGGTGCTGGCGGCTTGGCCTGGATGGCCGGCACCCTCCCCTCTCTCCGCGGCCAGGAGGCCTCCTCGCCGCCCCGACTGCCCCATTACCCCTTCTTCCCGTTCTGCATCGACTGGCACGACGCCCGCAAGCGGACCTTCCCCGAGCAAGCCGCCATGCTGAAGGAACTCGGCTACGAAGGAGTCGGGCATATCTGGCTCGACCGCGTCGAGGAACGCCTCCAATCGCTCGATCCGCTCGGGCTTCGGCTGTTCCAAATCACCATGGTCGTTGACCTGAACCCCGAGAAACCCCCGTACGACGAGGCTCGGCTCAAGGACGTCTTGCGCGCGGTCTCCGGCCGCAAGGTTCAGTTCTGCCTCATCTTCAACGGCGCCAAGCCCTCCGATCCGGCCGCCGATCCCCGGGGCGTCGACGTCCTCCGGCGCATGTCCGATCTGGCCCAGGATTCCGGCGCGCAACTCCTTCTCTACCCCCATGTCGACAACTGGGTGGAACGGATCGAGGACAGCACGCGCGTCGCCGAGAAAGTGGATCGTCCCAACGTCGGCGCGATGTTCAACCTCTGCCACTGGCTGCGCGTGGACCGCCAGCGCGACTATGCGCGCCTGCTCAAGGCGGCCCTGCCCCGGCTTTGGGCCATCTCGCTCAACGGCGCCGACGTTTCCGACGATCAACCCGGCTGGAACCGTTACATCCAACCGCTGGATCAAGGCACGTTCGATCAAGCGCGCTTCCTTCAGTCCCTGAAAGAACTTGGCTACCGCGGGCCCATCGGCCTCCAGTGCTACGGGATCGGCGGCGACACCCGCGACCACCTCGCCCGCTCCATGAAGGCCTGGCGCACTCTCAGCCGCAACCTGACCTGAGCAACCCAAACCCTCGCTGAAGCACATCGATCGAACCGCGGATCGGGGTCGGTCATTACCCCTTGTCCGTCCGGGTCGATGCCAGTACGCTTGCGCCCACCATGATGCCCGATTCCACTGGCGCACCCGCCGCCGCCTTGTCCCGCGATCCCGTTGCTGGACCGACCTTAGCCGGGAGCACCGGCTCCCGCGCTCCACGTTGGCTCCGGGCGGTGGGGTGGGCTCTGGGGATCGCGCTTTCCCACCAACTCCTTGAGGCGGCCGCCTTCCAACCGGCACCGCAACGTTTCCACCAGGAGGTCGCCGAGCACAGCCGACTGTCCGCGGGTTGGCCGACCGGCCCCATCCAACTGATCGACCTCGCCTCCGACGGTTCGCCCCGGGTGTTCGCCCGCGGACGGTGGCGGGAACGGCGGCCAGCTGGCTGGACCGAACTCGCCGACTTGACCCCCCAATCCGAGCGCGAATTCCGCTTCCCGGACGCCGCTGGACAGCCGGTCACCGTCGCGATCCCGTGGGCCGAAGTGCGCCAACTCGTGCGCGCCCCGGAGGGCGTTTGGCTGATCACCGCCCAAGGGCCGCAGCAGGTCCGCGCCGGGCAGCTCCTTGGATCCGGCTGGGGACAGCGTGGCCCGGCCCACCAGTTGGCCCTGGGCTCGGATGGCCAGGTCGTCGTGGCCGCGGCCGGCGGGTTGGTCCGCCGGGTCGACGACCGCTGGGAGGCGATCGAGGTCCTCGACTCCCAAGGCCGCGCGTGGGCGGTCCGCGACGTCCTCGGCGTGACCTTCGACTCGGCTGGCCGCCTCTGGTTTGGGACGAAAGCCGGGGTCGGGGTGGGCGACGGATCGTCCTGGCGGTTTTATGAAGGCAAAGACGGTCTCCCCTGGAACGACTTCACCGCCCTGGCCGCGGGGCCCGACGGTCAAGTGTGGTTTGGCACGCGCCTGGGAGCGGTGGGTTGGGACGGCCGGGAGTTCCACTATCGCCAGGGCCTCCGCTGGCTGCCTCATGACGAGATTCAAGGTCTGGCCGTCGATCGAGAGGGTCGGGTCTGGTTTGCCACGGCGGACGGCGTGGGCTCGATCGGACGGCGTCCCACGACCCTGGCCGAGAAGGCTGCGTATTACGAGGAGGAGATCGCGCGCTACATCAAGCGCACCCCGTTCGGTTACACCGCGGAAGCGCCGCTGCGCCAACCCGCCAACAAGGCCTCCGCGAATCCGCACGACTCCGACAATGACGGTCTCTGGACCGCCATGTATGGGGCGGGCGAATGCTTCGCCTACGGGGCCACTCGCGATGCCCAGGCCCGCACCCGCGCCCGCCAGGCCTTCGAGGCTTTGCGCTTCCTCCAGCAGGTCACCCAAGGCGGCTCCCACACTCCTCCCAAAGGCTACGTCGCCCGCACCATCCGCCCCATCGAGTGGCCGGATCCCAACGAGGGCCGCCTGGCCCGCGACCTCGCGGAACAGAAGGACGACCGCCTCTGGAAGGCTTACGAGCCGCGCTGGCCCAAGAGCGCCGACGGCAAGTGGTATTGGAAGTCCGACACCAGCAGCGACGAGCTCGACGGGCACTACTTCTTCTACCCGCTCTACTTCGACCTGGTCGCCGACTCCGACGCCGAAAAGAACCGGGTCCGAGAGGTCGTGCGCGACCTCACCGATCACCTCGTCGCCCACGACTTCACGCTCACCGACATCGATGGCAAGCCCACCCGCTGGGCGATCTACGGGCCCCGGGCGCTGAATCACGACCCGGACTGGTGGCCCGAACGCGGCCTCAAGTCGCTCAGCATCCTCTCCTACCTGGCCGCCGCCGCCCATATCACGGGCGACGCCAAATACCACGAGGTGGCCCGCGATCTTGTCCGCCGCCACGGCTACGCCCAGAATCTCATGTTCCCCAAGGTCCAGTTCGGCCCCGGCTCGGGCAACCAATCCGACGACGAAATGGCGGTCATGTGCTTCTACAACCTCCTCAAGTACGGGCGCGATGAGGAGATCATGGATCGGGTTCGCTACTCCTTCTTCGCCTACTGGGCGGTCGAGGCCAACGAGATGAACCCTTTCTTCAACTTCGCCTATGCCGCGCACGGCCTCGACCAGCGGATCACCAACACCTGGGGCGTTTACCCGGTGTCGCCCTGGTCTGGATGGCACGCCGACGCCATGGCTACGCTCTACGGATTCCCGCTCGACCGCTTGGACTGGTCCCATCGCAATTCCCACCGGCTCGACCTGGTCCGCTTCGGCCAGATGAAAGCCAAAGACCTCTACCAACCCGAACGCAGCCCCCGCGGCCATCGCGTCAACGGCAAGGTGCTCCCGGTCGAGAACCGTCATTTCAACCACTGGAACACGGATCCCTGGGATCTGGACTACGGTGGAAACGGCAGCGTGCTGGCCAGCGGAACGGTCTTCCTCCTGCCCTACTACATGGGCCTTTACCACGGCTACATCGCCAAACCATGAGTCCAACCCCACCCACCCCGCCGCCCCGCCTCGCCCCGCTCTCGCGCCGCGGGTTCTTCCGGCAAACCGCCCTCGGCACCCTCGCCGGCTGGGCCGCCGTGTCCGCACCTTGCTTGGTTGCCCCAGGCTGTCGGACGGCGAACCGTTCCCCGCAGGATTACCCCGGCTACCACCCCCGCATGCGGGCCGCGTTCGACCGCGCCAGCCGCCAATACCTGCTCACCGACGACGGCCAACCCGTCCTCCGCTACAACTACTGGCCGGTCCAGCCCGGAGCCGTCCTCGAACGGATCGCCCCCGGCAACCGGATTTACGCCGTCGCCCGCAGCGATTATCTCCACCCGCTGTTCGGCCTCGAAGGCGAGGAACTCACCCGCGACTGGTCGGTCGACCACCCCCATCACCGCGGCATCTACTGGGCCTGGCCGGAAGTGGACTGGCGCGGTCAGCGCGGCGACCTGCATGCCCTCCAGAAGGTCTTCGCACGCCCCACCCAACCCTGCCTGGCCTCCAGCGGCCCCGTCTATGCCCAGCTTGAAGCCAACAACCTGTGGCACTGGGAAACGGGCCCAGCCATCGTCCGTGAAACCGCCCGCCTCCGCGCCTGGCCTCGCTCTTCCACCGGACGCCTCCTCGACCTCGAGTTTCGGTTCGCCGCCCTCGGTGACCCGGTCGCTCTCGCCCGGCGGGGAACCAACGCTTACGGCGGCCTGAACCTCCGCTTCAACCACGTCGAAGGACAGCAACTGGTCAAACACACCGACCCGCCGGGGACCACCCCTCGCCGCGCCTGGGCGCAGATCTCCGGCCGCTTTGGCGCCGCCGCCTCGCCCTGTGCCGTGGTCATCCTCCAGCACCCCGCCAATCCCGACTACCCGGGCGACTGGGTCGATTACCCGGAACTGAACTGGCTCCAGCCCACCTTCCCCAACTCGGGCACCCGGTTCGTCCTCGAACCCGCCCGCCCCCTTGTCCTCCGCTACCGCCTCTGGATCCACCCCGGCGGCCCCGCCGCGGAGGACGCCTGCCGCCGGGCCTGGGACGACTACCATCAAACTGCCCTTCCCACCCTTCCCCTCGCCAGTGTAGAGTCCCTTTACTATGAACTCCCGGTCTGATTCGCCTTCCACCACCCGGCGTGACTTCCTCAAAACCACCGCGGGGGCCGCGACTCTGGTGGCTTGGCCCACCCTGATCCCCGCCTCCGCCCTCGGCGCGGACGGCCAAACGCCCCCCAGCGAACGCATCAACCTCGGCATCATCGGCTGCGGCGGCATGGGCAACTCCAACCTCAACGTCTGCGTCGGTTACCCCGACGTTGTCGTGACCGCCGCCTGCGATGTCTGGGATGCCCGTCTCGAGGCCGTCACCGAGCGTTTCAAGAAGACCTGCAAGGGTTATCACGATTACCGCGAGATGCTCCAGCAATCCTCCCTGGATGCCGTCATCATCGCCACTCCGCCCCACTGGCACACCCTCCAAACCATCGCCGCCTGCGAGGCGGGCAAGGACATCTACCTCCAAAAGCCCATGACTCTCCACCTGGCCGAGAGTCTCGCCCTCCGCAATGCCGTCAACCGACACCGCCGCGTCTGCCAGATTGGCACCCAAATCCACGCCTCCGAGAATTACCGCCGCGTGGTTGAATACATCCGCTCCGGCAACCTCGGTCCGATCGGCGCCGTCCGCACCTTTAACGTCATGAACCAATTCCCGGGCGGGATCGGCCGTTCCCAAGCCACGACCCAGCCCAAGGACCTGGGCCTCGACTGGGACCTCTGGTGCGGCCCCGCCCCCCTCGGCAAGTTCAATCGCACCGTGATCGCCGATGCCTACAACCACGGCTCCTGGATGGATTACAGCGGCGGTTGGACCCCCGGCATGGCTCCGCACATCATCGACCTCCCGGTCTGGGCCCTCGACCTCGGGTTCCCGCTCATGACCAGCGCCTCCGGCGGCCGCTACGTGCTCCAGGACGACGGCGATGCCTACGATCACCATGAAGTGCTCTGGCAATACCCCAAGCTCACCATGACCTGGATGTCCTCCCTCACCAACAGTTACGGATTCGACTTCCACGGCGAACCCAAGAAGAGCCGGCGCCTCGGGATCTACTTCCATGGGGCCAACGGCACGATGTTCGCCGACTACGGCATGCACAAGATCGTCCCCGAAGGCGAGGCCATGGACGGCAAACTGGCCCCGCCGCGAACCCTCCCCCCCTCGCCCGGACACGAGCGCGAATGGCTCGACTGCGTGAAGTCCCGCCGCGAACCCAGTTGCCACCCCAACTACCACGTCCGCGTCGATGTCCCCATCGTCCTCAGCCTCCTCTCCCTCAAGCTCGGCCGTTCCATCCGCTTCGACCCGGCCAGAGAACAAATCGTCGGCGACGCCGAGGCCGCCCGTCTGGCCGTCCCCCAATACCGTGACCCCTGGAAATTCCCCGTCCAATACCTCAAAGCGTAACCTGTCGGCCTCCGCATGCCTCCCTCGCCTCCCTCGGGCAGAGGCGAGGGGCGCGGAGAGGGGCCTCCGCTGCTCATGAAACGAGCCGCCGCCATCCGCGCTGCACCCTCTGCCCTCCGCCATCGGCGCGTCCCATGACCTCTCGCGAGCTCGTGGCTGCCGCCTTGGCCGGCCAACCTGTCCCACGCCCGCCCGTCGGCCCTTTGGCCGTCCACTTCTGCACCCGCCTCACCGGTCAAAGCCTCCGCGCCTACACCACCTCCGCCCAACGCCTGGCTGACAGCGTCCTGCGCTACTACGAGCGATTCCGCCCCGACGCCGTCTGGATCTCGGCCGACACCTGGGTTAGTGCGGAGGCCATGGGCGTGCGCGTGGGCGCCACCGAGGACGACCAGCCCTTTGGGGGCATCGGCCCGCCCGTGGTGCGCACCGCGGCGGACATCGACCGCCTGCCGGCTCCCGACCCAAGCTCGCAAGGCCGCTATCCCCTCATGATCGAGGCCGTCCAGCGCGTCGTCCAGGCCCTCGGCCGCGAGGTCTTCGTCGTCGCCTGCCTTGACCAATACCCCTTCTCCCTCGCCGCCGGGGTCATGGGGATTGCGGAGATCATGATGAAACTCATGGACGATCCGCCGTTCGTGGAAGCGCTCATGGCCCGGGCCCGGGAGTATACCGTGGCCTACGGACGCGCTCTCGCCGCCGCCGGAGCCGACCTGCTGAGCGGGGGCGACTCCCCCGCCGGCCTTGTCGGACCCGACCTCTACACTCGCCACCTGATGCCCTTCGAACGGGGCGTCATCGCCGAACTTCAAGCCGCCACAGGCAAACCCGTGTCCCTCCATATCTGCGGCCAGGCCACCCCCATCCTCGAAGCCATGGCCGCCACCGGAGCCAACGTCCTCGAACTCGACTACCAAGTCGATCTGACGGAGGCTGCTCGCGTGGTTGGTCCCCAGGTCGCCCTTTGGGGCAACCTTGATCCCGTCGGCGTCCTCTCCCGTGGCTCTCCGGCCTCCGTGCGCTCCGCCGCCCTTCAGGCAACCGCGAACATGGCCGCCTGCGGTCACCGTCGTTTTGTCCTCAGTTCCGGCTGCACCCTCGCCGTCGAGACCCCGTTCGCCAACCTCGACGCCCTCCTCGCCGCCGCCACGGATCCCGCTGGCCAGGAAGCGGCGCGCTGAGCCGGCCCGTTCGTCAGTGGGGCGGCGACCGGCGGCCGCCTCGCCGACACTCTCGAGACGGGCGAGGTTTGGCTGCGCGCGAGCAGGCGAATTATTCATCAGTGCAGAAGTAAGCATACACCCCTCACCCCATCCCTCTCCCCAACCCTTGAAAGCGAAGCGATGGAACGGGGTTGGGGAGAGGGAGAAAGGGAGAGGGGAGCCATCCTGTGTCTGCCTACTTATGCACTCATCAATAGGATGGATCGCTGGGCATCCTCGTGGACCGGAGGACACGAAAGCACGCTCCAGCGAGCAACACGGCAGCGAGGAACCCGGGGCTGAACGCGCGCAATCCCGTCACGGTCCCGCGCCGGCCGTGCTCATCGTCCGGCATGAGCACGAGAAACGCGACCATGGAGCCGAGGCAGACGATCGCCGCGAAGATGGCACACCAGAAGAAGACGATGAAGGCATGCCGTGGGATGTAGTTCAGCAGTTTCACAGGTTTTCCAGCCGAGGTCCCACCTCGGTCATCCTTCTCGAGGCATGGGGCGCGCGCAGCAGCCGGCTCGGACGTCGTCCTCGGTCATGGTGTTTCACACTCTGGGCGAAGCTGCCGGGCGTCCGGGAGGGAGGGCTCAGGGAGTGGGCGAGGGGGCGGGGCCCTGGGATTCCAGGCGCTGGCGGTCGAGTTCGTCGAGTTGGCGGACAGTTTGGACCGCCAGCATGGCGGCCGTGAGGGGCACGTCTCCCTTGCGGTCGGAGGCATGACCGCCGCGGCCGCGGAGGGCGAGGTAATCGTTCAGGGTGACGCGGTAGGCTTCGGCCAGCCGGGCGAGATCGGGGGGGAGTTTGAGTTGGATGGCGGCGAGTTGCTGGACCGCGCGCTGGAGGGCGATGCGTTGGGGGACGCGATCCCATTCGGAGACGACGCGTTGCATGGGCACGAGTCCTTGCTGGGGCAGATCGCGCGAGCCCTGGCGGAGTTCCGCCCGGACCAGGAGCACGTCTTCGAGTTTGCGGTGGGCGATCTCCTCGGTCCACGTCTGCCGAGGATCGCGGCCGGTGAACGAAACCAGGCGGAGGGCCCACCATTTCTCGACGTCGATGGGGCGCTCGAACGTGGGGCGGAAGGCGCGGAAGAAGGCGGTTTGCCAGTTCAGGTATTGCGGGAGGAGTTCCAGCATGCGGCGAACCCCGGCGCGCGCCTCCCGGCTCTTGAACAACTCCGCGGTAAAAATGTGAGCCGAGTCGCGGTAATGCTCGAGCGCGCCCAGGTCCATGGCAGGTTCCGGCAGGCTCAGTGCGGTGAAGCCCAGGGCCGGCTGGAGGCGGAGCCGTGCTCGGACCGGTTCCAAGGGATCGCCCCGAGGCTTCTCGCGCACGCTGACCTCGAGCGGAAGCTGGTTGCCGGAGGCCGACGGCCGGTCCAGGACCAGTTCAACCGGGCTGGTGAACTCGAGGTGGCGGGTCAGCCCTTCGGTGAGCCAGGCGGGGATTTCGGCGGCGTGGGGGCCGGGGTAATGGTTGGCCCAGGATTGGAGCAGAGCGTGCACCACGCCCCGCACGAAGGCTTCGGGCGCCACGGCCGCGGGCGCTTGCAGGCGATAACGCCATCCGTCCAGGTAACGAGTGGCCTCGAAGATGAGGTGGGCCGGCGTGGTGGCCGGATCGGCCAGGGTCACGTGAATGCGAACCGGCCGGCGGCTGTCCGCCCGCGGAAACACCTCCCGCAACCCGAACGTCCGCGAGAGGGCTTCCTTGATTCGCTCGCAGGAGACGGCAGCGAACTCGGGCGTGAGATGCAGGACGGCGGGAGGCGGGGGCGTGCCGGGGGGGGCGTCGGCACGAACCGGCGGGGGGGAAGGGACACGGAGGTGCTTGGGGGCGACGACCACGAACAGCCCGGAGTGGCTGTGCACGATGGTCATGTCCGCCGGATCGAAGGTGGCCGCGAAGCCAGGGGCAGGGGAGGACAGGCCAACCATGAGGCCGGCCCAGAGCAGCGCGGCGAGCCGACCGAAGAACTGGAGCGGTCGCGAGGGGACGTCGGGGCGCGGGGGGAGAGGGGGGCGGCGGGTGCGGGGCCGAGAGAGCCGGCCAGGCCGGCGCCGGCCGCGGACACGATTCATCAGTTGGCCCGGGGGAAGAAATTCGTTTCGAGGTAGGTGAAGAGCTGCATCTCGGACTCGCGGGTCAGATCGTTTTCGGTCACTTGGATGGACGGGACGCGCTGCAGCCATTGGCATCGCTCCATGAAACCCGTTCCGGCGCCGCCGAGCAACTCTTCAACCTGGCGCCAGAACCGCTGGGGGATCACCTGCTGGCCGAGCCGCATTTCCGTGGGCTCGAAGACCCAGTGGTCGCCCTGCCGGCTGACGGTTCCGGTGCGTTGCCACACGAGCGTGGTGGTGAATCCCATGACTTCCTTTTGGACCCAGCAGCAGAGGCTGACCGAGTCGGGGGAGAAATCGAGTCGGCAGCGCACGACCTGGGGCGAGGTGCTGGCCGGTTCGATCTCGGCGGAGGCCAATGGCTGGTCGAGCAAGGAGTTGATTTCGGCGCGCGACAGCCGGATGTAGCCGGCGGGGCCGGACTGGAGCGCCGAGTCGAACAACTTGAGCTTGCGGCGGGCTTCCCGGGCGTCCAATGGGTTGGTCTCGCCGAACTCCCTCGGATCCACCTTGGCGGTCAGTCGATAGTAGAGCGCGCCACTACCGGCCAGGAGCACGAGGAGGATCACACCCAGGGTAATCGCAAGGGCCTTCCACTTGTTGAAACCGATGACAATCACGGGGATCAGTCCTTCTTGGCAGGGGGTTTGGGGGGCTTGGTCTCCGGTTTGGAGGCGGTTCCGCCTTCGCCCTTGCCGGGGGCGGGGGCGGCGCTGCCGCCGGAGGTCTCTTTCTGGGCCGCCTGCTTGTAGCCTTCGCTGCGATAGTCCGTGATGTAGAAGCCGCTCCCCTTGAAAATCAGCCCGGCTCCTGCCCCAATCGTCCGTTTCACCCGGCCTTTCCCCCATCGCTTCTGGCCGCAACGGTCCTTGGGACAGGTGGTCAACGGCTGGTCGGCGATGGACTGGAAAACCTCGAAGGTCAGGTCGCACTTTTCACACACATATTCGTAGGTCGGCATAAGCAGGCAGCTAGGTTTAGCAAGTGGCGTGCTATGCCGCAAAAATCGCATCCTCGCAACAGGAAAGATGCCTCTCCATCGCCCCCATCGACCGCCCAAAAGGGAGGATCCCAGCTTGGTCGGTAGTCGCCCGCAACGTCCTAACATTTTAGCCACGAGCGGGATGGAGGTTCCTGGGGGGAGTGGTCCTCAGGCCGGACGGCATGCGCGACGCATGCGGATCCAGCGGCGGCCTCACGACGGACCGGAGGGCGAGCTCACTGTCCCGGATTAGGACAACAGGCGGCTGAGGCGATGCAGCGACTCGACCCGTGCCATCCCCCCTGGAGCTGTCACCTGATCCAGAAACCCAATTCCGGAGAGCATCCGAACTTGATCTGGTCGCATCGGTTTTCCGGGATTCGAGGGTTTTAGGGTGCGGGGGTCGGTTCTGGGGCGGGCGGGGTATTGGTCGGCGTATTGGTGGTGGCCGAGCCGTCCGTTCTGAGCTCCACTTCGAGGTCCGAGGGGGGGAGGTTGGTGGTGCCTCTCGAAAGTCCCTGCTGGAGGAGCACGGCGCCTTTGGCGACCGTCGAACCGTAGAGGCCGCGGCGGATCCAATCCAGGCGTCGGGCCAGCGAGAGCTCTTCCTTGAGCTTGCGGACCTGGTCGCGGAGGAGGGCCAGGTCGTTGAACTGACGTTCGAGTTCGTCCTTTTCGGCTTGGAGGCGTTTGAGTTCCTTGAGCAGGAACTCGCGATCGCCCTCGGATTGGGCGAGTCTGCGTTGGGTTTCGGCGATGCGGCTGGCGAGGGTGGAGATTTCGCCGGTGAGATCGTTCATGGACTTGGTGAGGCCGTCGTTGCTGGTCTGGAGTTCCTGGATGCGGGCATCGCGTTGGGCGATTTCGGCGGCGGCGGCTTCGGCGGCGGCTTTGGCTTGGGCTTCCGCCTTTTGCAGGGCGGTCGAGGTGGCCTCGAGGGCGCTGGAGGCGACCACCAGCCGGTTGGTCAAGGTTTCGGCTTCCTTGGCCAGCAGGGCCAAGTTGGTCTTGAGCATGGAGTTGACACTTTGCTGCTCGTTGAGGGTGGCTTGGGTGTTCGTCAACTGGACGGACAGAACGCGGATGCTGTCCTCGGCCGTCTTCTGCTGCTCCTGCGCTTGCCGCTGGGTCCGGTACAGGTAGAAGCCGGCGGCGGCCAAACCGAGGACCAGCAGGACGATGACGAACTTGAGCTTCATACCAATGGACCTTGGGACGATTGGGTCCATTTGGCAAGTCTGGTTCTGTTCCTTGCAGAACGGAGGATCGCCTCTACACTCTGGCCATGGATCTGCCGCCGATCTTGCCCGTCATGACGCTCCGTGGGGTGACCCTGTTCCCGCACGCCATGGTGCCGCTGCACATTTTCGAGCCGCGCTACCAGTTGATGCTGGCGGAGGCGCTCAGCACGCATCGGATGTTCGTCCTGGCCATGCGTCGTCCCACGAGCAAGCGCGAGACCCCGTGCCAGGTGGCCGGCCTGGGGTTGATCCGGGCGTCGGTGGAGAACAAGAACGGCACCTCGAACCTGGTCCTGCAGGGCATTGCCCGCGTGCGCCTGGGGCGGGTCGTGCACTACAAGCCCTACCGCGCCTACGTGATCGAGCCGATCCCCACGACCCGTCCGCCGAGCGTGGCGGTCGACGCCTTGACCCGGCGGGTGTTGGAATTGGTCACCGAAAGGCTCGAACTCGGATTCCAAGTCCCTCAGGCCTTGCTCCACCGCCTCGCCAAGGCCACGGGCAAAACCGAGGAGGGCTTGA
Source organism: uncultured Verrucomicrobiota bacterium (assembly GCA_964629545.1). GTDB lineage: Bacteria > Verrucomicrobiota > Verrucomicrobiia > Limisphaerales > CAZVRY01 > CAZVRY01. The sequence goes on along the minus strand of CAZVRY010000024.1, from coordinate 28,775 downwards.
CCGAACAGGAAGTCATCCAGCAGGGCTTGAGCTTCCTCACCGGACTGACCAACCCCGAGCAGGTGGCCGACCTCGTCGCCTGCACCCTCCTCCCGCATCCCCTCCAGCGACAGCTCATTCTCGAGGCCGAGGACATCGAACTGCGGCTGCGGCATCTCGTCCATTTTCTCCGCGCCGAGCTGGACCGGCTGCGGAATGAGCCCAACCCCTAAGCGCCCTCCCCCCCTCGCGCCGTGAGCGAAGTCCTCGTCATCGGACACCGTAACCCGGACACCGACGCCATTTGTTCGGCGATTGGCTACGCGGAGTTCAAGCGTCGGACGGGCATGCCGCAGGCGGTGGCCGCTCGATGTGGGGACACCAACGACCGCATCGATTTCGTGTTGCGAACCTTCGAGGTGCCCCCGCCGCGGTTCGTGGCCGATGTGTCGCCGAAGGTCAGCGACGTCATGCAGCGCAACGTGGTGAGCGCCTGGCCCGACACCCCCGTGGCCGAGGCCCTGGCCATCATGGAGGAAAACAGCCTGCGGGTCCTGCCCGTGCTCGACGAAGCACGCCATTGCCATGGCCTGGTCTCCGCCCTCAAAATCATCCAGTTCTATCTCCCCGCCCCGCACCGCCTCTTCGAGTCCCGCCGTGTGCTGGCCTCCATCCAGAGCGTCGCCCGAACGGTCAATGCCCGCGTGGTCCACGCCGTCGATCCGGAGCGCGAAGACGACCTCATCCTCATGATGGGCGCGATGTCGTCCGATTCGTTCTCCCGGCGGCTGTCGCGCTATCCTGCGGAGAAGCTGATCGTGGTGGTGGGCGACCGCCAGGACATCCATCGCATGTGTGTGCACGCCGGGGTGCGTTGCCTGGTGGTGACGGGAGGGATGCCGGTGGATGCGGGGGTGCTCGAGACGGCCAAGCAGCGGGGGGTGAGCATCCTGTGGTCCATGCATGATTCCATGACCACCGCCCTGCTCTGTCGGGCGGCGATCTCGGTCAGCCACCTCCTCCGCCGCGATTTCCTGGCGCTGCGGGAGGACGATTCGATCAAGGGCGCCCGGCGGGCCGTGGTGGATTCGCCGTTCCATGTCTTTCCCGTCCACAACGAGCGCGGCGAGATCGTCGGCATTCTGACCAAGTCGGATCTGCTCAAGAAGGTCGAGCGGCAGTTGATCCTGGTGGATCACAACGAACTCACCCAGGCCGTGCACGGGGCGGACGAGGCGGACATCATCGAGGTGATCGATCACCATCGGCTGGGAGCGCTGCGGACGGTCCAACCGATCTTCTTTCTGAACGATCCGGTGGGCTCGACGAGCACGATCGTGGCCGATTGCTTCTTCCGCTTCGGGGTGGACATGCCGCGGGCGGTGGCGGGCTTGCTGCTGGCGGGGGTGACCTCGGACACCCTCAACCTGACTTCGCCCACCACCACGGGACGGGATGCGGCGATCCTGCGGCGGCTCGAGGAGTTGGCGGGGGTGAATGCCACCGCGTTCACGGAGCAGTTGTTCCAGTCCGGCTCCATCCTCCTCTCGAAACCGACCGCGCAGGCGATTGGAGCCGATTGCAAGGACTACACCGAGGGCCCCTGGCGCTTCAGCGTCGCGCAGATCGAGGAGGTTGGGTTCGACAACTTCTGGAAGCGCAAGGCCGAGGTCTGGCAGGCGCTGGAGGAACAGCGGCGGGAGCGGCAGTTGTCGTTTGCCGCCCTGCTGGTGACCGATGTGGTCGAGCAGACCTCGCTCCTGCTGCTGGCCGGCGAGGCGGCGCTGGTCGCGGCCATTGACTACCCGGTGGTCGAACCCGGCATTTTCAGGCTGGCGGACGTCGTCTCTCGGAAGAAGCAGTTGCTGCCCTATTTGACGCATTGCCTGCAGCGCTTGGCCCGCCCGCCCGCCGGGGGATGAGCGGCGACCTTGACTTGCCGGGACGGTTCCGCGTTAGACTTCGCCCGAGTTATCAGCACCGTCATCCTGACACCATGCACGCCTTGTTTACCCGCACTGCCACCCGGTTCGCCCGGATCCTCCTGCCCTGTCTTATGATGGGAACCCCCTCGCCCTTGTCCGCGGCCGACTCCCTGACGGAGGCCCCGGCCCCGGCCGGACGCCCCCTCTACGCGGGGAACCGGGAGCCGCTCACCCCGAGCAAGTTCATGAAGCTGCCGATCGGGACGATCAAGCCCCAAGGCTGGCTGCGGCGCCAACTCGAAATGCAAGGCATGGGCATGATCGGGCATCTCAAGGAGATCTCCCCCTGGCTGCGGGTGGAGACCAGCGCGTGGGGCAACAAGGAGGGGTTGGGCGAACGAGGTTGGGAAGAGCTTCCCTACTGGCTGAAGGGGTTCGGCGACCTGGGGTATGTGTTGGGGGACGCGCGGATCATGGCGGAGGCGAAGCCGTGGATCGAAGCCGTGCTGGCCTCGCAGCGTGAGGATGGCTGGTTTGGGCCCCGGGCGTTGCTGACGTCGCTCGACGGCAAGGCGGACCTTTGGCCGAACATGGTCATGCTCAACGTCCTCCAGAGCTGGCACGAATACAGCGGGGATCCGCGCGTGATCACCCTCATGACCAAGTACTTTCAATGGCAGAACCAATTGCCTGCGGAGGCCTTCGGCGTGGGCTACTGGCCAAAATTGCGGGCGGGCGACAACATTGAGAGCGTCTTCTGGCTCTACAATCGCACCGGCACCCCCTGGCTCCTGGACCTGGCCAAGAAGATCCACCAGCATATGGGCCGCTGGGATACCGGGGTCATCAACTGGCATAACGTCAACATTGCCCAGGGCTTTCGCGCCGCCACGATCTTCGCCGCCCTCTCCCACGACCCCAAACACTGGCGTTCAGCCGAAAACAACTGGCAGCAGGTGATGGATCTCTACGGCCAGTTCCCCGGCGGCGGATTCGCCGGCGATGAGAATTGCCGGGCCGGCTACGACGATCCTCGCCAGGGCTTCGAGACCTGCGGGATCGTGGAGTTCATGCACAGCTACCAATTGCTGACGCGGTTCACGGCCGAGCCCATCTGGGCCGATCGTTGCGAGGACATCGCGTTCAACACGCTGCCCGCCGCCCTCACTCCCGACCACCGCGCCCTGCATTACCTGACCTGCGCCAACCAGGTCCAACTCGACCGCCACAACAAGGCCCCAGGCATCCAAAACGGCGGGACGATGTTCAGTTACAGCCCCTTCGAGGTCTATCGCTGCTGCCAGCACAACGTCTCCCACGGTTGGCCCTACTTCGCCGAGGAACTCTGGCTCGCCACCAGCGATCGTGGACTCTGCGCCGCCCTCCACGCCCCCAGCGAAGTCACCGCCAAGGTCGGCCGCGGCGTCCCCGTCACCATCGTCACCAGCACCGAATACCCCTTCGAAGACGAAATCCGCATGCTCATCAAAACCCCCGAGGTCGTCCGCTTCCCGCTCTACATCCGCATCCCTGCTTGGTGTGAGGAGGCGATCATCCTGGTGAACGGCCAGCGGGCCACCGTGCCGGTGGTGCCCGGTTCCTTCGCCCCCCTGAACCGGCATTGGCGCAACGGCGAGACCGTGACGGTCCGGCTGCCGATGAACGTCAAAGTGCGCCGCTGGCCGAAGAACCATGATGCCGCCTCCGTCCATTACGGGCCGCTGACCTTCTCGCTCCGCATCGGCGAGGAGTGGACCCCTTATGGCGGCAATGAGCTCTGGCCCGAATTCGAGGTCCACCCCACCACCCCCTGGAACTACGGACTCCAGTTCAACCCCACCAACCCCGCCCCCTCGTTCCTCGTCTCCCGCCGCCCGGGCGCGCTCTGGCCCAATCCTTTCACCCCTGAAACCAGCCCCCTCGCGATTACCGCGAAGGCTCGCCAGATCCCGGTCTGGAAAACGGACGAACTCGGACTGGTGGGCAAGCTGCAACCCAGCCCGGTCAAGTCCGAGGAACCCCTCACCGAGGTCACCCTGATCCCAATGGGCGCCGCCCGCCTCCGCATCACCTCGTTCCCCGTCATCAGCCAGGAACCCGATGCCCACATCTGGGTGGACAATCCCCGCCCGCCCGTCTCCGCCTCCCACTGCAACCCTGGCGACACCGTCGAGGCCCTCAACGACGGACGCGAGCCCAAGAACAGTGCCGACGAGAGTGTTCCCCGGTTCACCTGGTGGGACCACAAGGGGACGGCCGAATGGGTGGAGTGGGGCTTCCCCAAGATCCGCCCGGTCTCCTCGGTGGCCGTCTTCTGGTATGACGACACCGGCCGCGGCCAATGCCGCGTCCCCCAATCCTGGACCCTCCAATATCGCGTGGGGGAACGGTGGTTCCCGGTCGAGGACGCCTCCGAGTATGGGATCAAGCCCGATGTCTACAACCGGGTCACCTTCAAGCCGGTCCGATGCGAAGGCCTGCGCATCGACGTCCAACTGCAACCCGAGTGCTCCGGCGGCATCCTCGAGTGGCAAATCTCAGGCTAGCCCCTGAGGCTTCCCTCGCGGCGAAGCAGCGGCCATTTGTGAGACACCACTCCATTGGCCGCAGCCGTCTGATCCCTGTTCGACAATGAGTTCACCACGAAGGACACGAAGGACACGAAGGGTGATGGATTCCCGCAGGTCTGGCCGGGCGAGTTCGGGTGCCTCTGGGGACTTCGTGGCGAGTCGCTCGACTGAGCCGGTGTCGTCCAGTGTTCAATGCCGTCGGGCGGTTGCTGCGAGCTGGATCTTCGGATCGGGTCTTCGTGTTCTTCGTGATCTTCGTGGTGATCCCCGGCCAGAAACGTCGAACCAGGCGTGCGAGAGAACGCCGGATGAGCGCGCCGCGAGAGGTCCGGGGCGCCTGATCCGGCGCCTCTCCGCTCGTTAGGATTCGTCCTGGCGCGGCAGCGAGGATCTCACCGGCAATGCCGGCACAGGGGTGGACGGGGTAGCGCCGTTCCGAACCGCGCCGGCCGGGGGGTTCCCCCGATCCTGTTGAGACAGATCGCTCGCGATATCGGAATGCCGGCGGAGGATAGGATCGGCCACAGATGAGCCCATTCGGGCCGAGCCATCCGGCTGCCCCGAGCACCGGGATCGCGTCTCAGTTGATGATCAATCACCATGGCAACGAACCTGTCACCCTGGGGTTGGGGGACTTTGGGGTGGGCCTCACGAAGGCAGGGCGACCGCGGACATGCCCGGGGCGGGGAGGCTGGGATCCTGCCACCCTGTCTGTGAAGGGAACGGCGCCTGCGGGAGGGGGAGCAGGCTGAGGGGGGTTAGTACTGGCAGGCGAGTTCGATGATCTCGCCGCAGGCGCATTCGATGCGGATGCCGGTGATGATGTCGCCTTGGCGGTGGAAGGTGAGGATCGGGGCGCGGGGCGGGTGGGGAGTGGGAGGGGGCGCGGGGGGCACGGAGCCCGGGGCGGGATGAAGGTGGGGAGAGACCGGGTCTCTGGGTAGCGGGGTGAGAGGGGTGAACGCGGCGGGCGGGGTGGGGGAGGCGGAGGCGGCGGTGGAGAGCACCTTGAGGCGCGTGCTGGCCTCGGTGGTGGGGCGGGGAGGCGGAGGGAGGAAGGGAACGAAGGGCGACGCCATGCGGGGTGGGGGGATTAATGGCCTGCTTGTTTGATGCGGAGCATGACCACGACGCGGCGGTTGGCCTCGGCGTCGGGGGGATAATGGGGCATGGGGACGGTGTCGCTGAAGCCGGCGACCTTGGCGACTTGGGCGGTTTTGACCCCGTGTTCGACGATGAGCCGGCGGGCGGCATTGGCGCGGTCGGAGGACAGTTCCCAGCCGCCGTAGTTGGGGTTGGGGGGGGCGAAGCCTTTTTCGGTGTGGCCTTCGAGTTCGACGTCGAAGCGGTCGTAGAGGGCGATTTGCCAGGCGAGGACGGAGACGACCATGGTGCCGTAGGCGGTGAAGCGGGCGGTGGCGGGTTCGAAGATCGCGCGCCGGGCGTGATCGAAGATACTGATGCGAAGGCCATCATCGACCATTTCGAGTTGGACCGTCTCCTGGGTTTCGTCGACGTCGTTTTTGAGGATTTTGAGGAGGTCCTGGTTGAGGCGGCGGAGCATTTGGAGTTCAACGGCGGCGGAGGCATCGAAGTTGCCCTGGCTCGATTTGACGGCGGTATTCTCCTTGTTGGGGAGGATGCCGACGGACTCTTTGGTGACGGAGGAGAAGGGGTGGCGGAAGGCGCGTTCGATGGCTTCCTTGATCTTCTCGTCCTGGGCGGTGAGCCAGAGGGTGAGGAAGAGGGCCATCATGGCGGTGACGAAGTCGGCGTAAGCGACCTTCCAAGCGCCGCCGTGGTGGCCATGACCTTTCTTGCTCATGTGGGGTTAGGGGTCAGCCTTTGGCAGCCTTGCCGATTTCCTTGAGCATGATTTCGAGTTCATCGGCCCCGGGGCGGACGTCACTGGGGAGGCTGCGGCGGGCGACTTCGACGGCCATGATGGGGGCCATGCCGTTGGCGAAGCCGATGACGGAGGAGGCGATGCAGCGGGAGTAGGTGAGTTCGGAGGCGCCGAGGAATTCGAGGTTGACGGCGAGGGGGTTGAGGAACCCGTAGGACATGAGGATCCCGAGGAAGGTGCCGACGAGGGCGGCGGCGACTTTATGGCCGATTTCCTCGATGGGGCCGGAGATGGCGCCCATGGTGATGACGATGCCGAGGACGGCGGCGACGATGCCGAAGCCGGGCATGGCGTCGGCGGTCTTGGTGAGGACGGAGACGGGTTGATGGTGTTCGTCTTCTTTGGCCTCGAGTTCGATCTCGAGGAGCATCTTGAGCTGGTCGGGTTTGACTTTGCCGTCGATGATCGGGCGGAGACCGGAGCAGAGGAATTCGAGGGCGTGGTGGTTTCTGAGGAAGGTCGGGTATTTGGTGAAGATGGAGCTGGATTCGGGGGTGAGGACGTGTTCTTCGAGGGCGATCATGCCGTTGCGGCGGCCGAGCATGAACAGTTCGTAGAGAGCCTTGAAGAGTTCCTCGTAGGCCTTGCGGTTGAAGGGGGTCCCTTTGATGGCGCCGAGCACCTGCTTGATCATGTCGATCATGACCTTCTTGGGGGACATGATGATGAGGGCGCCGAGGGCGGAGCCGCCGATGACGACGAACTCAGAAAGGTGGAGGAGGGCGCCGACGTGCCCGCCGGCCATCATGAAGCCGCCGAGGACGGAGGCGAGGACGATGAAGGCGCCGACGAGGACGATCATGGGGCAGGCAGGCTAGGGGTTGAAGTGCAGGTGGGGGAGAGGGTTACGCCGGGGTGGCGTCGTGTTTGTGGAGGAAGCTCCGGATGGCCATGATGGCTTGGGTGTGGATTTGGCAGATGCGGGATTCGGTGACCCCGAAGACCTCGGCGATTTCGCGGAGGCGGAGGTCTTCGAAGTAATAAAGGGCGAGGACTTTGCGCTGCATTTCGGGGAGTTGTTCGAGGCGATCGGCGATCAGGCGGGCCAGTTCGCGGCGCATCACGCCCTGCCCGGGATCCGTCTGCGAGGCATCGACCACGGCCTCGTACTGCGGGGCGCCGTCCTCGTTGTCGTGGCCGCGGGCGGCGTCCAGGCAGACGAAGCTGGCGGGGCGGATCTGCTCGACGAGATGGCGGTAATCGTCCAGGGAAAGGTGGAGGGCTTGGGCGATCTCGGGTTCGGAGGGGACGCGGCCCTTCTCCTGTTCGAGCCGACGGACCACTTCCTCGACGCGGCGGGCCTTATCGTGGATGGAGCGTGGGACCCAATCGAGTCGGCGGAGTTCGTCGAAGACGGCGCCCCGGATGCGGAGGCGGGCGTAGGTTTCGAAGGAGGCGCCGCTCTTGGGGTCGAAGCGGCGGACGGCGTTAAGGAGTCCGACGAGGCCGGCGCTATGGAGGTCATCGGGGTCGACGTGGGCGGGCAGGGTCATGGCGAGGCGGCCGACGACGGTTTTGACGAGAGGGAGGTATTGGCGGATGAGCTCGTTTTCGGTGGGGCTGCCGTGGCCTTGTTTGGCGTAATGTTTCCAGAGTTCCTGGGGGTTGACGTGCCGTTCCGCCGGCTCGGTGGCGGGGTCCAGTTCGCAGAGGGTTGGGGTGGTCATACGTTACGTCGTTACTTGGCTGGGGCGGGGGTGGCCGCGGGAGCGGCGGAATCGTCGGGGGAGGAGGGGAGTGGGCGTTGGGATTCGCGGAGGCCGCGGATCCAGAGTTGCCCCCACCAGCGCATGAGGAGGGCGGCGGCGTAGGTCACGATGAGGGCTCGCCAGACGATATTGGGCCAGGGGCTTTGGTTGAGCCAACCGAAGCCGACGCCGATGAGGAACCCTGTGAGACCGCCGAGAATCATGAGTTGCTTCATAGGAGCTGGACCGCTGAGAGGGGGTTTAGCAGGAGGTTTGCCACCGGGGTTGGCGATCGGGTGTCCCGTTGGCAACCAGTTGGTTTACAAGGGGAACTGGCGACTGAGGATCTTCTCGGCCGAGGCCGCCCAGAAGACGCCGGGCACATTTTGCCCGGCCCCGAGGAAGCGGACGGGGAGATTTGTGCCGAGGACGAGGTTCCAGGCTTTGCCCCAGCGGGGTTCCTCGTCGAGGTGGGTGAGGATGAGGCTGTTGAGGGGAAGGGTGGAGAAGGCGCGGACCTGTTGAAGGAGGACGGGAGTTTCGTAGGCCGCGTTGAGGACGAGGTGGAGGTGGGTGGGGCCGAGGCATTGGAGACGGTCGCGAAGGTCCCGGAGGACGGCAGCGTCGCGCCAGTCCACGCCTGGGAGGTCGATGAACGCGCGGGCGAACCGGGCCACGCTATCGGGGCCGGACCAGGTGCGTTCGACGGGGATCCCGAGGATTTCGCCGTAGACGGAGAGGGCTTCGGCCATATTGGCGGCGTTGGCATCGAGGCGCCAGACTTGGGCAGGGCGGGCTTCCATGAGGACAGTCTGGGCCAGCCACTTGCAGAGGAGGGTCGTCTTGCCGGAGCCGGGGGCGCCGAGGAAGACGTGGGGGGTGCCGCTGTCGTTGACGACGGGGGCGGGGCGCCAGAGGGAGGAAAGAGCCCCGCGTGCGAGGGCGATCTCGGCGGCGAGCGAAATGGGGGGGACGTCGCCGTGCTGGGCGCGGAGTTCATCGACGGCCCGTTGGGCGTGGACGGGGAGGAGGCCGGAATCGGTGAGGACGTCGGCGACGCGCCAGGAGGGGCGGGCCTGCTCGGTGGCGGGAGCGTCAGGGGAGGGGGAAAACCGGGGGCGTTCGGCGGGCGTGGACAGCGGCTGGGGGCGCGGGAGGTGTTGTTTGATGGCTTCGAGGTCTTCGCGGAGTTCCGTCACGGAGGAGGGTTCGGCCAGAGGCGCGGGGTCGGGTTTGCAGGCGAGCACCTCGATGCGGGGGCGTTTCCAGAGCTTGGAGAGTCCGTCGGCGGGCAGTTGCCGGACGTTGAGGACCACGGCATCGGCCCCGAGTTGGCCCCGGATTTGGGTGACCGCGTCGGGGACGGATTCGGCGATGAAGGTGACGACTTTCATGGGGGGTTATTCGGGGCAGGCGACGACGCCGGCATGTTGGACTTCGACGCGAGGGGGGATTTCGTTGTAGGCGAGGACGGCGAGGTCGCTGAAGGTGGCCTCGAAGAACCGGCGGAAGGGGAGGCGGATTTGGGGGGCGCAGAGGATCACGGGGGGGAGGCCTTCGGCGAGGAACTGCTGCATGCGTTGGGAGAGGGTATCGACCACGTGTTTGGCGAGGCGAGGTTCCATGACGAGGGAAAGCTCGTTGGGGGACTGCCGGACGCCCTGGGCGATTTGCTGCTCGAGGCGCGGGTCGAGGGTGATGACCCGGAGGCGTCCGGCGGGGTCGACGAAGGCCTTGGCGATCTGGGAGCCGAGGGCCCGGCGGGCGCACTCGGACAGCTCGTCCGGGTTCTTGGACAGCGTGGCGTAGTCGCTGACTTTTTCCAGGATGGTGGCGAGGTTGCGGATGGAGATGCCTTCGGCGAGGAGGTTTTGGAGGACGCGTTGGACCTGGCCGACGGAGAGGAGGTTGGGGATGAGTTCGCTGACGACGGTGGGATGGGTTTGTTTGAGGGTATCGAGGAGGATCTGAACGTCCTGGCGGCAGAGGATGTCGTGGGCATGGCGGCGGATGGTCTCGGAGAGGTGCGTGACCAGGACCGAGGCGGCGTCGACGACCGTGTAGCCGCCGATTTCGGCGTTCTTCCGCTCGACGTCGGTGATCCACGTGGCGGGGAGTTTGAAGACGGGTTCGACGGTGGGCACTCCCTTGAGTTGGGTCCTGGAGTGGGTGGCGTTCATGGCCAGCCAGTGGTTGGGCATGAGCTCCCCTTGGGCGACGGGCAGGCCTTTGAGGAGAAAGCGGTATTGGTTGGCTTCGAGCTGGAGGTTGTCGCGGAGGCGGATGGGGGGGACGATGACGCCCATCTCCTGGGCGAAGGTCTTGCGCACCCCGGTGACGCGTTCCAGGAGGTCGCCGCCCTTGCGGGTATCGGCGAGGCAGACGAGGCCGAACCCGAGCTCGATTTGGAGGGCGTCGATGGCGAGGAGGGATTCGAGGGGTTCGGTGGCGGCGGGGGCGGGTTTGGGGTGGGCGCCTCCGGGAGCGGGAGCGTCGGGGGCGCGGTCGTCGGGAGCGGGGGTGGCGTGGGCGGGGGCCAGGCCGAGGCCGGGGGCGTCGGTTTTGATGGCACGGGCCATGAAGCCGGTGAGGAGGGCGAGGGTGAGGAAGGGGGTGGTGGGCAGGCCTGGGACCAGGGCCAAGGTTCCGAGCATCACGGTGAGCAGGGTGAGAGCGCGCGGGAAGAGGAGGAGTTGTTGGCTGACCTCGCGCCCGAGATTGTCTTTGGAGGCGGCGCGGGTGACCAGGATGCCGGCGGCGGTGGAGGTGACGAGGGCGGGGATTTGGGAGACGAGACCGTCGCCGATGGAGAGGATGGTGAACCGCTGGAGGGAGTCCGTGACGGTCATGCCCTTTTGGAGGATGCCGATGGCGAAGCCGCCGATGATATTGATGAGCGTGATGAGGATGCCGGCGATGGCGTCGCCACGGACGAACTTGCTGGCCCCGTCCATGGCGCCGTAGAAGTCGGATTCCTGTTCGACGCGTTTGCGCCGGCGTCGGGCTTCGGATTCGTCGATGAGCCCGGCGTTGAGGTCGGCGTCGATGGCCATCTGTTTCCCCGGCATGGCATCGAGGGTGAAGCGGGCGGCGACTTCGGCGATGCGGCCGGCGCCTTTGGTGATGACGACGAAGTTGATGACGACGAGGATGAGGAAGACGACGAGGCCGACGACGTAGTTGCCGCGGACGACGAAGGTGCCGAAGGCTTCGATGATATGGCCGGCGTAGCCGTCAAGGAGGATGAGGCGGGTGGAGGCGATATTGAGGGCAAGCCGGAAGAGGGTGACGAAGAGGAGAAGGGTGGGGAAACTGGTGAAGTCGGCGGGTTCCCGGATGTAGAGGATGACGAGGAGGACGAGGAGGGAGATGGCGATACTGATGGCCAGGAGCCCATCCAGCAGGAAGGGCCGGACGGGCAGGATCATCAGGAGGATGGTCCCGAACAGGCCCAGTGTGAGGAAGAGGTCTCCGTTGGCGAGGAGACGGGCCAGGTTCGACTTGGGTGCTGCCATGTCAGGCCGACGTTGGTTGCCGGTAATAGCGGTAGGCGTTGATCCGGTAGACGTAGGCAAGGATCTCGGCCACGGCGGCGTAGAGCTGAGCAGGAACCTCGCCACCGACCTTCACATGGCGGAACAGGAGGCGAGCGAGGGGCTTGTTCTCGATGATCGGGACCTGGTGGGCGCGGGCGAGGTCGCGGATCTGGAGGGCGTTGAGCCGGGAGCCCTTGGCCACCACCCGGGGTGCGGACATCTGGTTGCGGTCGTAGCGGAGGGCGACGGCGAGGTGGGTGGGATTGGTGAGAACCACGTCGGCCTGAGGCACTTCGGCGAGCATCTTCCGCTTGGTGGCCGTCTGACGGCGGCGGCGCCGCGCGGCCTTGACCTGGGGATTGCCCTCCTGGTTCTTCTGTTCGTCGGTGACCTCCTGGCGCGTCATCATCATGTCCCGGTGAGTCTTGTAGAGCTGGTAGCCGTAGTCGGCGGCCGCGAGCAGGGCGAGGGCGAACCCAACTCGAAGGAAAATCCGAAAGGAAGATTCTGCCATGAAGGCGGCAATTCTGTTCAGATCGACCACGGTGAAAAAGATGGGGTCGGAGAGGACGTCTTTGACGACGCCGTAGGTGAGGGCGCTCACGATGGTGAGCTTGAGGATTCCGATGGTAGTGGGGACGAGGGATTGGAGGCTGAAGATCCGCTTGAAGCCGTTGACGGGGCTGATGCGCTGCCAGTCGACGGCGAGGGCTTCGGAGGCGGTGCGGAAGCGGCTTTGGAGGCCCCCGGCGAGCAGGCCGCTCAGGGTGGTGGCGGCAACGACGGGGGTGACGCAGGTGGCGAGGAGCAGGACAGCCTGGACGAAGTGCCGCTGGAGGGTGTCGAACTCGATGTCGATCTCGTGGAGGTGGGCGAAGGTGGCGCCCATGTCGCGGGCGAGTTTCTGCCAGAGGGAGGGGCCGGTCATGAAGAGGGCGAGAAGCCCGGCCATGAGGACGAAAACGGTTTGGACTTCACCGCTGCGGGCGAATTGGCCCTTGTTCCAGGCCTCTTCGAGCCGACGCTGGGTCGGCAGTTCGGTCTTCTCGCCAACCTGTTCGCTCATGGGGCCCCAAGGAGTTGCGCCACCCGGAGGAGATCCTCGGGCAGCCGTCGCAGCGCGTTGGCGATATGAGTCGCGAGGAGGTGGGTGGTGAGGCCCAGAACGGAGAGACCCGCGAGGATGCGGATGGAAAAGCTCTCCGTGAAGACGTTCATCTGAGGGATGGCACGTCCGAGAACCGAGAAGACGAGCATGATGATGAACGAGGTGGCCAGGATGGGGGCGGCCAGCAGGAGGGCGAAGGAGAAGAGGTGACCGGAGCGGGCGATGAGGTCGAGGACGGCAGGCTCGCGGACCTGGGCGGCCCCGATGGGGAGGAATCGGTAGGTCCGTTCGAAGGCGACGACCACGACGTGGTGGAGGTCGGCGCAAAACCAGAGGCAACCGGTGAGGAGGTAGAGGGCGAAGCCGATTTGGGTTTGGGCGCCCGTGCCGAGCGGGTCCATGTTGCTGGGCAGGCTCAGTCCCATTTCGGTGGAGATGAGGCCGCCAGCGAGGTCCACCCCGAAGAAGACCAGGCGGGTGATGAAGCCAAGGAACAGGCCGACGAACACCTCGCGGCTCATGAGGAGGACGGTGGCGAGCAGGCTGTCCGCAGGGACGGCGGCCGGAGGGAGCAGCGGGGCGACGAGGGCGGCCAGGGCAGCCGCCAGGGCCAGGCGAATGGGCCGGGGAATATTAGGACCGGAGAACAGGGGGAAAACAACGAGGAGCGCGCTGGCGCGCAGGAACACGAGGAGCCAGTTGTTGAGGTCGAAGTCCATTCATGGCCTCACCGGACCATGGAAGGCATCCGGTTGATCAGTTCGGTCGTGAACTCGACCAGGGTGCGCACGAACCAGGGGAGGATGACGACGAGGACGGAGACGATCCCGAGGGCTTTGGGGACGAAGGTCAGGGTCTGCTCGTGGATGGAGGTGACTGCTTGGAAAAGGCTGACCGCGAGGCCGATGGCGAGGGCGGCGGTGAGGATGGGGGAGGCGAGGGCGACGGCCTGGAACATGGTCGCCTTGAGCAGTTCGATGGCGAATTCGTTGTTCATGGGGTTCAGGTGGCGAAACTCTTGACCACGGACTCGACGACCAGGCGCCAGCCATCGACCAGCACGAAGAGCAGGATCTTGAGCGGCAGCGACACCGTGACGGGGGGCATCATCATCATGCCCATGCTCATGAGGACGGTGGCAACGATGAGGTCGATGAGAATGAAAGGGACGAACAGGAGGAAGCCCATTTGAAAGGCCGTGCGCAGTTCGCTGATGATGAAGCCGGGGATGACCACTTTAAGCGGAAGATCCTGGGGCGCGGTGGGGCCGAGGCGGGCGAGGGCCACGAACAGTTCAACGTCCTTGGGCCGCGCCTGCTTCATCATGAAATCCTTGATCGGCCCGGCCGCCCGCGCCAGGGCCTCCTGGCTGGTGATCTGACTCGACCGATAGGGGGCGAGGGCGTGGGCATCGATCTGGTCCCACACGGGACCCATGATGAAGAGGGTCAGGAAGAGCGCCAGGCCGATGATCACCTGGTTGGCCGGGGTACCGTGAAGGGAGAGCGCGGAGCGAACGAACGACAGGACGATGGCGATCCGCATGAACGACGTCATCAGCAGGATGATCGAGGGCGCAAGGGTGAGGATGGTGAGGGCGAAGAGGACGCGGAGACCGACATCGACGTCCTGAGGGCCGGTGAGGGGGTTGAGACCGAGGTTGAGGTTGACGGTGGGGGCGGAGGAGGGTGCGGCGGCGAGGGGGAGGCACGGCAGGACCACCAGCAGCAGGGCCGGCCAGAGGCGCAAGGGCGAAGGGGATGGACACTCGGCGTTCACGGGTCAGGGCTGGGATCGGACCTGGAGCGCCTGTTGGAGGGCAGCGGTGAAATCGGCAACGGGCGTGGCGGAGGTGGGAGCGGCGGGCATCGGGGGCGAGAGCGGTTCGCCGTGGGGGAGGTGGGACACGAGGGAGACCCCGGTGGGCGAGGCGGCCAGGAGCATGCGCTGGTCGTGGTAGCCGACGACGTAGAGGGCATGGCGTTGGCCGAGGTGACGGACCTCGAGGACGTGCAGTTGGGGGTTTTGTCCCGGGCGAAGGGCGAGGCGTTGCCAGTTGCGGAACAGCCATGCGCCACCGAGGAAGAGGGCGATGACCATGGCGAGAGCCCCGAGGGTGCGGAGAAGGGAGGCGCCGAGGTCAGAGGCGGCGTGGGGGAGCACCGGGGCGTTGGTGAGCGTGGCGGCGGAGGCGGAGAGGGTGAGGAGAAGGGGGAGGAGAAGGGCGCACCGTGCGCGGGGGAGGAGCGATCGGGGGAGGGACCGGGCGCCGTCGGGGTTCATGGCTGGGGGCGGCCGTCAGCCTTGGCTGCCGATCATGCGGGTGATGCGGATGCCCAGGCGGTCTTCCACGACGACGACTTCGCCGCAGGCGATGCGTTTCTGGTTGACGTAGAGGTCGACGGGGGCTTCGACGGGCTTGTCGAGTTGGATGACGGAGCCTGGGCCGAACTCGAGGACCTCGCGCATGGGGAGGAGGCAGGACCCGAGTTCGACGGTAACTTTGACGGGGACGTCGAGGAGGACGTCGAGGTTGGCGGGGGAATGGGTGGGGGCTTCCATGGGGAGGGGGTCAGGGCTTCAGGGCTTCCTGGACTTCGACCGCCCAGCGTCCGTTGACGCTGCCGAGGCGACCGGCGAAGCGGGGTTGTCCAGAGATGCGAATGGAGACCCGCTGGGCGCAATGGGGGTCGAGTTCGAGGAAGTCGCCGGCTTGCAGCCGGGCGAGTTCTCCAGCGGTGAGTTCGAGGTCCAACCAGGAGGCGGTGAGGGGGATCTTGAGGTCGTCGTACTGGTGGTTCCAGCGGGCGGCGGCGGGGGCGGCGGCGGGCTCGGGGGAGGCCTCGGGTTCGATGGAGGCGCCGAGTTTGCTGAGCAGGGGCTCGAGCGTGTAGCCGGGGAGGGCGAGTTGGATCTGTTCAAGGCACTCGCCCAGGCGCGCTTCCATGCTGAGGACGAGCATGGGGGTGTCGTGGGGCGCGACCTGGAGGAAGCGGGCGTTGGTTTCGTGGCCGAGGAGGGAGGGTTGGAGGCTGAGGATCTCGTTCCAGAGGCTGGACCATTCGGAAAGGACGATCAGGAGGGCCTGGTTGAGGAGGGCGAGTTCGATCTCGCTGAAGTCGCGTTCCGGGTTGAAGGGTTGGGCGGGGCCGCCGAGGAGTCGGTCGATGATGGTGAGGCCGAGGCGGGGATGGAGTTCGAGGATGCCGATGCCGCGGAGGGGTTCGAGTTTGAAGAGGCAGAGGTGAGTGCGGTCGGGGAGGCTATCGGTGAAGGCGGCGTAGCTGAGCGGTTGGAGGTCGGAGATCTGCAGGCTGAACTCCAGCCGGAGGTAGATCGAGAGCCGGGCGCTGAGGGCGCTGGCGAACTCCTCGTGGCGCTGGCGGAGCTTGCGGAGTTCGCGCGGCGAAAGGAAGGCGGGGCGGCGGAAGTCGAAGGCTTTGACGTCCTTGGGGCTCGGGCGGGTTTGGCCGCGGCGTGGGGGGCTGACGATATGGGCGGCCTGGGGGGTGGGGTCGGGGCTGGGGGTGGGGAGCGGCGTGGGTTCGGCAGGGGCGGGGGAAGGGTGAGGGGAGGCAGGCATGGCGGGCGGCCCGGGGGTTACTGGATGGCGAACTCAGTGAAATAGATCTCCTGCACGATGGCGGCGCCGAGGGCGTTGTTGAAGACGGCGATGAGTTCGGCGCGAATCTGGTTGCGGGCGCCGGGTCGTTCGATGTCGTTGATGGTCTTGCTCGCGAGGGTGCCATTGGCGACATCAAGGAGTTTGTCGCGATTCTCCTCGATGGCGGTTTTGAAATCGGGGCTATCGCCCACGAGGGTGACGGAGGTCATGAGGTAGCGGGTGCCGAGGCTGCCCGAGAGGTTCACGATGACCTTGGACATGGGGTAGGTCTGGCGCGGTTTCTTGGTTGCGCCATGACCTTTGGCGGCGGCGGTGGCGGCCTCGTGGCCTCCGGCCGGGTTGGCCTCGTGCTCGCCGCCGGAGGCGGGGGACCCGCCGGCGGCGGGCGCCTGGTTGCCGAGCGCGGCCTGGAGCTTGGGGAGAAGGAGGAACTGCGTGGTGGCCCACGCGAGGGCCGGCATGAGGACGATCGCGAGAAGGAGTGGGAGCCAGGCGGCCAAGCCGCCGCTGGAAGGGGCAGCGGGGGGGGCGTTCTTGGGGTCGGGGGATTCGTTGGCCATAGCCGGCGGGAGGTTGGGCGGGGTTAGCGCTTCAGGTTGACGACTTCCTGGAGCATGTCATCGCTGGTGGTGATCATGCGGGCGCTGGCCTGGTAGGCGCGCTGGGTGGTGATGAGCGTGGTGAACTCGTTGGCCAGGTCGACGTTGGACATCTCGATGGCGCCGGCCTGGATCCTGCCGACGCCGTTGGCGCCGGGAACGCCCGGGGTGGAGGCCCAGTCGAGCGGGCCGGCGATATTCAGGCCGGAGTAGAGGCTGCCCCCTTCCTTGGTCAGGACCGACGTGTCGCGGAAGTGTTGGAGCAGGATGCGCCCGCGCACGTATTGGGTGCCGTCGGAGAGCTTCACGTTCACGCGGCCTTCGCTGTCGATGCTGAAGTTGACGAGGGCGGCGGTGGGACTGGCGGTGGAGGGACGACCGTCGCCATCGATCTTGATGTCGCCGAGGGTGGAGAGGCCGGAGTCGGCATAGCCTTGGACGCGGAGACCGGCGGGGTTGACCAGGTAGCCGCTTTCGTCGGTCCGGAATTCGCCCGCGCGCGTGGCGAACTGGGCGCCACTGACGGTATCTCGGACCACGAAGAACCCGTTGCCGGAGATCGCGAGGTCGGTATCGACGCCGGTGCGGTTGATGGCGCCCTGGGTATGGAGGTTTTGGATGGACCCGATGGCGACCCCGGAGCCGACCTGCATCGCGGTGACGCTGCTATGGTTGCCCAGGGCGGGGCTGGAGCCGCGGAGGGTTTGGCTGAAGGTGTCCTCGAATTGGACGCGGGCGGCCTTGTAGCCCGTGGTGTTGACGTTGGCGATGTTGTTCCCGATGACGTCCATTTCGTCCTGGAACTGGCGCAGACCGCTGACGGCGGTATTGAGGGATCGGAGCATGGTTTATTCGGTGGCGACCGGGTTGGAGGTTTGGGCGGGGATGGCGACGCGGACGGCTGGGGTGGGTCCGGTTGTCCTCCCGGCGTTGGCTGGCAGTTGGTTGATGGCGAGGAGTTGGGAGAGATCGTAGGTCGAGCCGGCGACGACGAGCTGGGGGGCGCCGCCAACGAGGCGGACGGCGTCGACGGGGCCGGCGACGAGGGTATTGGGGGTATCCTGGAGGGTGACGAGGCGTCCGATGAGGGCGTTGGCTTGAAGGACCTGTTGTTCGGCGCGCATCTTCGCCATCTCGGACTGCGTGCTGCGGGACTGTTCGAGGGCGCTGAACTGGGCCATTTGGGCGATGAAATCCGTGTCCTTCTTGGGATTAAGGGGGTCCTGGGAGGTCATCTGGACCATGAGAAGCTTCAGAAAGTCGTCCTGGCCGAGCACCCGAGAGGGGATCCGGCTGACGGTCCCAAAGTTCGATACCGCGGTGCTGGTGGCGGATTGGATGGGGGCGGACATAACGGTGTTAGGCCCAGGTTTCCCAGCCCCGGGCGCCGGGGCGAGCGGGGCTGTGCAAGGTGGACTGAGGTCGAGCAGGGGGACGGCGGGCCCACCCCGACTCCTGCTCGGGAGCATCAGGGAGCGAACGGCGGGAGCGCGCCTCCGAGCCTCCAGCATGGGAGGCGTCCGAGTGGCTGAACTGGCCAGGGGCAGGTTCGTGCTCGGCCGTGCGAAGGTTCAGCAGGCGGACTTCCTGTCGAGCCAGGCGCTCCTGAAGTTCGGTCCAACCGGCGTGCAAAGCGGTGAAGTCGCCCCGTTCACAGCGGACGGTGGCCTCGAGGTGGCCCTCGCGTTGGCGCACTTGAAGGAGGAGTTCGGTGTGCGGGTCGGGGTGGAGAACGACGGCAAGGGAGGTCGCGCGGTGGCTGCGCAGGATCGTGGTCTCGGTGGCGACGATGTGAGCGATCCGTTCCACCAGCGTGGCGGAATGGGTGCCCGGGGATGGCTCGGCCCCCACGCTGCGTTCGGCGGCGGTGAGCACGGGCGCCACCTGCGCACCAGGGCCCAGCACGCCGGAGACATCCGCGCAGGCAGCGCGAGGGGGTCCGGCAGTTTCGACCCGGGCGGCGAGTGGGCCCGGCAAGTTTTTCTCGCCGGCCTCGGCAATTTGCTCTGGAACCAGGGTCGCCTTCATGGGCTGAGTGCTCTCAGCAAGGGGTATGCCGCCGGTTTCGAGGGAGAAGCGGGGAGGAGCGTTGCCCTTGGCGTCCCCACCTTGATCCTGTTGGACCAGAACATGATCCGCGTTCACGCGTCCCGAAGATCGAGGAGGCCCCGCGGGCATCGGGACCCCAGGTTCGTCGGAGCCTTCGGAAACATCCGCCGGCGAGCATAGTGTGGTCAACTGGCCTGCGCTCGGGGCATCAGGGACGGGAGAGGGAACGGGAGAGGGGACAGGCGCAGCCGGCCCGGATAGTCCCACCCCTGCATGCCGGTTCTCCCCCGTTCCTTCTCCCTCCCCACAGCCTCGCTGGGTGGCCTCGTCGGAAGGGGTTGCGGAGTGGGCGAGGGCTGGGGTCGGGGGGCAGGTCGAGGCCAAGGCGGCGAGGAGGGCCGCGATCATGCCCGCGGCAGCGGTGGGATCGGCGGGCGATTCGGAAGCGGGAGCGCAGCAGGGGGCGTCGGGGTTCGACGGTTTGGGCGGGTGGGGATGATCGCTGGATGGAGGGCAGGGAGGCAGGAAGGAGGCAAAGGCCGGGAAGGCGGCGTCATCTGGCGGAGGCAACTCTGCGGGGGTCGCGGGGGCGACGCTGCCTTCGGGGAAGCGGAGGGGAGCCATGATCGGGGGTTGCATCGGCCGAGAGCCGGGGAACGCATTCATGGATCACGAGTAATCTGGATGAGTTCTCACGTACGCAGACCCGCGATGGCTCGCCTCCCACTGTCCCTGAACCGTCCCCTCACCCCATCCCTCTCCCCAACCGATGCCAGCAAAGCGCTGTCTCAGGTTGGGGAGAGGGAGAAAGGGAGAGGGGTGTCTGCTTGCTTCTGCACGGATCCATCAATGGTTACTGGTTCTTGGGCGGGTTCGTGGGGCCGGGTTGGGGGGCGCCGACTTTGGCGACGGTAGCGGTGCGGAGGGATTCGGAGAGCCCGGCGGCGCGGCGGGCGTCGCCGGGCCCGAGTTTGGCGAGGTTTTCGAGGATGGGGGCGGTTTCCTGTTCTTTCATGAACAGGAGGATTTTGACCAGGGAGTAGTCATCGAGTTCTTTGAGGATGCCGATCGCGTTGGCGGGTTCCATGTTGGCATAGACTTTGGCGAGCTTTTTGAGGTTGGCGGATTCCTCCTGTTGGACGCGGAGGATGGAGGCGTCGAATTCGGCTTGGAGTTTGCGGACATTGGCGATGAGCGTATCGAGTTCGGTGCGGTCGGTGGTGATGCGCAGTTCGAGTTCGGCGAGCTCCTGGGCGCGGGCTTTGACCTGGGCGCGTTCACGGCGGAGCTCATCGATCATCTGTTCGACTTCCGGGTTGGTGAAGTCCCACGCGATGGCCTCGGAGGAGGGCCGGTAGCCGGTGGGGGTGGCGGTGGAGGCGGGGGCGACGGTGGTGGAAAGGGCGGTGGAGATTTGGACGGCCATGGTCCCGAGGAACAGCAGGGCGCCGAGGATGGCGGTGGCGAGTTTGGACTGGAAGAGGAGGAGGAGTTTGCTCATGGGGTTCAATTCCAGAGGTGGTGGGCGGGTTCGGGCCAGGCGACGGCGGGGACGAAGCGGCTGCTCACGAGGTCATCGAGGACTTTCTGTTCTTCGCGGAGGAGTTGGCGGTCGTAGCGTTGATGTTGTTGATCTTGGAAGTTCTCGACGGCTTCGCGGTCCTGGCGGGTGGCGAGCATGGAGCGGTGGGCCTGCTGGAGGGCGGCTTCGGCTTCCTGGAGGCTGCGGGCGGCGTGTTGTTGCCGGGTCTCGAGGACCTGACACCAGGCACGGGAGAGGGAGGCGCGGGCGGCGGGGGCGCCTTCCGCGAGTTCGCGGGCGAGGTCGTCCGAGGCTTGGGCGAGTTCGCGGTTGGCGGCGAGGAGGCGTTGATGGGCTTCCTGGCGGGCGGCGAGGGCGCGGCTGTAGGATTCGAGGGCCTTCTGTTCGGCCTGTTGGCGGACGGTGAGGAGGGCTTGGAGGGTGAAACGGAATTTCTTCATGGGGTTTTCGGGGTGGGGTTAGGGGAGGACGGCGGGGGGGTGGCCAGCGTCTGAGCCAGGGCTTCCCAGCTTTGGGCTGGGGCGAAGGCTTGGTCGGTAGGCTGGCGGAGGAACTGGCGCAGGGGTCCGTGGAGGAGAATGGCGCGGTCGATGGCGGGGTTGGAGCCCGCGGGATAGGCGCCGATGTTGATGAGATCCTGGTTCTTGCGATAGAGGGCGAGGAGTTCGCGGGCGGCGCCGGCCTGGGCGAGTTGGGCGGGCGACGTGAGGTCGCGGACCAGGCGGCTGACGCTCTCGAGGACGTCGATGGCGGGGTAGTGGTTCTCGGTGGCCAGGTCGCGACTGAGGACGATATGGCCGTCGAGGATGGAGCGGACGGCGTCGGCGATGGGGTCGTTCATGTCGTCCTGTTCGACGAGGACGGTGAAGAGGCCGGTGATGGTGCCGGACTCGCCGGCGCCGGCGCGTTCGAGGAGTTGGGGGAGGAGGGAGAACACCGAGGGGGTGTAGCCGCGGGTTGCCGGGGGTTCGCCCACGGCGAGACCGATTTCGCGCTGGGCCATCGCGAAGCGCGTGACCGAGTCCATCATCAGGAGGACGTTTTGGCCTTGGTCGCGGAAGAACTCGGCGATGGCCATGGCGAGAAACGCGCCCCGGAGGCGGGCAAGGGCGGGTTGGTTGGAAGTGGCCGTCACCACGACAGACTTCCGTCGGCCGGATTCGTCGAGGTCTTTCTCGAGGAACTCGCGCACTTCGCGGCCGCGTTCGCCGATGAGGGCGATGACATTGACATCGGCCTCGGCGTGGCTGGCGATCATGCCGAGGAGCGTGGATTTGCCGACGCCGCTCCCGGCGAAGATGCCGAGGCGCTGGCCGCGTCCGCAGGGGGTGAAGGTATCGATGGCCTTGATGCCGGTGGCGAAGGGATGGCGGATGCGTTGGCGCCGGAGCGGGTGAGGCGGGAGGAGGTTGAGTTGGACGGGGTGGCCTGGGTGGATCGGGCCAAGGTCATCCAGGGGGTGGCCGAGGCCGTCGATGACCCGCCCTTTGAGGGCGTCGCTGACGGGGATTTGGAGGGGGTGGCCGAGGGCGACGACTTCGCTGCCGGGGTGGATGCCGTGGATTTCGCCCAGGGGCATGAGGAGAACGTGGTGGTTACGGAAGCCAACAACCTCGGCGAGGGTGGGAGTGGGAGAACGGTTGGATTCGATGCGGCAGACTTCGCCCAGGGCGGCGAGGGGACCTTCGGCTTCGATAACCAGGCCGATGAGTTGGACGACGCGGCCCCGGTTTTCGTGGACGCGGGTGGAGCGGGCGCGCTGGAGGAGGAGTTCCAGGCGACCTGGCGGGAGTGTGGTGGAGTCGAGCGCGTTCGTCATGAGGCGAGGGCGTGTTGGAGGCGCTCGAACTTGGTTTCGCGGCGGGCGTCGAGAAGGCCAAAGCGGGTGCGGAGAAGGCAACCGCCCCGAGAACACTCGGGGTCTTCCTGGAGGCGCACGGGAGGGGCACCGGGGCGGGGGCTGAGCAGGGGGGACTGGGTGGCGCGCAGGAGAGCGAGGTCGTCAGGGTGCAGCAGGACGGTGATGTCGGTGGTTTGGTCGACCTGGGCGAGGGCCTGGCGGACGGCGGCTTCGACGAGGTCGGCGGAGAGGGGGAGGTCCCCGACGAGTTTACGGGCGACTTCGAGGGCGAGTTGGACGAGGGCGTGTTCGCACTCCTGGCGGAGCTGGGGCAGGGTATGTTGGAGGGCTTGGAGGACGCCGGAATGGAGTTCCATCAGCTCGGACCGTTGCTGGAGCAGTTGCTGGCTGAGGGCGCGTTCGCCTTCGATCCGTCCGCGTTCGAAGGCGGTTTGGAGTTCCTGTTGGTAGTGGTGGGGGTGGGCGGTGCGCGCGGTGGCGGGGTCCAGGAGCTGGACCATCCGGAGAGGGGCGTGAAGCGGGAGGGAGCTGGTGTGGTGTCTCACAAAGGGATGGTGTTTCCTTGCGCCCAAAATGGCCCGGGGCCAGACGCAACGAGGGAGCATCGCCGGACGGCTCTGTGACCGAGGAGCCACGAAGCCCCAGGCCATGGGCGACACACCACGCTAGGCCACGGTTTCATGGCGGGCGGCATGAGCGGACACTTCCAGTTCGATCTCGCCTTCGCTCTCGAGTTGGCGGACGACGTCGATGATCCGTTGTTGGGCGGCCTCGATTTCGCGGAGTTTGATGGAGCCCATGAAGGCGATTTCCTCGTTGACGGTTTCCGCGGCGCGTTTGGACAGGCAGGACAGGAAGGCGGCCTTGAGCTTGTCGCTGGCGGTTTTCAGGGCGATGGCGAGGTCGCGCATATCGACTTCGCGGAGGACCTTTTGGAGGGAGGGCTTATCGAGCAGGGCGACGTCCTCGAACGTGAACATCTTGCGGCGGATGGCCTGGCCGAGGTCGGGGTTGCGCTCTTCGAGGGAGGCGAGGACGACTTTGCTGATGCCCTTATCGATGGCATTAAGGAGTTCGGCGGCGGTCTTGACGCCGCCGGTTTGGTGGAGGGCGCGGGGGCTCTTGCCGCCCGCGCGGGTATTGAGCATGGTGGCGACCTTCTCGACGACCTCGATGGGGGTGGGGGCGAGGGTGGCGAGACGTTCCACGACCTGGTCGCGGAGTTCGGGTTTGAGGTGCCCGATGACTTCGGAGCCCTTTTCGACGGGGAGGTAGCTGAGGATGAGGGCGATGGTTTGGGGTTGTTCGACTTTGAGCAGGTTGAAGATCTGGCGAGCTTCCATCTCGATGATCTGCTGCATGGCGGGGACTGGGGCGCGGACAGGGGCCACGCGGGAGAGAATGGCGGAGGCGCGGAAGAGACCGACCGAGCGTTCGAGGGAAGTTTGGGTGAAGGGGACGCCGCCGAGGAGGGCCGTGGAGGCTTCCACGGCGACGTCGCTGAACTCGCGGAGGATGGCGAGTTGGAGGTGTTGGGGGATGGAGGTCAGTTTGGTCATCTCGGTGCAGACGGCCTCCAGTTCGTGTTCGTCGAGGTTCTTCATGATCTGGGCGGCGCTTTCGTGGCCCAGCATGATGAGGAGGGCGGAGAGCTTCTGCACCTTGGTCATGTTGGCGATATCGGCGGGGGCCAACAGGGGATCGGCGGGGGCAGTCATGGCTCAGTTATTGGCGTTGGATCCGCGGGTCAGCCAGGAGCGGACGGCCTGGGTGACCCCTTCGGGATTCTCGCGGATGAGCTGATTCAGCATGTCGACGGTGACGACGCCCTGGCCGGGTTCTCGGCGGCGGGGCGGGAACGGAGTGGGAAGCGGGGGGCCATCGTGGCCGGCGTGGTCGAGGTCGGAGGGGGCGCGGGGGTGGGCGGGGGACGCCGAGGCGACCAGCAGGTCGGGTTCGGCGGGGCGGTTGAGCAGTTTCCAGAAGGCGGCGAGGACGCCGAGGCCGAGGAGGCCGAACAGGGTTTGGCGGCCAATATCCCAGTAGAGGCGCAGACGGGCGTCCCGATCGAGTTGCTGGTTGAGTTCGAGGGCGAGTTCCTCGTTGAAGGGCATTTCGACGAGGGTGACGTGGTTGCCGTTCGTGGAGTCGGCGTTGTCCTCGATGCCGATGGCGCTCATGACCACGCGGCGGAGGTTCTCGATCTCGGGGGCGGGGCGTTCGATCGGTTGGCGGGTGGGGCCGGAGCCTTGATAGCGGGAGGCGATGAAGACGGCGGCGGAGAGTCGTTGAATGCCGCCGGCGGCTTGGGCCAGGCTGCGGACGGTCTTATTAATCTCGAACTGGCTGTTGGTGCGTTTCTTGCGGGTCTTGGAGGAGTTGTTCGTGCCGGCGGCAGAGTTGGTGGTGGTGTTGGAATTGGTGGCGGTGCCAACCGGTTGGCTGGTCGGCTCGCCGGTGGTGCTGTCGAGGGTCTCGTCCTCCAGCGTGGAGGTGCGCAGAACATAGCCCTCAGGGTCGTACTTCTCCTCGGTTTCGTTGTGGGTGTCCCAGTTGAGGACGGCGGCGACCTGGACCACCGCCTGACCGGGGCCGAGGACGCGTTCGAGCATCGTTTCGGCCTTGCGGGCGAGATACTGTTCGAGGTCGCGGCGGGCGGCGAGCTGGCTGGTGCTTTGGCCGGTGAGAGACTGGTCGTCCTGGTTGGTGGCGAGGGCCTTGCCCTTGTTATCGGCGACCACGACGTTATTGGGGGAGAGACCTTCGACAGCGTTGGCAACCAGGAAGCGGATGGCTTCGATGGTCGCGGGCGCCAGGGAGGAGCGGCCTTTGAGCAGCAGGAACACGGAGGCGGTCGATTTCACGGAGGCGTCCGCAAGGAGGCGGTTCTCGGGCATGGTAATCATGACGCGGGCCGATTGGACGTCATCGAGCTGGCTGATGGTGCGGGCGAGTTCGCCCTGGATGGCGCGGATGAAGTTGATGCGTTGCGCGAAGTCGGAGATGCCGAAGTTGGGCTTATCGAAGAGTTCGAGGCCGACGCTCTGGCCTTGGAGGGCGCCCTTGGAGACGAGCTGCATGCGGAGTTTGTAGACCTGGTCTTGGGGGACGAGAATGGCGTGGCCGTTGTTGGCGACCTTGTGCGGGGTTTTGGATTCTTCGAGGGATTGGATGATGCGGGCGGCATCCGATTCATCGAGGCCGCCGAAGAGGAGGGCGTAGGAGGGGTTGCTGGACCAGTAGGCCAGGCTGCCGAGGCCGGCGAGCACGGCGACGCCGGCGAAGGCGATGGTGATGCGTTGGTTGAGCCCGAGTTGCTTCCAGACGGCCAGGAGTTGCTGGCCAAGCCGGGCGACGTTCTTTTGGAAGGTGGGAGTCACAGGTCAGGTTCCGGGCTCAGATTTGCATGCGCATGAGTTCCTGGTAGGACTCGAGGAGTTTGTTGCGCACCTCGACCATGAGTTGGAACGAGACGCTGGCTTCCTCCATCGCCAAGACCGCCTGGTGGAGTTGGACATTCTCGCCGCTGAGGAGCCCGCGAACGGTGTCCGCAGCCTGGATCTGCTTCTGATTCACCTCGCCCACGAACCGGCCAAGGGCCTTGTCGAAAGAACCAGAGCTCGTGTTGACCTGGTCGAGGCGCGGGGCGGCGGTGGAGGGGCCAATCTGGAGGGGGGACGGCAGTTCGCGGAGGTCCTTCGCGCTGAGCGCGGGCGAGGCCAGATTCCCGGGTAAGGCCTGCGGGAGAGGCATCGGCCGGACGGCCGAAAGACCGGGGAGGGAGGCGAGGGCGTTCATGGCAGGCTAGGCTCGGGTCATCGCTTCCCGATCATGAGGGTTTGCATGGCGAGGTGGCGCGACGTCTTGATGACGGCAAGGTTGGCCTCGAAGGTGCGGGCGGCCACCAGCATGTCCACCATTTCCTCGTGCACGTTGATGTCGGGGATGGCAAGCATGCCGGTGGCGGGATCGGCATGCGGGTGGGAGGGATTATAGACCAGGCGCGGAGGGCGGGGGTCCTGCTCGATCCGGGCAACGCCCACGGAGGCCCCTTGGGGCCCGAGCCCCGGATGAGTGCGGCCGCGGAGGATCGTCTCGAAGATGACCTGTTCGCGACTGTAGGGGCGGCCGTCCGGGCCGCGCGTCGTATTGACGTTGGCGATGTTCTGGGAAACCACCTCCATGCGGATTCGCTCGGCATTGAGCGCGGCAGCGGAGCTGTCCACGCCAGAGAGCAGATTGATCATGGTTCCAGATATGATTCGAAGTTCCCGAGGGGCGAAGGAAGACGGGGACGAGGCTTCCGGGCTCGCCCTCCCAGCGCGCCGCGCCTGGCAGGGCGCCACGGTGGGCTGGGCGAAGCAGGGGGGTCATGCGAGCAAGGACCTAGGCCCGTCCGGTGATGGCGAGCCTCAGTCGCAGGAGAGTGCCGGTGAGGAGTTGAGACTCGAGGGCGTGAGCCATCGAGTTTTGGCTGAGTTGAATGAGTTCGTTTTCGAGTTGGACCGTGTTGCCGTCACGTCGGCTGGAGACGGCGTTGGGGTCCACGGCCAGGGTCGGTTGAAGGGAGGCCAGTTGGGGAGAGCTTCGCGAGGCCATCGCACGCCCGAGTTCCGCCGAGAAACCCTGGGCGAGATCGAGGCGTTTGTAGTTCGGCGTTTCGAGGTTGGCGAGGTTGCCAGCGATGGCCTCGTGGCGCAGGACGGTGGCGTCGAGCATCTTCTTCGTCGCCATGTAGTTGTTCTGGTTGAACAGCGCCTCGATCATATTGAGTTGTCGGGCAGCGAGCGGAGCAACCGATGTGCCACGGTCCATAACCTCCTGCAAATCATGGGTTGCCGTGCGGCAGGACCACCCGGATCGGCAAATGTTGCCCAGGGAGACCGGAAGCGGTGGCCAGGGGGTGGCCCCGAGGCGAAATAAGCAACCTGTCACCCCATTCACCCGAGACTCTGGGTTTTGTCGACGGCCCCCTGAAGAACCGCGGCTCCGCTTTCTTTCGGCTATCCCCACGGCCCGGGAGCAGCACGTCGGGACAGGTTCGATGCGGAGCGGAGCTGCAGCCGGCTTGGCACCTCGCCCGGTTCAGCTACTGTCGGTGAACCTTACACTCCGGCTGGCCGGTGGCAGCATCAAAACCTGCTTGTGAAGAGAAGGTTACACGATCATGTTGTTTCATTAGACAACGAGATGCGCCGCATTGTCGGTAGGATTTACAGGTTTCTGGTTGCGAGAGAATGAGCGTAAATCACTCCGTTGGAATGCGATGTGAAAACAAGCATCGTCCCGGCCGGGTTACTGAGTCAGCAGATGGCAGGAGAATCTAACATGTCTGGGGGCGAGAGACTCCCTCGAGTGCTCGACAGAACGCGAGGATGGATCTCTATAGCTCTGAGGTGCAATAACTTCAGAGCGAGTTGAATCCTTACCAACGAGTCGTGGCATTCATGATGCTCCAGCCTGTTATCCGTTCAACATCCAGGAATCTCTTATGATGCGTTCATTAGTATCCCTCCTCGTGGTATCTTGCGTCACATGCTCCAGTCGCCCGGCTTTGGCGACGACCTTTGATCTGAAGGCCGACTTCAGCGCGGTCCACAACCCCAATGGCGCGTGGGCATACTTGGTCGACGGGACCCTCATACCGTCGTTGGGCTCGGTGATCCATGATCTTGAGGGTTGGAGCCTGACTGGGAGCACGTTGGACGCTTCTGTAACACGAGTGACATCAGATCCTGGCGCCCATGACTGGCATATGGGAGATATCGCCGTGCACGTTCCTTCATGGCCCTACGGGAATGTACTGACGATTCAATGGACGGCTCCTGAAGCAGGAACTGTTTCGATCAGTGGCCGGATTTGGGATGCTGATTTCTTCTCTGATCGGGATGCTCAGTGGAGGTTGGAGGTGTCCGGAACGGTGATCGCGGAGAGGTCGGGCGTGCGAGGGCTTTACCGGACCGATACTGGCGCGGATTTTGCAGCGAATCTCGTGTCTGGAGCCTCTTTGACGGGTATTGGCGTTCAAGCCGGGGATCAGGTCAACCTGATGTTCCAACGCCTGACCTATTATGGACACTTTGCTGGGGTGGAGGAGACGATCGTGTTTGAGCCGACGGTGGCGCTCGCGGATCTTGGCGCGACGTGGTTGGTGTTCTCGGTTGGGTTGATCAGCCTTGGGCTGCTCCGTCGGCGTGGCTGGCTGAACTGACGTGCGACCAGCGGCCCGCTGCGGTATACGCGGCAGTTATTGGGTTCGCGCCAGACTGGCGTGGACCCTTTTTTCGTCCGGCGTGCTTCCTGCCTGGGAAGCGGTCGGTCGCTCGGCAACACCCTAGCGAGGCGTGACCTCAGACCCGCTCCGGCCCCCATTTTCGTGCAACGCG
>CAZVRY010000023.1:0-41054 GCA_964629545.1 uncultured Verrucomicrobiota bacterium | reverse complement strand
TGTCGGCGTCGCCACCTGCGCCTGCCGGCCCCGTTGCCGGCTTTCCACCTCACCCGCCGACCTCCAGATCACCTTCCCCTGCCACCCCCGGGCGAAATTTCTCTACGAACCTGTCACCTAGTTCGGGAATTTCTCTGCGAACCTGTCACCTCGTTGGCGCCCAGCCGGCCAGCCTCGACGTTGAACCTGTCACCTTTCTTGAACCTGTCACGTTTCCTCCCTGAACCTGTCACCTTTCCTTTTCCTTTTCGCTTTGCAGAACTGGCCCGCGGCCACTGGGCGGCTGCGAAAGTCGCAATCACTGGGTCCGTGTCGCCTGCCTACGCGAGAACAAAACCCGCTCCAAAGACTACACTCTCAACTGCAACCTCTCGGCCCCGCGCGTCTGCCTGGTTGCGCTCAAGGCAGATCTTCACCCCGAGCCTTCCTGGCGCCAATTCCAGGAACGCTGCCAACACGATCCCCGCATCCCTTTCCAAGCACTCCTAAAACACCGCGCCAAATGAAAAGACCGTGGGCTTCTCCGCGGATCAAGGGCGACGGCGGAGGGCGACGGCGGAGACTTGCCCGGGATTGGCGGGGCCTTCATGCTGTCGCCGATGATGACGCGCCGCGAGTTTGTTCATGCCGCTCCGTTGCTGTTGGCCTCCATGACTTGCCCGGGGGCCACGCCCCCGGCTGACGCGAAGTCTGCCGCCGCGCCGCCCGAGATCGGCCGCAGCACGCGCCTCGCGGATGTCGGAGCCTCCGTCGCCACGCTCGACCTGGGGAACCGATCCGGTCTGCGCCTGTTGCAGTTTACGGACAATCACTTCTTCTGCGGGGTGAACGAAGGACTGACGCGCACGGAGGCCGACCAAGCCACGGAGCGGGATTGGCGCGAGTACGTCCGCATCTTTCAGCCGGACACGGTCGTGACCACGGGCGATCTCTGGCACGACAATCCCGGCGGGCGCGGGGCTGCCACGCAGGCGCATGCGCTGACGCACCTCGAGCAACTGGGCGTGCCGTGGGCGTTCTGCTGGGGCAACCACGATCTGTTGGACGACTACACGGCGGGGCAGGCGGCGCTGGAATCCGCCCGCGGCTCGCTCTACCGGGGCGGGGCCTCGCACGGCGATTACCGGATCGACGTGCACCGCGGGTCGAACCGCCAGGTGGCGGCCCGGCTGTGGCTGCTCAACAGCAATCGCTTCGGGCTGACGGCCTGGCAACTCGAGTGGCTGCGAGCCGCCCGCACCCGCCTGGCCCAGACCCCGTCAGCCACGGTCCCGGCCTTGGCGTTTTTTCACATCCCGCTCCTCGAACAGAAAACCCTGCATCGTCCCGGCGCCACTCCCGGACTGTGCTTCGAGGACGTGTGCCACGAAAGCGAAAGCGGCCAGGCCGCGCCGGCGCTGGCCGGGGACGACCGCCTGCGAGCGTGTTTCTGTGGGCACGACCACGTGAACGACTACGCCGTCCGGACGCAAAGGCTGGATTTGGTTTACGGTCGGGCCACCGGCCATGCGGGCTATGGCGGCGAGAAGGTGCGCAAAGGGGCCAAGCTCATTGAACTGGATCTGGGGACCGGCGATTACCGGCAGGTGACGGTGTTCGCGGACGGCACCCGCTGGCGGCCGGTCTGAAGTCGGCGAACCGATCATCGTGATATCATCCGGGCAAGGCCGCCGTGGCTGTCGGTCCCTGGGTCCGCGGCTCGCGGACCTGGACAACCGCGGAAGATGCGGATGGCGCGGAGAGCGAATGGGATCGGAGGCCGCGATTCCTCGGTGTGTCATCGACAGCATCGAGGGCATCGCCAGCCGTTCTCCCTGAACCGACCCCTCCCAGCCCACTTCCCAACCGATGCCAGCGAAGCGTTGTCTCAGGTTGGGGGAGGGATACGGTCGCAGGTCTGTAGGCAGACCGTGGGTGCTCCGAAGGGGGTGTGAAGTGTGCGGGCTCAGTCCTTCGATTCGCAGGTTCCCTGATGCCACTATCTGCCTCAGGACTTAGGGTCTGCTGGCAAGCGGAGGCAGGCGACTTCGAGGTCGTTGCGCACCAGCAGCCACGTCCCGGCCAGGGCGGGCGGGTTCCAGGTTTTGCCTGGGAACACGCGGAAGCGACCGAGTTCGCGCCGGCCCTCCGGGGAGGGCTCCAACAACACCAACTCGCCGCCTTCGGCCATCAGCAGGATCAGGTCGCCCACCCGGAGCATCTGACCATGCCCGTAGCGGCCTTCCTTCCAGCGCAGGCTGCCATCGCGGGCATCGAGGCAGGCCAGGATGCCGTCATCGAGACCGAAGAGAGAGCCCTGATACTCGAAGAAGTTGGAGAACTTGGCCTTAAGGCGGATCGATTTCCAGACTTGGCGCGGGACGAGGCGGCCGTCGGCGGCCGTTTCGAGTTCGAGCAGTTCGGCGCCCACGCCATAGCCGCTCGAGAACACGATCTGGTTCGCCCCGACCGGCACCGGCAAGGCCACGTGCGGCTGCCCACGCCCCCAGGGATACTCCCACAAGACGGCTCCCGTCTCGGGCGCGTGCGCGGTGATGTACTGGCTGTTGAACATCAGGACCTGAGGCCGGCCCAAGAGGGTGACGAGGGTGGGCGAACTGTAGTTCACCGGCCGCGAGCCGCCCGTCCAGGCGATCTCGCCATCTTCGGCCCGATAAGCCAGTAACGACCGTCCCTCGGCGCCCCCCGCGCTCACGATCACCCGCCCGTCCACCACCAGGGGCGAACTGGCAAAGCCCCACTCGGGGACCTTCACGCCGGCATCCTGGCGCAGGTCGCGCCGCCACCGTGGTCGGCCGGTGGCCACGTCGAGGCAATTCAGCCAACCGGTGGCTCCAAGAGTGTAAACGCGATCGCCCACGACCGTCGGGGTGCACCGCGGCCCCTCCCCGGCAATGGTGGTGGCATAGCGCGCCGGGTCGGCGTGCTCCCACCACCGCCGGCCCGTGGCCAGGTCGTAACACGTCACCAACTCCTCCTCGCCGCGCTGTTCCTGGGTGATGGCGCGGGGGCCGGCGATGGCGAATCCCGACCAGGCCGGGCCGATGGGCTGGCGCCAGAGGACGTGCGGCGGGCGGGCGGTCCAGTCGCGCGCCAACGCCGGGCCGTCCAGCACCGCATCCCGGCGCGGTCCCTGGAACTGGGGGAAATCGAGGTCCGCGGTCGGCGCGGGAGTCGCCGCGGGCATCGCCGGCGGGGCGGCCGCGGGGGCGGCAGGCTGGGGCGCGGGCGGCGGGGCGGCCACGGGGGGCGCCGAGGCCTGGCGGCTCCAGCGTGGTTCAAGGATGGGCACGAGGTCGCCGCTGACGCCGCGCACGCGGAACAGGGAGGCCAATCCGCCCAGCACGAGACACCCGGCGACGAGGCTAAGGAGGCGGAGGCGGACCGGGGCGCGGGAGAGGAACAGCCACCAGATGCCCAGCACCAGCGACGCCACCACCAGCGTGACCGCGGTGAGCAGATTGCGGGTTTGGAAAGGGACGTCGAGGACGAGGCGGTAGACGGCGATCAGGATGGCGGTCAAGGCCGCCGTGATTCCGCCCGGCCACCAGCGCAGGGGAGGACGCCGCGGGCCGGGGGGCGGGGGCAAGGTCGGATCGGACATGATGGGGGGGCCGGTCACACCCAGCCGCGGAGGCGATAGTAATACCAGCCGATCCACTCGTGGACGCACTGGTTGAGGCGCTGAAAGCACTCGGTGCGCGGGTAGAGCGTCCAGCGCGCCTCGTACTCGAGCGCCGCGTGCCCCAGGAAATCACACCCCACCGGGATCACGGCCACGCCGGTCTTCCGGAAGACGCCCTCCGCCCGGCGCAGGTGGTTGGCGGAAGTGACCAGGATGACTTGCTGCCAGCGTCGTTCCTGCATGAGGGCGAGGGTGCGGGCCGCTTCGTCCCGCGTGTGGGCGCAGGCGCCGAGGTTGAGGATGGAGGCGCGGGGCACCCCCCAGGTGTTCAACCAACGTTCGACGAGGGCGGCGCCCACCAGGGTGCGGTCGCCCTCGCGATAGCCCCCGCTGCCCAGGACCAGGACGGGGGCCTTGCGCTGGCGAACCAGTTCCACCGCCGTGAGGATGCGGTCGCCCGCATCGGTCAGGTCGAAGCCGAACACATCCTGACGCGAGGGCTTGTGGGTGCCGCCCAGCATGACCACGGCGTCGGCCGACGGCACGCTCGCCCAGGAGTCCCGCACATAGGGTTGCTCGAGGCGGGCGAGGAGGTGGGCGGTGAGGGGCGTGTTGCCAATGCTGGCCAGGAGAACGAAGGCGGTGGCCGGCAGCAGGGCGATCCGCCCGCGGCGGCGGGCGAGGCACCACCCGGTGAGGCCCAGCAAACCCAGCCACACCACCCCGATCGGCGAACCGAAGTGTCTTAGGATATCCAGCATGGAGATCGGCCGGGAAGCATCGGGGACCCTAGCGGTAGATGTCGACCAGGAAGACGATCGCCTCGCCCTTGCCCAGGTTGACGATGGCGTGGGGGACATCCGCGCGGTAGCTGGCGGAGTCGCCGTGGCTGAGTTCCTCGGCGTCCTCGCCCGACTCGACGCGGATGCGGCCCTTTTGGACGGTGAGGAACTCGCGGGTGCCCTGGAAGTGGGGGGCGCTGCGCAGGGCGCCGCCATCGCTCAGGGCCACCTCGTAGAACTCGACATCCTTCTCCAGGCGGAGGGGCGAGAGCGTGCGGATGCGGCAGTGCTGGTCCGAGCGATAGTGGAAGGTGCGGTCCTCCGCGCGGATGACGTCGATGGAGGAGGTGGCGCGGGGCATTTGGACGAGGTCGCCGAGGGTCATGCCGAAGGCCTGGGCGATGCGGAAGGTGACGGCGAGGGTGGGGTTGGCCTGGTTGCGTTCGATCTGGCTGAGCATGGAGCGGCTGACGCCGCAGGCCCGGGAGAAGGCCTCGAGGGACCAGCCGCGCTCGGTGCGCAGTTGCTTGATGCGTTCGCAGAGGTGGCTGCCCACGGCGTCGGCCGGGTCGGGAGCGGGGGGAGGCGCGGGCAAGGATTTGGGCATGGCGAACGGCGTGTTCGATATATTGGAAATTTGTCTTGCATCCTGGATAGAGGCTATCCAGGATGCTGGACGTCACATCTGCTATACCGAATTGATATGAAAGCCCTCGTCAAAAGCAAGTCTGAACCGGGTTTGTGGCTGGCCGACGTGCCCGAGCCCGTCATGGGCATCAACGACGTGCTCATCCGGGTGGATCGGACCGGCATCTGCGGGACCGACCTGCACATTTACAAATGGGATGCCTGGGCCCAGCGGACGATTCCGGTGCCGATGGTGGTGGGGCACGAGTTCGTGGGGGAGATTGTGGGGGTGGGGGCCAACGTGAAGGACTTTGCGGCGGGCGACGTGGTCAGCGGGGAGGGGCACGTGGTGTGCGGGCGGTGTCGGAACTGCATGGCAGGCCGGCGGCACTTGTGTGCGGACACGAAGGGGATTGGGGTGAATCGTCCGGGCGCGTTTGCCGAGTATCTGGCCTTGCCGGTGACGAACGTGTGGCATCATGCGCCGGGCATGGACCGGGAGGTGGCCTCGATTTTCGATCCGTTCGGCAATGCGGTGCACACCGCGTTGAGTTTCAACGTGCTGGGGGAGGACGTCCTGATTACGGGGGCGGGGCCGATCGGGGTGATGGCCGCGGCGGTGGTGCGTCACGCGGGGGCAAGGTTTGTGGTGGTGACGGACGTGAACGAGTTTCGGCTGGACCTGGCGCGGCGGATGGGGGCGACGCGGGTGGTGAACGTGGCCCAGGGGGGCGATCTGCGGCAGGTGCAGCGGGAGTTGGGGATGGTGGAGGGGTTCGACGTGGGGCTGGAGATGTCGGGGCATCCGCAGGCCTTTCGGGACATGGTGGACGCGATGGCGCACGGCGGCAAGGTGGCCATGCTGGGGATTCCGCCGGAGGCGATGGCCATTGACTGGAACAAGGTGATCTTCAATATGCTGACGATCAAAGGCATCTATGGCCGGGAGATGTATGAGACCTGGTACAAGATGACCGTGATGTTGCAGAGCGGCCTGGACATTCGCCCGGTGATCACGCATCGCTACCACTACACCGAATTCGAGCGCGGCTTCGAAGTCATGAAGACGGGTCAATCCGGCAAAGTCATCCTGAACTGGCGCTGACCGCGCTTTCCCCCCACGCCCCATGCTCGGAGCTTTCAAGGAACATCTGGACCGGCAACTGGCCGGGATTCGCGCCGCCGGCACCTACAAGGGCGAGCGCGTGCTGAGCACGCCCCAGGCGGCGCGCGTGCGGGTGGCGGGGGGTCCGCCCGTGCTCAACCTGTGCGCGAACAACTACCTCGGTTTGGCCCAGCACCCGGAGGTGCGGGCGGGCGCCGCCGCCGCCTTGGCGGATTGGGGCTACGGCCTCGCCAGCGTCCGGTTCATTTGCGGCACCCAGGCCCCCCACAAGGAACTCGAGCAGCGGCTGAGCGCCTTTCTCGGGACCGACGACACCATTCTCTACTCCTCCTGTTTCGACGCGAACGGGGGGTTGTTCGAGACGCTGCTGGGGGAGGAGGACGCGGTGATTTCCGACGAGCTGAATCACGCGAGCATCATTGATGGGATTCGGCTCTGCAAGGCGCGGCGGCTGCGCTATCGCAACAACGACATGGCGGACCTCGAGCTTCGGCTGCGGGAGGCGGCGGATGCGCGCTTCCGGCTGATCGCCACGGACGGGGTGTTTTCGATGGACGGGATTGTGGCGGACCTGCGGTCGGTGTGCGACTTGGCCGACCGTTATGGGGCGATGGTGATGGTGGACGACTCGCATGCGGTGGGGTTCATGGGGGCGCGGGGCCGGGGCACTCCGGAGCATTGCGGGGTGGCGGGGCGGGTGGACGTGGTCACGGGCACGATGGGCAAGGCGTTGGGCGGGGCGAGTGGGGGTTACACGAGCGGGCGGCGGGAGGTGATCGAGTATTTGCGGCAGCGTTCGCGGCCCTACTTGTTTTCGAACACCCTGGCGCCGGCGATCGTGGGAGGGACGCTGAGCGCGCTCGCGGTGCTGGAGCGGTCGACCGAGCTGCGGGATCGATTGGAGGCGAACACGCGCTTTTTTCGCGCCGGGCTGGCGGCCTCCGGGTGGCGGATCGTGCCGGGCGAGCATCCGATTGTGCCGATCCTGCTGGGGGAGGCGGCCTTGGCCCAGCAGGTGGCGGCGCGGCTGTTGGAGCAGGGGGTTTATGTGATCGGCTTCAGTTATCCGGTGGTGCCGCAGGGCAAGGCGCGGATTCGCACGCAGGTTTCGGCGGCGCATACGCGCGACGATCTGGCCTTCGCCCTCGAACAATTTGCCGCGGTCAAGCGGGAGATGGGTCTGGCCTGACCAAGGGCTGGCCCGGGGAGGAAGCAGGACAACCTGACCGTCCCGCCTCCGGCCCCCGGGCGCGTCGGCGTTGCTGAACAATGTCTGCTCACGGGTGCACGTATCAATATGAACAGCGTGGAGACGATCAAGGCGTTATTGGGTGAGATGGCGGTGGATCCGGCGTCGCCGCGTCCCCCGGCGGTGCAGAAGGCGATCTTGCTGGCGCGGCGTTTGCAGGAGCGGGCCACGCAATTGCAGACCCCCTCGGAGCGTCGTCAGCAGGCCGAGCTGGATCGGATGCTGCAGACGCCCTCGGACAAGTCGACGCTGGCGCAGATGACGGACCAGGCGTTTCGGGCGAGCGATCCGCATCGGGCGGTGGATCACCTGGTGCACATCTTGGATGTGCAGGGGGTGCCGCGGTTCTTCAACCCGTGGGAGCGGACGTTGCTGAAGGGCTTCCAGTCGTTTGGGGGGTATGCGCCGGGGGTGGCGCTGCCGTTAGTGAAGGAGCACATGCAGAAGGAGACGGCGAACGTGATTCTGCCGGGGGAAAAGCCGATGCTGACGCATCATTTGCGGGAGCGGACGCGGGAGGGGGTGCGGATGAACGTGAACTTCCTCGGGGAGGCCATTCTGGGCGAGCAGGAGGCGGAGCGGCGTTTGCAGGCCTATTTGCAGGCCTTGCAGTGGCCGGAGATCGAGGTCGTCTCGATCAAGATCTCGACGTTGTACTCGCAGATCTCGGCGTTGGCGCGGGAGCACACGGTGAGCGTCCTGTGCGACCGCCTGGAGCGGCTGTTTCGCACGGCGGCGCGGATGACCTTTCGGCGTCCGGACGGCACGACGGTGCCGAAGTTCGTCTATTTGGACATGGAGGAGTATCGGGACAAGGAGCTCACGGCCGAGGCGTTCATGCGCACCCTGGACCGTTCCGGCCTGGAGGGGGCGCGGGCGGGGATCGCGCTGCAATCCTATGTGCCGGACATGTTCGAGACCCTCCAGCGGATCGGGGCTTGGGCCCGGCGGCGGGTGGCCGCGGGCGGGGGGCGGATCACCATCCGGCTGGTGAAGGGGGCAAACATGGAAATGGAGCGGGTGGAGGCGTCGATCCGCGGCTGGCCCCAGGCGCCCTATCGCCGGAAGATCGAGACGGATGCAAACTACCGTCGCATGGTCCACGAGGTGATGCGGCCGGAGAACCTGGCGGCGATGGACGTCGGGATTGCGTCGCACAACGTCTTCGAGCTGGCCTATGGGCTGGTGCTGGCGGCGGAGGCGGAGGCGTTGGGCCAGGTGCAGTTTGAGATGCTCGAGGGCATGGCCAACCATCAGCGTCGCGCCCTCTTCGAAGCCACGCAGAACCTCCTGCTTTACGCCCCGGCCTGTCGGAAGGAGAACTTCATCAACGCGATTGGCTACCTGGTCCGGCGCTTGGACGAAAACACTGGGCCGGACAACTTCCTGCGCCACGCCTTTCGCATCCAGGTGCAGAGCCCGGAGTGGACGCGCTTGGAGCAGCAGTTTCTCGAGGCCTTCGATGCCATCCCTTCGTGCCCCACGGCGCCCCGCCGAACCCAAGACCGCCAGCGGGAATGCCCGCCCCAGGGCGGTTCGACGGAAGGGGATCCGGTCGCGGCGGCGGCGCGCCCGGCGGCCGGCGGCCCGGAGCCCGCGGGGGGGAAGGCGAGGGGGCCGGTGGGAGGCGAGGGGGACTGGGCGCGTTTGGCGAACGAGCCCGACACGGATTTCGCCCTGCCGCACAACGGCGAGTGGGGCCAGCGGATTGTCGAGGCCTGGCAGGACCGGTGTGGGGCCCGGGCCCCGCGGATTCCGGCGGTGGTGGCGGGGGAAGAGGTCTACGAGGGCCGGACGGTGCGGGACTGCCTCGATCCTTCGCGTCCGGGGGTGGTGGCAGGCCGCCATGCGCAGGCCTCTGCGGAGGATGTTCTGCGGGCGATCGAATGCGCGGTGGCAGATCCGGATGGATGGCGGGAGATGTCGCCGGCGGCGCGGTCGGCGGTGTTGGGCCGGGTGGCGGAGGCGGTGCGGGGGGCGCGGGCGGATTTGATGGGAGCGGCGTTGGCGGATGGGGGCAAGACCCTGATGGAGTCGGATCCGGAGGTTTCGGAGGCGGTCGATTTTCTCGAGTTTTACCGGGCGGCGGCCAGTTGGTGGTATGGGCAGCCGACGTTGGAGGCCCGGCCCCGAGGGGTGGTGGTGGTGGTATCGCCGTGGAACTTCCCGATTGCGATTCCGTGCGGGGGGGTGGCGGCGGCGTTGGCGGCGGGGAACACGGTGATCTTCAAGCCCGCGTCGGACACCGTGTTGGTGGCGTGGGAGCTCTGTCAGTGTTTTTGGCGGGCGGGGGTATCACGGCGGGTGCTGCAGTTCCTGCCCTGCGCGGGGGGGCGCGAGGGCAAGGCGCTGGTGAGCGATCCGCGGGTGGGGGCGGTGATCCTGACCGGGGGCACGGACACGGCCCTGGCCATGTTGGAAGCGCAGCCCCGGTTGCACCTGTGCGCGGAGACCGGCGGCAAGGACGCGACCATCGTGACGGCGCTATCGGATCGCGACCAGGCGATCAAGCACGTGCTGCACTCGGCGTTCAGCCACAGTGGCCAAAAGTGCTCGGCGACCTCGCTCTTGCTGCTGGAGGCGGAGGTCTATGACAGTCCCGAGTTCCGCCGCACCCTGGTAGACGCGGTGGAAAGTCTGGCGGTGGGTTCGGCGTGGGATCTCGCAACCAAGATGGGCCCGCTCATCCGCCCGCCGGCGGGGGATTTGGAAACCGCTTTGAAGGTCCTTGAGCCGGGCGAGGAATGGGCGGTCATGCCGGAGCCGCGCGCGGGAAATCCCAACCTGTGGTCGCCAGGGGTGAAGTATGGGGTGCGCCCGGGGAGTTTCACGCACCAGACGGAGTTCTTCGGGCCGGTCTTGGGGGTGATGCGGTTCGAGAAGCTGAGCGAGGCGGTGGCGTGGGTGAACCAGACGGGCTACGGGTTGACGAGCGGTCTGGAAAGCCTGGACGAGCGGGAGTGGGACTACTGGCTGGAACATCTGGAGGCGGGCAATCTCTACGTGAACCGCGTGACGACGGGCGCGGTGGTGCTGCGGCAGCCGTTTGGCGGGTTTGGGAAATCAGTGTTCGGCCCCGGGATGAAGGCGGGCGGGCCGAACTACGTGGCGCAATTCATGGAATTCCGCGACCGCTCCCTGCCGGCGTTTGCGGCCCCCGAGGATCCGAACCTGAAGGATCTGTGCGAACGGTTGCGTCGGCAGGTGGCCGGGGCCGCCCAGGGCGAATCGGCGTTGGCGGAGGACGAGGTGACACGCATTCTGTCCGCGGTGGCCAGTTCCGACCGGGCCCGCCGCGAGGAGTTCAGCCAACCGCACGACCATTTCCGACTCCTCGGGCAGGACAACCTGCGGCGTTATCGACCCTATCGGGCGGTCCGGGTGCGGGTGCATGCGGACGACTCGCCGTTCGAAATCTTCGCCCGCGCCGTGGCGGCCTATGCGGCGGGCGCGCGGGTCACCGTGAGCTCG
This sequence comes from uncultured Verrucomicrobiota bacterium, assembly GCA_964629545.1. GTDB lineage: Bacteria > Verrucomicrobiota > Verrucomicrobiia > Limisphaerales > CAZVRY01 > CAZVRY01. Next base: position 30,174 of record CAZVRY010000023.1, on the reverse strand, counting down.
CCGCGGCGCACGAGTTCCGTGGCCGTGTCGCTGCTTGAGGCCCTGACGCAGGAATGGGGAGGGGCCATCGAGTTCGTGGAGGAGGAAGACGAGGAATTGGTGGCGGCGATCGCCGGGCGGCAGACGGACCGGCTGCGCTATGCCCATCCGGCGCGGGTCCCGGGCGAGGTCCTCCTGGCGGCGGCCCGCGCCAATGTGGGCGTGGTGAGTGTCCCCGTGGTGGCGGAGGGGCGTCTCGAGATGCTCTGGGCGGTGCGCGAGCAGAGCATCAGCATCGACTATCATCGCTATGGAAACCTGGGACCCCGCGTGACCGAACCCCGGGCGGAGCCGGCGTGAGGGGCGTCAGCGCAGCGAACGGCGAGCGTGAGAAGGCGCGGTGAAGGCTGAAGACAACCTGACGGCAGGCGGCAGGCCCCAGGCCCCCGCCCCCTGCGGGTTGCTCCCCGCTCCCCGCTCACGGCGATCAGGGCCAGCGTTGGGGCGCGTTGGCTTTGCGGGGGAGTTTCTCGTCCTGCATGGCGGCCTGGTAGGCGAACATCGCCAGCACGACGCTCGCTTGCTTGAGGTCGTCGGGCGGGATGCGCTCGAAAACATCGGCCGAGGTGTGATGGGTGCGAGAGAAGTAGTCGAGGGGATCCTGGATGAACTGGAAGCCGGGGAGGCCGATGGCATCGAAGGGCATGTGGTCGGTGCTGCCGGTGTTGCCGGCGGCGAGGGTGGTGGCGCCGAGGTCGCGCAGGGGTTCGAGCCAACTGCGGAAGAGGGGGCGGACGGCCTCGTTGCTTTGGAGGTAGACGCCGCGGATTTTGCCGGCTCCGTTGTCGAGGTTGAAGTAAGCCGAGAAGCGGTCGTATTCGGGCTTCGCGGCCAACCGGCGTTCTTCCCGTTTGGTGGCCTCGGCCGGTTGACCGTCGCTGGCGGGAGTCTCGGCCGTGAGGGTGACGTTGATGAAGGAGCCGAACTGGTCGCGGACGTAGGCGCGGGAGCCGTAGAGGCCTTGTTCTTCGCCGGACCAGAGGGCCACGCGGATGGTGCGGCGCGGTTGGAGTCCGGCGGCTTTGATGAGGCGGACGGCTTCCATGACCGCGGCGACGCCGGCGGCATTGTCGGTGGCGCCGGTGCCGCCATGCCAGGAATCCAGGTGGGCGCCGAGCATGACGATTTCATCCCGGAGATCGGAGCCAGGGAGTTCGGCGAGGGTGTTGTAGGCCTGGAGGTCGTCGTCGTGGAACGTGACTTGCAGGTCGACCTCCATTTCGAGCCGTTCGCCCTGTTGGATCATACGGGCCAGCCGGTTGTATTGCTCGGCCGCGAGCACCATCTGGGGGGGCATGGCGGGCGGGTTGGTCGACCAGGCGGCGGCGCCGCGACCGAAGCCTCCGCCAAGCGGCGCGGCGGCGGAAACCCCCAGGGTGCCGTTATCGCCGCGGCGGCTGGCGCTGACGATGAGGGCCGGGTTTTCCTTGGCCAGGAAGGCGAGCCGCTTGCTGGAGGAGACGGGCGGCGAGGCGGGGGCGACGGGTTCGTCGGGCCGCTCGGCGCTGTCTGGTCGGGGGGATTCGCCGTCCTGGGGAGGAGTGGCGGCGGGTCGGCGGCGGGGACCGGCTTCCGGGTTGCCGGCGGCGGGAGGGCCCGCGGGCCGGCGGCCAGAAAAGGCTGCGCCGGCGAAGATCTGTCGGCCGCCGGGACTGGTATTGGCGACGTCGAGGAGGTCGGAGTCGGTCAGCCTCGTCGAGAGGGGCTGGGCGGGTTCCGGGATCTGGATGATCTCGCTGGTCAGGACGATGGCGCCTGCGAGGCGATCCTTGAAGGCATCGAGTTGGGCCTGGTTGGTGGGGTAGAAGTGCAGGACCTCGGCGCGCAGCGGGGCGGAGAGCCCCGGGGACCAGGCCCGGGGGATGGCGTGGAGGGGGATGCAGGCGGGCTTGACCAATTCGGCGCGGAAACGGTCCAGCGTCCACCCACGGCCGAAGGGGCCCCAAGCATGCAACTGCGCGTTCGTCAGGCCCCAAGCGACGAGGCGGTCGCGCGTCCATTCGTTCGCGCGCCGCAGCGCCGGCGAACCCGTGAGGCGGGGTCCGATCACGTCGGTCAGATACTGGGCGGTCGCCATGACCTCGGAACGGTTCAGACCTTCGTCGCGGATGCGGTCGAGGTCGTCGCGGGAGACGCGAGCGGACTCTGCCGCACTGAGGGCGAGGGTGGTGGCGAGGAGGAGGGCGGCGGGGAGGCACCGGGTGGGGAAGCGCAGCGAGATAACCATACGGTTGGGGGGGACTTTCAGAGGACCCCTTGCAAAGATCAAACCTAATGTTAACCGAACACCCGACCGATCATGTGGCGGCTTCCATCCTGGACGCCGTGGGCGACACCCCCATCGTGGAACTCTCGCGGCTGGCCTGCGGCCTGCCCGGGCGCCTGCTGGCCAAGTGCGAGTACTTGAACCCGTCGGGCTCCAAGAAGGACTTGATCGCCTGTTACATCATCGAGGATGCGGAGAGCAAGGGGTTGCTGCGGCCGGGGCAGACGGTGGTGGAGATCACCAGCGGCAACACCGGCAATGGTCTGGCCATGGTGTGCGCGATCAAGGGGTATCCGTTCGTGGCCGTGATGTCGGCGGGGAACTCGCCCGAGCGGGTGAAGATGGCCCAGGCGATGGGCGCCGAGGTGGTCCTGGTGGAGCAAGCCCCGGGCAGCCGGCCGGGGCTGGTTTCTGGCAACGACTTGAACCGGGTCGAGGAGGCGGCGCGGCGGATCGTCGAGGAGCGGGGCGCGTTCCTGGCCGATCAGTTCAACCGGGAGTCCAACTTCCGCGCCCACTACCTGTTCACGGGGCCGGACATCCTGCGCAAGACCGGCGGGGCCGTGGATGCGTTTTGCGATCTGGTGGGAACGGGCGGCTCGTTCGCAGGCTGCGCGGCCGCGCTCAAGGAGCATAACCCGGCCATCCGCTGCTACGTGGTCGAACCGCAGGGGATGGAGGTGTTGGCGGGCTGCCTGGTGACCTGTTCGCGTCACGTGCTGCAGGGGGCCGGCTATGCGCGGGCGGAACTCAAGCTGGTGCATCGCGAGCACATTGACGGTTTCCTGGCGGTGAGCGACGAGGAGGCGACGGCGCTGACGCGTCGGTTGGCGCGGGTAGAGGGGATTTTCGGAGGCTACACGGCGGGGGCGAACGTGGCCGCCGGGCTCCAATTGCTGCGGGGACCGATGGCGGGTCGGACGGTCGTGGTGAGCATCCCGGACACGGGGATGAAGTATTTCAGCACCGGGTTGTGGGACTGATCGAACATTTCGGGGTGACGGTGAGCGCCATCTCGGGCGTGCTGGCCGCCAAGAACAAGCGGGTGGACTTGTTTGGAGTGATGGTCCTGGCCCTGGTCACGGCCTTGGGCGGCGGGACGGTGCGGGACGTGGTGCTGGGGGCGACCCCGGTTTTCTGGATCGGGCAGCCGGGGTTCGTGATCAACGGGTTGCTGACCGCGCTGGGGACGTTCCTGGTGGCTCGCCGGTGGATGGTTGCGGAGCCGGCGTTGGCAGTGGCGGACGCGTTTGGCTTGGCCATGTTCACCGTGATTGGCGCCGCCAAGGCGCTGACGTGGGGCGCCGGCCCGGTCAACGCGGTGATGTTGGGCGTGGTCACAGGCGTCGCGGGGGGCATCCTGCGCGACGTGCTGGTGGGCGAAATCCCGCTCGTGTTCCGTCAGCAGATCTACCTCTACGCGACCGCCGCGGTCATCGGCGGCACCGCCTTCGTGCTGCTGGAACGTTGGGAGCCGGGGCAGGGATGGCATCGCTGGGCGGGGGTGGGGCTGACCCTCGGGCTGCGGTTGGTGGCCATCCAGTGGAAGCTGTCGCTGCCCGAGTTCAAGGCTTGAACGGTCTGGGGAGGGGTGACACATTGGGATGGCATCCTCCTCTCATTCCTTTCATGAACCCGCATCTTCACCCCTGGGCGATTCGGTCGGAGGAGTTCCCGGCCGACAACTTTGCGTGCGACCAGTTGGAGTTTTTGCTGGGCTACGCGATCCTGGCGCCGTCCCCGCACAACACGCAGCCTTGGTTGTTCCGCATCAACGTCAATGATGTGGAACTGTTCGCGGATCGGAGGCGGGCCTTGCGGGTGGTGGATCCGCTGGATCGCGAGCTCACCCTGGCCTGCGGGGCCGCCCTCTACAATCTGCGCGTGGCCACGGAGTACTTCGGCCGCGGTTACGCCGTGGATCTGCTGCCCGACCCGCAGCATGCCAATCTCCTGGCCCGGCTCACCCTCCGGCTGCATGCGGAGACCAGTTCGGAGGACGTGTTGTCGTTCCACGCGCTGACCCAGCGGCGGACCAACCGCGAGCCGTTCCGGCCGGACCCGGTTCCGGAAGCGCTCCTGGCGGAATTGGCGGAGGCGGCGGCGAAGGAGGGGGCTTGGCTGGCGGCGGTGGCGGACGACGAGGGACGCCGTGCCCTGGGCGAGCTGGTTGCCGAGGCGGACCGCCGGCAATGGGCGCAGGCCGAGTTCCGCCGGGAACTGGCGGCGTGGATGCGAACGGACGCGGAGCATCAGGCCGACGGGATTCCGGCGCACGACTTGGGCGTGCGGGACTGGCTGGGGTTTGCGGGTCCGGCGTGGGTGCGGACGTTCAAGCGCGGAAAGCAGGAGGCGGCGCGGGATGCGGAGATCGCGCAGCACTCGCCGGCCCTGATCGTGCTGGGGACGGACGGGGACGACGTGCCGGCGTGGTTGCGGGCGGGGCAAGCGATGGAAGCGGTCCTGCTGCACGCGCAGGCGAACGGGCTGAGCACGTCGTTTTTGAACCAGCCGGTCGAGGTGGCGGAGTTGCGTCCGCAGGTGGCCGCCGCGGTGGGGCGGGAGGGCTACCCGCAGGTGTTGTTGCGGGTAGGCTGCGGGCCCGAAGTCCCCCCGACGCCGCGGCGCTCCGTCCGCAGCGTCCTCATCAAACACACGACGAACTAGAATCCTTGCCGCCCAGAACTTGATCAAGTCGAGTCAAGTTCTCGTCCCGTCCCTCCTGCCGGCAAGGATTCTACAGAGCGAGGCGTGGAAATTGGGGTCCAGACGGAGATACGCGCAGGGGCATGGGTTCCTGGTCTGAGGCGCGCCTCGCTAGCCCTTACTTCAGCTTCTTGACCTTTTCCCAGCGGCCGGAGTGGGCGGACTTGAGGACGGCATCGCAGATGTATTGGGTCTCGAGCGCTTCCCTGAAGGTGGGGCCGGCGGGTTTCCCGGTGGACAGGCCGGTGAGGAAGTCGGCCAGTTGGTGAACGAAGCTGTGTTCGAAGCCGATGTTCAGGCCGGGCACCCACCATCGCTTCATGTAGGGATGATCGCCGTCGGTCACGTGGATCGAGCGCCATCCGCGCAACCGGCCTTCGTCCTTGTGGTCGAACCATTGCAGGCGGTGCAGGTCGTGCAGGTCCCAGGCGATGGAGGCGTGCTCGCCGTTGATTTCGAGCGTGTAGAGCGCCTTATGGCCGCGCGCGTAGCGCGTGGACTCGAAGGTGGCCAGGGAGCCGTTGGCAAACCGACAGAGAAACGCGCAGGCGTCGTCAATGCCCACCTTCTCCACCTTCCCCGTCAGGTTGCTCTTGCGCTCCTTGATGAAGGTCTCGGTCATGGCGGTGACGCTGGTGATGCTGCCGTTGAGCCAGATGGCGGTGTCGATGCAGTGCGCCAGCAGATCGCCGGTCACGCCCGAGCCCGCCACCTTCACGTCGAGGCGCCACAGGGCGTCGCCGCCCTGGGGGAGGTCCTTCGAGATGGTCCAGTCCTGGAGGAACTTGGCCCGGTAATGGAAGATCTTGCCCAGACGCCCTTCGTCGATGAGCTGTTTGGCGAGGGTGACGGCTGGGATGCGGCGGTAATTGAAGGAGACGAAGTTGGGGACGCCCGCCTTTTCGACGGCCTTGACCATGCCCTCGGCTTCCTTGCCGTCGCGGGCCAGGGGTTTCTCGCAGAGGATCATCTTGCCGGCTTTGGCGGCGGCGATGGCGACTTCGGCGTGCAGGTTATTGGGCAAGCAGATATCGACGAGGTCGATGTCGTCACGCGCCAGGAGTTTGCGGTAGTCGGTTTCGATGGACTCGAATCCCCAGGTGGCGGCGTGGGCCGCGGCCTTTTCCGCGTTGGAGTCGCAGATCGCCTTGAGGACAGGCTGGTATTCGAGGTCGAAGAAGTTGCCGACCTTGCGGTGGGCATTGGAGTGGGTGCGGCCCATGAAGCCGCAGCCGACGAGTCCGACGTTGAGGGTTTTCATTTGCGGTGGTTTTGGGGTTGCGGCCGCGTCTGGACGAGCGCGGCCCGGGTTGATGACAGAGTGTGGAGCGGTGGGGGAGCCGCGCGGGGTCGTGCGCGGCGGCGGATCATCCCTTCCAGCCATGGTTCTCGCGGACCTGGATCATGGCGGCGAGGATGTTGTTCCAGGTCTCGGGTTTCATCATGACGTCGTTGGGGAACATGCAGCCGTCCCAACAGATGTGCTTGAACTTCCGGGCCACTTTGCCGGCGCCGTCGCGCATCCAGTAGCCGGCGTCGCGGGCGATGTTGAGTTTGCCGTTGGGATCGGTGGCCATGCAGTGCTTGCCGGTCTGGTCGTGGGACCCGCTGCCTTTGACGGTGGCATCGTTTTGGGCAACGTGGAAGTCGATGGTCCACGGACGGAGGGCGGTGGTGAGTTTCTTCATGGCCTTGTGGAAGACCTCGGGTTCCCAGTGGAACTTGTCGGGGACCAGCCGATGTTCGGGGGCATTGGCCCCGAGGACGTAGAGGAGGGTGTGGGCCATGTCCGCCTGGAAGCCCACCACCTTGGGTTGGCCGACGCCTTCGAGGACCTGGAGCATGTATTTCCAGGAATGCATGCCGCCCCAGCAGATCTCCCCTTCGGCCGCCAGGCTCTCGCCCTGATCCTTGGCCACCTTGGCCGCCTCCTTGAACGTTTGGATAATCCGCTTGGTGTTGCCCTTCGGGTCCTTGTCCCATTCGGTCACGCTGCAGGCCGAATCGATGCGCACGACGCCGTAGGGGCGAACCCCGAGTCGGCGGAGGCTGCGGGCGATGCGGCAGGCCTTGCGGACCGCGTCCACGAATTTCTGGCGTTCCTCGGCGGTGCCCATGGCGGATCCGCCCCCGGTGGGGGGCCAGACGGGCGCCACCACCGAGCCGACCACGAACCCCTTGCCGCGAATCTTGTCGGCGAGCGCCTTGATGGCATCGTCCGGACTGTCGATGCCGACGTGGGGATCGAAGAGGAAGAGGTCGACGCCATCGAACTTGACACCATTGACTTCGGCCTTGGCCGTCAGGTCGAGCATGGTGTCCAGGTCGATGCAGGGTTCGGCGCCGGGGCTGCCTTTGCCGACCAAGCCCGGCCACATGGCGTTGTGCAGTTTGGGAAAGTTGTTGGAGGAAGCGCTCATAGCATTAGGTCCGACAGGGGGCCGCCGGGACCGGACGAGGGAACACATCGGAGGCGGCTCGGTTCATGGCATGTGGTTGGAGACTCCCGCGCAGCGTAACAAGCAGTCCTAACCGATCAATGCCAAACTTGCCGGGCCACCTTAGGATTTTACATTGGCGTCACCCTCCTCCTATAGTCGCCCATGATTCACGTAGGGATCGGCTACGATGTTCACCGCCTCGTCGAAGGGCGGAAGCTCATCCTTGGGGGGGTGGAGATCCCTCACGCCAAGGGGTTGGAGGGGCACTCGGACGCGGATGCCTTGATGCACGCCCTGTGCGACGCGCTGTTGGGGGCGATGGGGGAGGGGGACATCGGGCACTGGTTCCCCAACACCGATCCCCGCTGGCGGGGGGCGCCCAGCAAGGTGTTCCTCCAGGAGGCGGCGCGGCAGGTCGCCTTCCACGAAGGGCGCATCGTCAACGTGGACTCCACCATCATCGCCCAGGAACCCAAACTCGCCCCCCACCTCGGCGCCATGAAAATGAACATCGCCCACGCCCTGGGCCTTAATCCCAAACGCGTCGGCATCAAAGTCACCACCAACGAACACCTCGGATTCGCCGGCCGCGAAGAAGGCATCGCCGCCCTCGCCGTGGCCAGCGTCGACCTCCCAAACTAGTCCATGCCCAAAGGCCAAATCAGTTGGAAGCGCCGAACCTCCGAGGGAGAACGCCGCGAGGTCTACGTCCACACCGTCGGCCGCGAATGGCGATTCTTCGTCCGCGAAGGCCGCTTCGAACGCTGGGAACCCCTCCCCACCCCGCCCCTCGAGGACTGGCTGGAACTGCTCGACGGCGTCCAGCGCCGGGTCCAACGCCGCCTCCTGGAACCGACCGAAGAACACAGGGTCCGGCAACTGATCTGCCAGCGCTTCCCCGGCGCCCTCGGTTGAGATGACGTCGCGCCCCCTCATCCTCATGACGCCCTACACGGAGCAGAGCAGCTCCGAACTGGGGGACGATGCCGTCTCCCTCTCCAACCGCTACGGCTTGGCCGTCCTGGCCGGGGGCGGCGTCCCCTGCATCGCCCCGCTGATTCCCGACACGGAGGCCCTCGCCACCCTGGTCGGGCGGGTGGACGGACTCCTGTTCACCGGAGGGGAGGACGTGCAACCGGAGCTCTACGCGCCCTCCCTGGAACCCGACCTCCGGGCCACCGTGCGCCAGGTCGAACCGGAACGCGACCTGGTCGAGTGCATGCTGGTGCGCGAGGCCATCCGCCAGCAGCGCCCCGTCCTGGCCATCTGCCGCGGTCATCAACTCCTGAATGTCGCCTTGGGGGGGACCCTGGTGGTGGACCTGCCCACGCAGCGGCCGGGCTCGGTCAACCACCGGCGCCTGGATCAGCGCTTCCAACCGGTCCACGACGTTCTCATCGAGCCCGGCACGCGGTTGGCCAAGATCCTCGGCGCCGCTCGCGTCGGGGTGAACAGCACCCATCACCAAGCCATCGATCGGGTGGCCCCGACGCTGCGGGTAAGCGCGCGGGCGGAGGACGGGGTGATCGAAGCCCTGGAGCCGGATCCGGCCCAGCCGAAGGGGTTGCCGTGGCTGATCTCGGTGCAATTTCACCCCGAGCGCCTCTATGACCGCTACCCTGGCATGCAGGCGCTGTTCTCCAGCCTGGTGCGAGCCGCGCAGGGAAAACCATGGACATGAAAGCGAAAGTTCTGGTGGTAGACGACGATCTCGGCATCCGGGAGATCGTGACCTCGATGCTGGCCCGTGGCGGCTACGGGACCTCCCAAGTCGACAGCGCCGCGACCCTCCGCGAAGCGTTCCTCGGACCGCAACCCGAAATCGTCATCCTCGACCTGCAACTTCCCGACGGCGACGGGCTCGAGCTGCTCCCCGAGATCAAGAAGAACTGGCCGGAGACCGAAGTGATCATGCTGACCGGGAACGCCTCGCTCGATGCCGCGGTCGAGGCGACCAAGCGGGGCGCCTACCACTTCCAGCAGAAGCCGATCGACCACAAGAGCCTGTTCCTCATCGTGGACCGCGCTCTGGAGCACCGGCAACTGAGTCAGGAGGCCTCGAAACTCCGCGAGGCCCTCTCCACCATGAGCGGCGGCGCCGCCCCCGTCTTCCAAAGCGCCGCCATGAAAACCGTCGTCCGCACCGTCGAACGGGTGGCTCCCAGCGACGCCTCCATCCTGATCACGGGCGAGAGCGGCACCGGCAAGGAAGTGATCGCCGATCTCATCCACGCGATGAGCCCCCGCGCCCGCGCCCCCATCATCAAGATCAATTGCGCCGCCCTCCCGCGTGAACTCATCGAGAGCGAGCTGTTCGGCTGCGTCAAAGGCGCCTTCACCGGCGCCGTCTCCGACCGCGAGGGCTTCTTCCGCCAGGCCGAGGGCGGCACCCTCTTCATGGACGAAATCTCCGAGATGCCGGCCGATACCCAGAGCAAACTCCTGCGGGTGCTGCAGGAGAAGGAAGTGCGGCCAGTGGGCGGGCGTTCAACCTACAAGATCGACTGCCGGATCGTGGCCGCCACCAACCGCTCCGTGCAGGACGCCATCAAGGACGGCAAACTCCGCGAAGACCTTTACTACCGCGTCAGCGCCATCACCATCGCCCTGCTGCCCTTGCGGGAACGGCGCGAGGACATCCTCCCGCTGGCCACCGCCTTCCTCCAACGCTTCGCCGCCCAGGCCGGACGTCCCCTGGGCGGCTTCACCGCCGAGGCCGCCGACCTCCTCCGCAGTTACGACTGGCCCGGCAACGTCCGCCAACTGCAGAACGAGGTCCAACGTGCCGTCCTCATGTGCGAAGGCATGCAGGTCACGGCCGGCGACCTCTCCATCACCCTCTCTCGCGGGGGCAAGGAAGAAACCGACCTCACCCTGCTCGAAGGGATGGAACGGAACACGATCCTCCAGACCCTCCGCGAGACCAACGGCAACAAACTCGAGGCCGCCAAACGCCTCGGCATCGGCCGCCAAACTCTCTACAACAAGATCAAGGCCTACGGCATCGAGGTCTGAGCCTTCCCTCCATGAGCACCTCCCCATCCCGCCGCCAGTTCCTCGCCACCGCGGTCGTCGCGGGCGCCGCCGCCGCCTGGCCCCTCCCCACCCTGGCCGCCCAGGGAAGCCCCGCCCGCCGCCTCCGAATCGGCGTCATGGGAGTCCACGGACGCGGCCTCGCCCATATCGAGGCGTTCCTCGCCCAACCCGATGTTGAAATCGCCTACGTCTGCGACGTGGACGAACGAGCGCTCGAACCTGCGGCCGCCGCGGCCTCCCAACGCCAGGGCACGCGCCCCCAAACGGTCCGGGATTTCCGGCGGATCCTCGACGATCCCAGCGTCGACGTCCTCGCCATCGCCGCTCCCAACCATTGGCATGCCCCGGCCACCATCCTCGCCTGCGCGGCCGGCAAGCATGTCTACGTCGAGAAACCCGGCAGCCATAACGCCGCCGAAACCGAATGGATGGCCACCGCCGCCCGGCGCCACGAACGCCTGGTCCAAGTGGGAACCCAACGCCGCAGTTGGCCCTGGATCCAAGAAGCGATGGCGGCCCTGCATGGCGGGATCCTCGGCAAACTCTGCTTCGCCCGCACCTGGTACACCAACCGGCGCGGCACCATCGGACGCGGACAACCAGGCGCCATCCCGGCGTGGTTGGACTGGGACCTGTGGCAAGGGCCTGCCCCCGCCAGGCCTTTCGTGGATAATGTCGTCCACTATAACTGGCACTGGCGCTGGCACTGGGGAGGGGGCGAACTGGCCAACAACGGCGTCCACGCCCTGGACCTTGCCCGCTGGGGACTCCGGGTGGACCACCCCCTTCAGGTGACGTGCGCCGGCCGACGCTACCATTTCGAGGACGACCAGGAGACCCCCGACATCTACCTAACCACGTTCGACTTTGGGACCTGCGGGGCGTCGTGGGAGAGCCACAGCTGCGATCCGCACGGGTTCGAGGGCAGCTCGTTCGGGGTCAACTTCTACGGGGAACAAGGCACCTTGGTCCTGACCGGAAATCAAGCCCGCCTCCTGGATCTCAAGGACGGCCTGGTCCGCGAATTCAAAGGCCCGGGCGGCGACGCCGTCCACGTCGCCAACCTCGTCCAAGCCATCCGCGAGGGCACCCCGCTCAGCGCCCCCATCGAGGACAGCCGTCGGAGCGCCTTGCTGTGTCACCTGGGCAACATCGCCTGGCGGGTCGGCCGCACCCTGAACGTGGACCGCGCCACCGGGCACATCCGCGGCGACCGGGGGGCGGCGCGGCTTTGGAGCCGGGAATACCGGCCTGGCTGGAAACCGCGGGTGTGAGCCGTGTCGATGCAGTCGGGAGGGAAGCGATGGCGCCGCAGATTCTTTCGAACGGCGAGGAGTGAGAAGGGCGTGTAGTGCCTCGAACTACGTAACCGACGAACGACGGAGCAGTTCGAAAGAAGATCAAGCAAGCGCGACTGATCCAACTGCATGGATACGGCTGAGGGGCCAAGGGCCGGCCGGATCGATCGCCGATCAGCCGCGCATCGTAGTCGTAATCCTGTCCCCCCACCTGCGGACCGGTCACCCGGTCGCCTACGCAGGCCGCCTCCCCTCACCCCTGCCCCTCCCCAACCCCTGGCTGTGCCCCCCCGACGAACCTGTCACCTTATCCGGCCTTGATTGTGCCCTCCCTACGAACCTGTCACCTTATCTGGCCCCTACGAACCTGTCACCTTATCTGGCCCTACGAGCCTGTCACCTTATTTGGCCTGGGCCCGGGCTTACGGTCTTGACGCTTTCAATACGAGCATCATGATGCTGGCATGCGAACCACGTTGACGCTCGATCCGGATGTTGCGTCCAAAGCCCGCAGCGGCGCCGCCAAACTCGGCAAACCCTTCAAAGAAGTCGTCAACCAAGCCCTGCGCCTCGGCTTGGATCTGTTGCTCCAACCTCCCGCCGCAAAACCCTACCATACCCAACCCCGCCCCATGGGATTGCGCCAGGGGTTCAGCTACGACGACATCGCCGAGTTGATCGCCCGGACGGAAGGAGAAGACCACGCATGATCCTGGTCGACGCCAATATCCTCCTCTACGCCGAGGACAGTCTCTCCGCCCACCACGCGGCCGCTCGATCTTGGTGGGACGGCCAACTCTCCGGGACCGATCCGGTGGCCCTCTGCTGGCCGGTCCTCGGCGCCTTCATCCGCATCGCCACCAACCCGCGCCTGCACCAGCGCCCCCTCACCCTCGAAGAAGCCGCCAACCGCGTCCAGAGCTGGTTCGATCAGCCCTGTGTCCGGCTGCTCGTCCCCACGGACCAGCACTGGCGGTTCTTCCACCAGATGCTCCGCGGCGGCAACGCCGCCGGCAACCTCGTCTCCGACGCCCACCTGGCCGCGCTGGCGATGGAGCACAACGGCGTCTTATGCTCGACCGACGGCGATTTCGCCCGGTTTCCCGGCTTGAGGTGGCGGAACCCTCTGCGCACGGCCGAGGGCGCCGAAAAGGACGGCGGGGTTAGCGTCCCGAGTCGCTGACGAGCGTATCGAGGCGGGGGCGTTCCTCCAGGGCGCGGGTGGCGGGGGCGAAGGACTCGAGGATGCGTTGGTAATCGACGTCGGCGGTGCTTTCGAAGACGGGTTTTCCGCAACGTTCGGTGCCGCCGGCGGTTCGGGCCAGGGGGGCGAGGAGGAAGGGATTGAGCTGGGGGTTGGTGATGCGGGTGTAAAACGGACGCGGGATCTTGCCCGAGTCATGGCAGCCGGCGCAGCGCCGCGCCGCGACTTCGGCCAGGACGCGATCGAGGTCGGGGGGGTAGATCTGGCGGCAGCCGGGGATGGTGAGGTCGTGGGAGGCGCTGGTGGGGTAATAGGGGACGTTGCAGTCGATCCAGGCGTAGAGGCGCCGCCGTGCGGCGGTGTCGAGGGCGACTCGAGGCTGGCCGTGTTCATCGGGGTGCCCCGTCTGAACCAGTTCGGCGAGGCGGCTGGCGGGCGAACCCCAGGCGCGGGGGCGGATCTCGAGGATGTTATCTTCCGTGCCGTTATAAGTGGGGATCCAGCTTGTGTAGGGGTTCTTGAAGCCGGGCATGCGGGCGCCGCCCTGGTGGGGGTCTTCAGCGGGGGTGCCTTTTCGAGCGAGGATTTCGTAAGAGACGTTGAAGATATCCGTGCGGTCGCCGCTGAGGTCAACGCCGCGGGGGTGTTCGCGGGCGTGGTGGCATTTGACGCAATGCCGGTCGAGGACGGGTTGGACGATTTCGAGGTAACTGAAGCCTTCGACGCCCCACTCGGGGGCGGCGAGGTCCTGGGGGGGGCGTTGGAGGGCGAGGGCCCCGAGACCGTGGGCGGGGGTGCGTCCGCGGTGTTCATGGCAGCCGACGCAGCCCTGGGTCTCGCCGGGCTGGAGGTGGGTGAAACTGCGCATGCGCTGGACGGCGCGACCTTCGGCATCGAGGGCCATGAAGTAAATGGGGCGGTTGGCGGGGACGCGGAAGCTGGCCGAGCCGTCGGGGGCGACGGTGGCGGATCCCCAGATGCGCTTGGGAGCATACGTGGCCCCACATGACACCACGGGGAACTGAAAACCGAAAAGCCGGCGGTCCGGGCTGACGCTGACCGGTTTGGCGATTTCCTCGACCACGCGGATTTCCAAGATCTGGCCGCGGGCGACTTCGGGTTCGAGGCCTTCGTAGACGTCCTGGACAAAGACCGTGGCCCAATCGCCGCCCAGGTCCTCGGGCAGGGTCTGGGATTGGACGGGGGGCAGGGGGCGGGGGCGGAGGGGGAGGGCGTTGTAGTAACCCAGGCCTTGCGGGTCGCGGGCCTGGACCACGCACTGCGCAGTCCCCTCGTAGTCGCGCAGGAGCAACGTTCCGTCGTGCGAAACCAGGAAGTGGCGGTCGTCGAGGGGAAAGGCGCTTTCGTAGGGGCCGCGGACAAAGTTGCCGTCGCCGTGTTCGACGCGGCCGATCTTGACTTCGGGGGTGAGGTTGCGGATGGCGTTTTGGGCGTTGACGCCCTGTTGGCGGTCGATCAGGCCGACGGCGCCGCGGCAGGGGCCGTTATGGGCGGTGAGGAGGCAGAGGATGTTGTCGCTGCCTGGGATGGCGCGGGGTTCCATGAAGGTGGCGGGGCTGAGGACACGGTTGCCGAAGTAGACGCGCAGGCCGGTGCCGTCGGGGTTGAGGGTCCAGAGGCTTTGGATGGGGATGGCGGGTCGGTCGACGTATTCCCAGCGTGAGTAGATGATGCGGCCGTCGTTGAGCACGCTGGGGGTGAAGTCGTTGAGGTAATTGGCGGACAGTTGGGCGACCTCGCCGCCGTCGCGGTTCATGCGGTGGAGGATGCCGGCAGGCGAACTCCAGCAGTAAGCGTAGGCGGAGCGCCGGGTGGAAAGGAAGGCGATCCCCCCGTCGGGGAGCCAGCAGGGGTTGAAGTTGAACGAAGGCCCCGCGGTCAGCGCCCGCAACCCGGATCCGTCCACGCCCATCCGATAGACCTGAAACGGCTGCTGGCCGCGCATCCAACTGAAGACGACCTCCCGGCCATCATAGGAAAGGTCGCAATCGAGAATCACGCCATCGCTGCCGTCGACCAGGCGGGTGAGCGAACCGCTGGCCAGGTCGAGCACGAACAGCCCGCCCCCCGGCTGCAAGCCCTCGCAATGGTAGGTGTAAACATGCGAGGGGGCGATGGGCCGCCGCTGCGCCACAAGGATGCGGCGGAACCCCAACTCGCCTTGCCGGAGCCGAACGGCTAACTCGGGAGACTCGGGCACGGGCGAGACCGCTTCCGGCGGGGTCGTCCCGGTGAATCGGCCCAGGGCTTGGTCCGGCACCGGCTCGCCGTAAATGCGAATCTCCGCCGCCCCGGGGTTGGGGCCGTCATCGGCGCGTGGGAAGGTGAGCGTGAGGGACCGCACCTCGACGGGATGGGCGAGGCGCAGTCGTTGGGGCCCATGGCCGGCTTGCAGGGGCCACTCGCCGAGGGGTTGGCGTTCCTGGCCGGCCGAGACCTCGACCCGTCGGAAGTTCTCGTTCCAGAGCCAGGCGGTGCGCCCGTAGTAAACGATCTCCGCGACCGTGACGGGTTGGGGCCAGGTGAAGGTGAGGCGGGCGCCGGCGGCCTGGGCCTGGGGAACGCACCACGCGCGACCGACATCGTCGTGTCCCGCCGCGGCGGGGATGTGGCCGTCCGCGACGTGCTGCGGGGCATAGTCGGGGTTGAGCTGGCCGCTGGCGGTGATATGGGCGGTGAGGGCAAGGTTGGCGGGGGGAGAGGGCGCGGCCTGCTGGGGGCTGGCGCCGGCGCCCAGGCTCAGGCCGATGAGAGCGAGGGCCGGGAGCAGGCCACGGACGGGGCAGGAGGGGAAGCGACCGGGCGACATCGCGGTTCGCTTGGGCGCGGAGGCCTTCATGGGCGGAGATGGTGCGTGCATCACCCCACAATCAGATCGGGTGATGAGGCGAGCGTAGGGCTCGGCAGCGGGCCTGTCCAACGCAAACCCGATGCTCGACAGGGGGGGGAGGGGGATGACATGGTGGCGCCACCTCACCTTCTTGACCGGGCTATGATCGCATTCACGAACTCATCGCGGGCCCGAGCCCGCGTATTCTCCACGCGCTTCCAAGCAGCCACGGACTGTCCGTCGATCCGGCGGGACCTCTCACCCCTTGTCCTAAGGATGGCCCTGCTGCTGGCCGTGGGAATGGCCGGGTGGGTGGCGGGGCTGGAGGCGCAGCCCCCGCGCTCGTTACCCCAGGGGCAGATGCCGGAGGATGTCCGGTTGCAGCCGCTGAAGGATTTGGACGGGTATTTTCCGTTCCAACCGCCGGCCACGCGCGAGGCCTGGGCCAAGCGCGCGGAGCGAGTGCGCCGGCAAGTGCAGGTGACTCTCGGCCTGTGGCCAGAACCCGCCCGCACCCAGCTCAACGCGGTCGTGCACGGCCGCCTCGAGCGCGAGGGATTCACGGTCGAGAAGGTGTGCTTCGAGAGCCTGCCCGGGTTCTGGGTGACCGGGAACCTCTATCGCCCGGTCGGGCGCTCAGGGCGGGTGCCGGCGGTGCTGTGTCCGCATGGGCACTGGAACGAGGGGCGATTCATGGACCAGGGAGAGGCGGGGGTGCGGCGCGAGATCGCCCAGGGGGCGGAGCGATTCGAGGGAGGCGGTCGCAGCGTGCTGCAGGCGCGGTGCGTGCAGTTGGCGCGGATGGGCTGTGTGGTGTTTCACTACGACATGCTGGGCTACGCCGATAGCCAACAGATCCCGATGGAGATCGCGCACGGCTTCCGCACCCAACGCCCGGAAATGAACACACCCGAAAACTGGGGGCTGTTCAGCCCGCGCGCGGAATCCCATTACCAAAGCGTGATGGGCCTGCAGACGTGGAACTCGATCCGGGCCCTCGATTTCGTGGCGGGCCTGCCGGACGTCGATCCGGAGCGGATCGCCTGCACGGGAGCGAGCGGAGGTGGGACGCAGACGTTCATCCTGGGGGCGCTCGATGCCCGAGTGCGGGTGGGATTTCCGGCGGTGATGGTCTCGACCGCCATGCAAGGCGGCTGCACCTGCGAGAACGCCTGCGGTTTGCGGGTGGCGACCGGCAACGTCGAGCTGGCGGCCCTGTTCGCGCCCAAGCCGCAGGGATTGACCTCCGCGGACGACTGGACCCGCGAGATGAGCACGAAGGGGTTTCCGGAGTTGCAGCAGGTCTACGCGTTGTTCGACGCCAGGGACATGGTCATGCTCAAGCGCGGCGAGCACTTCGGCCACAATTATAATCACGTCAGCCGCACCGCCATGTATGCCTGGATGAACCGACACCTGAAACTCGGCCTGCCCGAGCCGGTCTTGGAACGGGATTTCACGCGCCTCCACCGCGCGGAAATGTCGGTCTGGGACGATGCCCACCCCGCACCTTCCGGCGGACCCGAGTTCGAGCGGCGCTTGCTCCGGTGGTGGACGGATGACGCCGACCGCAAAGTGCGCGCCGCCCAGGCGAAGCCGGAGGCGTTTCGGGACCTGGCCGGGCCGGCGGTGGAGGTGGTCATGGGCCGCACCTTGGCCGAGGTAGGACCGGTGGAATTCCAGGCGACCACCCGCCAGGATCATGGCGGATGGAGCCTCACTGCCGGCGTGCTCCGCGTGTCGCGTCACCAGGAAGCATTGCCCGCCCTCCTGCTGGCACCCCCCCAGCCCAGCGGGGACGTGGTCGTGTGGGTGGATGAGGCGGGCAAGCAAGGGCTCTACGATGGCGACGGCCAGAGCCCGCGCGCGGAGGTCCGCCGGTTGCTCGAGGCGGGGCGGACGGTCGTGAGCGCGGACCTCCTGTTCCAGGGCGAGTTCGTGGCCGAGGGGGCATCTCCGGCGAAGACACGCCGGGTGAAGAACCCGCGCGAATCGGCCGCCTACACCTTCGGATACAACCACGCCCTCTTTGCGCAACGGGCGCACGATGTGCTGGCCCTGGTGGCCTTCGCGCGCGAACAGGCCAAGGGCCGCCCGGTGGATCTGGTCGGGCTCGGCGGCGCAGGCCCCTGGGTGGCAGCCGCCCGGACGCAGACCGGCGAGGCGGTGCGACGGACCGCCCTCGATACCCAAGGGTTCCGCTTCATCCAGGTGGCCGACCTGCACGCGGTCAACTTCCTGCCCGGAGGGGCCAAGTATGGAGATCTGCCGGGCATGCTCATGCTGGGCGCGCCCGGACGCCTGTGGTTGGCCGGCGAACCGGCCGACGGCGTGGCGGCCGTGCGGGCGTTCTATGCCTCAGCGGGCCAGGAATCGGCCTTGACCGTCGATGCATCGGACCCGGCCGGGCGACCGGATCGAGCCGTGGCCTGGCTGCTCAGGAAGGACGGCAACTAGGGAATCCGATCCGACAGGGAGCGCGGGCCGTGGATGCAATCTCCTGGAAGCCGCCATTCGCCTTGGTGGCGGACGACCTGACCGGCGCCTGTGACGCGGGCGTGCACTTCCTCGCGGCGGGTTGGAGGGTCGAGGTGGCGCCGGACCCAATGTCCGCGTGGCCCGCCGCCGACCTCCTGGTCGTGTCCACCCGAACGCGAGGAGCGACCCCGACCGAGGCGCGGCGCGTGGTCGGGTCCGTGGCGGAGCGCCTGCGCACGGTCGGACGACCGGTCCTTTACAAGAAGCTGGACTCGACGCTGCACGGCAATTACGGCGCAGAAATCGCCGCCCTCCTGGCCGCCGGGGTTGCCTCCACCGCGCTGATCTGCCCGGCCTTCCCGGATATGGGCCGCCGCCTGATCGACGGCGAGCTGCGCATGGGCCCCGCGCGCCGGGCAACGGGCCGGAATCTGGTGGAGCGAGTGCGCGAGCAGTGCGGGCAGGAAGTGACCTGGCATCCGACCACGTTCCTCCGGCAACCAACCGAGGAGGTGGTCGCCACGCTTCGATCGTCCGCTCACCGCCAACCGCGTTTGGTCATCTTCGACGCGGTGGAAGAAGCGGACCTCGAGCGAGTGGTAGCGGTGGGAATCGCGTTGCAAGGGGAGGCATTGCTCTGCGGATCAACCGGGCTGGCGCGACGCTTGGGCCGGGCGCTGTCGGCCACGCGAACACCCCCGTCCCCTCCAAAACCGTCCATCGCCCCTCAACCGACCCCCGCCCCGCTCACTGCTTCCATACCTCCCTCCACCCTCCACCAAACGGTCCCTGAGCCGAACGCGCCCGGGAATGGCCGGAGGGCGCGCCGACGGATCGCCCTCATCGGATCGCGGAGCCCCGTGACGACGCGGCAGATCGAGGTGCTCGCGCAGGAGCGAGGAGCGCGGGTGATGCCGCCGCAAGCGCCAGGGCTGCGGTCGGCGTTGGCGGCAGGTGCGACGCCTGTCGTCGTCATGGTGGACCTGGGGTCCACGGCGGAAGGCGCGCTGGCCGAGGTGATCGAGGGGGTTCGAGCAGGCGGACCCGCGGCGTTGTTGCTAAGCGGCGGAGACACGGCGCAGCGGTTCTGCGACCTCGCGGGGGTGCGGACGATCCGGCTAGGGGGCGAAATCGAGATGGGTCTGCCGCACGGCAGGCTGGGAGGCGGTTGGTGCCACGACTGGCCAGTCGCCACCAAGGCAGGCGGTTTCGGCGATGACTTCTCCCTGGTCCGCTGGGCCGATTCCGTGGCTGACCCCACATGCATTCACCCGTCCCCAGGCTGACCCCACATGCATTCAGGGCGGAGCATGAATTGCCTGTGCGGGAGGCGCTGGTTCCCCTTCATGTTCGCCCCGAATTCCTGAGGCTCCACCCCGACTGACCCCACATGCATTCAGGGCGGAGCATGAATTGCCGGTCCGGGAGGTGCCTGTCCCCCTTTCATGTTCGCCCCGAATTCATGCGGCCCAGCACATGGACGGCAGGGGCGGACGGGAAGACTTCACGGTTCCGCACGGGCTCGGAAGAACTGGAGGAGCGAGGCGGGGGCGGGGTAGGTGAAGAGGAACCCGGCGTTGCCTTCGTTGGTGTGGAGGTCGCTCCAAGCGGAGGCATCGGAGGACTGCTCGATGACAACCCGCTGGCCGGAGGTCGGCGGCACTTCGAACTGGAAGTAGCCGTCCTTGAGCCAGGTGGGTGCCAACAGGCGGAACTCGGGCGTCATGGCGACCCGCACCACGGTCCAGGAGCGGTGGCCCTCAAGCAGGCGGGAGGGATCGGAGCGGACCAGGAGGGTGTCGTCGTGGACGACAAGTTCGACGATGTTCGTGCCGAACTGGAAGTCCAACGGCTCAAGCCAAAGGGTCGAGGCGGTGGCGCCCGCGAGGATTTGTCCGTTGAGCGACCACTGGGTTTCAATGTCCGAGGCCGCCGGGTCGAGGAGGGTGGCGCTAAAGTAGACAGGCGTATTCGTCACCGTGATCTGGGGTGCGGTCGGGGTGACGGATTCGATGGGGTCAACGAGACGATAGGTGGCAAGAACCAGGGCCTCGGCGCAGACCTCGCAGAAGGCCTGTCCCAGGGTGCGCATCTTGCACTGTTGTTTGGGCCGGTACCAGCCGGTGGCGTGGTAGTGCGCGCCCTCGAACAACCCCACCAGGGTCTGGTAGGCAGCGATCTTGGGGGTGGGCACGGGCGTGGTGGGGTGGATCCACGGATTCCACTTGATAAAGCCCCGGCGCGTTTCCCGGGTCGTGTTGGGTTCCTCGATGTCGGGATAGCCGGGGAAGGCGGCTTCGTATTCGTCGCCGAGGCCCGCGAACGAGTGGCCGAGTTCGTGCACCGCGATTTCGCGGGCGCTGGGGTTGAGCGACGTGATGGCCACCTCGCCGCCGGAGCCGCCGTAGTCGGTGTCGTTGACCAGGAGCAGGACGAGGTCGTATTCGGGCATGAACTGCTGCAGGAGCGCCTGCACCCTGCCTTGGCCATGGACGGCCTCAGGGTCGCGGTCATTAGGCGGGATCGTGATCAGGTAGCTGAGGCCGTAGCTGTCGTAGGTGCTGTTGAAGTAAGTGTTGCGGAACAGGCCGCGGGTCGGGTGGTCGGAGCCCGACTCGGCGGAGGGGACCGAGAGGGCGAAGGCGTTGAAGTGGTTGCGATAGGCGGTGTAGGGCGGCGTGTCGAGCAGGTGATTGACGACGGCCCGGGCGTCGTTGGGGAAGCGGACGAGGTCGGCGGCGGTGTAGCCTTCGGACAGGACCACGATGTTGACCCGCGAGGCGGTGGGCCCCGAGGCGATGAGGGTCTCGAGACGGGCCTGGGCGCGAAGAGGAAGCGCGGCCAGGAGGAGGAGGAGCCACAGCAGGCTCGGCAGAAGGGCCGGAACAAGGCCCACGGCCTGTCCCGCCCTCGGGGGACAGGGGTGTTCGAGGTTCCGCGGCGGCCTGCGGGCGGAGGCGCTCATGAGGGGTTGACTGGGAGAGCGATGCGAGCGGGACGGGGACTGGTGGCATTCGTGCGGCCCGCCGACGCCCCCGCGGCGCGCACCAGGCGGAGTTCCGTGGCCTCGGCGAGATGGGGCACACGCAGCGTAAAATCGGTCCCCGCCAAATGCTGTTCCTTAACGGTGAACTCCCCCGGATGATCAGGGGCGGCCATCTCGAACCGCCGACGGAGCGGGTCGGCGACGCGGGTGTGCCAGAGGACGCGGCCTTCGGCATCAAGGAGTTCGCAGAGGAGGTCGCCGCGAGTCTGGCCATCGCGAGGCTGTTTGAGGACCCCGGGGCGGACCGACGCGCTGAGGAGACGGAAGTTGTCTGCATCCGCTCGCAATCGGAGGAAACGGATACTGGCGGGGGCCCCTGCGGGCGGGGCCTCGTCGGGGAGAGCGGGGGCGAGGGTCAGCGCGAGGCTGAGGAAGGCGAGCGAGGGCAGCCGGAAGGGGATGAGGGTGCGGAGGCGGTTCATGGTGCCTGGCGCTGTCGCTGTCGTGCGTTCTGGGGTGTTGCCATATCAGGGAGCCCGGATCAAAGGGCCGGCGGGTATTTACTCTGCTTGAACCCCGAGTGCAACCCGCGGGGAGGACCCCAAATACAGCCTTGGCCTGCCGGAGGATCCGGGTTTGTACGGATAGGCATCCGGGCGCGCTTGTTCTATCGTGGCGGCGTTGTTGGTAGTCGCTCTTTGAAGGTCGATGCGGATGCCCGTGGCAGGCTGCACAACCACCCAGGCGCTAGGATTCGCCTCCGACGACCCGTGAGGATCCGGGGATCTCCCTGGACGAGGAAGGGTCGAGAGACGCGTCCGAAGCAGGCAGGCAGTGTCTGGGTGGTGGTGAGGGCGGCCGGCGCCGCAGACCTTCACAGAATGTTCCCAAAGAGGCCCGGCGCGGGTGCGTCCGGGCCTTTTTTTTTGGCTTGAGGTTCAATACCCTGCTTGATGTGGCCTCGTGCCGTGGGCACAGTCCTCCGGCCCGCCGGCCCAGGGTCTGTGCAAGCCGGCGGGAGCAGCATGCCGTTGCCCTTGGCCACACCCGTGGATTTATGAAACTGCCCCACCATAAGACAAAGATCGTCGCGACCATCGGTCCGGCCTCGGACGCGCCGGACATGCTCGAACGCCTGGTGCGGGCCGGCATGAGCATCGCCCGACTGAATTTCTCGCACGGCGACTTCGCGGGACATGCGGAGCGGATCGCGCGGATCCGGGCGGCCGCGCGATCCGTGGGCCGTCGCGTGGCCATCTTCGCGGACTTGCCGGGGCCCAAGATGCGCGTGGGCGCGGTGGAACCGGAGCCGATCGAGTTGCGGGCGGGGGAAACGCTGGTGTTGACCGCCGAGGACGTGGTGGGCACGCGGGAGCGGGTGGGGACGAGTTTCGAGCGTTTGCCACAAGTGGTGAAGCCGGGGGATCGGCTCTTCCTGAACGACGGGTTGCTCCTGGTGGTGGTGGAAGAGGTGCTGGGGGCGGAGGTGCGATGTCGGGTGGCGGTGGGCGGAGAGCTGCGCTCTCGGAAGGGGTTGAATCTGCCGGGCATCGAGCTGGGCATCAGCGCGTTCACCGACCATGACCATGCCTGTCTCGAGTTCGCGTTGCGAGCCGGGGTCGATGCGGTCAGCCAATCGTTTGTGGAGACGGCGGCGGACGTCGAGGCCGTGCGGACGGCCGCCCGTGCCCTGGGTTGCGATCCCTTCGTGATCGCGAAGATCGAGCGCGCGGGCGCCCTGCGGCACCTGGAGGAGATTGTGGCGGCGGCCGACGGGATCATGGTGGCGCGGGGGGATCTGGGGGTGGAAGTGCCGATCGAGGAGATCGCCGTGTGGCAGAAGCGGCTGATCGCCACCGCAAGTCTTTGGGGGAAGCCGGTAATCACGGCGACGCAGATGCTCGAGTCGATGACCGCGCATCGGCTGCCCACCCGGGCCGAGGCGACGGATGTGGCCAATGCCGTGCTCGACGGCACCGATGGCCTCATGCTGTCCGGAGAGTCGGCCATGGGTCAGTATCCGGAGGAGGCGGTGGCGATGTTGGCCAGGATCGCGGCCTACACGGAGGCGCATCGTCCTCCGATGCGCTGGGACAGTGTGGGGATACTGCCGCCCGGGCGCGGGGAGGTTTCGGAGGAGGAGGCCATCGCCCGGGTGGTCGAGCAGGCCATCGAGACCGTGCCGTGTGCGGCCGTGTTCGTGCCGACCCGAACGGGCACGACCGCGAGGATGATCTCGCGTTACAATCCCAACGTGTGGATCGTCGGCTTGAGCCCCTTCGAGCAGGTGTGCCAAGGATTAGCCTTCGCCTACGGCGTCCACCCGATGACGCTGGCGGAGGAGCCGGCGGACTGGGGTGAGTTCGCGCGCCACTGGGTGGCGGACCAGGGGCTGGCGGGGTCCTGGGCGATGCTGGTGGCCGGCCCTTCGCCGCAAAATCCCCGCGCCCCGCATCGGCTGGAGTTCCTGCGCCTGCGCCCCTAACCCTCCGGTCGGAATCCGGATTCGGTCGGCGGGGCGAGGCTCCCGTCGAGCCGACCTGTCCTACGCCCCTGGCGGCTCGCAAGTCCGCTCGCCCCACCTCCCTGCCCAGGTTGCCGCGCAGGGTCAGGGGTGAGCGGAACGGTCCTGTCGATGGGCAGATCGTGGCTGTTCGGAAGCGGGGGTGACCTGGGCGGGCTACGCACCGTCGAGCCGACCCACTCCGCCCTCCAACTCGGCGGGCCAGAAGGCCAAATCGTCCGGCGTGTTGAAGTTCTCATGGAACCACCGCAGTTCCCGCTCGCGCTCCGCCGGCGGGAGGCGCGCCCAAGCGGCCGCCTCCGGGCCCAGGTGTTGTTCGAGGATCTCGTAGTAGAACTCCGGATACTCAGGGACAGGGTTCACGGCAGCATCTCCTCGAGGGGGGGCGACACCCACGCCATTTCCTCTGCGGTTGCCCCGGCCAGATTCGCAGCCCGACGGGACCCTTCGCGGTAGACGAGCGACCGCCCGGACGGGTCCAGGGGTTGCGGCGGGAGACCGTACTGGCGGGCGGCGCGGAGGATTCTCTCGTGCTGCATCCAGAAGGGTTCGCCCATCGGCCATGACCATTCTTCCGCGGCCTGCCAGCGCCGGTAAAAGGCCTTCCACGCCCGTTGGTAGGTCAGGTAGCGCTCGCGGTTGACACACTGCCACAGGGCACGCTCGAGGTGGAGCAGCCTTTCCAGACGCTCGTCGCTCACCGCTTCCTCGAGTTGACGCAGCAGCGGTCGCCGCGCGATCCACGCGCCTCGATCCTCCGCTCCACACCCCTGCCAAGCCTGGCGCAAGGGCCCCACCGAACGCAGGTGGAGCAGGGCTCGCGTCTGCCCCCGGAGCCATTCCTGAAGCCCCAAGCCATCCACCGCAAACCAGTCTTTGTCTCGATCCGTCTTCTTCATCTGCGCCACCACATGGCGCGAGGCAAACATCGGCGTGTCCACGTCGGTCTCCATCACGGCCACGCGGGGGGGCCGTCCAAAAAGGTCCACGTGATGCTCCGGGCCGCTGGCCGCATCCCACACGCCCAAATGCGTGGTCCACCCGTGACGGTGATACTCCTCCTCCAAAGGCGCGCCGAAGATCGGTCGGTAACTCACACGCCAGGGCGGCAATTGCCCCTCCAATCCGACCAGCAACTCACGCAAACGGGCCAACTCCTCGGGCGCCACGACCCAGTCGGAGTCCTTGGTGGTCTGTTGCAGCCCGTAATGCACGCAGGCCATCCCGGAAGTCACCGCGAAACGCAACCCCGCACCCCGCAACCGGTCCGCCAGCAGCCGCAGGAAATCCAACGGCGCGCTCACGGTATAACCCTCCCCCCCAGGCGCCGCTGCACCCGCCCACGCGCCTCCCGCCTCTCCACTCGAGATGTGTACCTGCCCATGGTCATCGCCGACCGCCAACCTAGCCACCGGAGCACGGATCGGCAAGCCCCCCGATCCCAACGCCAGCCATTCCCATTTAGGGGGAAAGGTGACAGAAAGGTAACAGGTTCAAAGTATCGTTCCAGACTCAGCCCGTAGTCCGTGGACAATCCCCGATGCACGTGCATCGTGGATTGTCCATGGCCGAAGGGGCCGGACTGCTGGGACTGGCCATTGCTTTGGCGATCCCTTGGGCTAGTGCCGCCACCTTCTGGGAGCGGCCCCACCTCGCCGACCACCCGCAGCGGTTCGGACGCTCCCGTTCCTCGACCCCCGCGGGTTCGCTGAGACACCGAACCTGTCACCCTGTCTATGAAACTTGGCTCCAGGCCAGGATGAAACCCCAGCCTGGAGCCGCGTCCACCCGGGGAGAGCGTCGGGCGCCGCAAAAGGTTGGCCAGCCCACGGCACGCCGGTTCTCAACGCAGGGTCTGAATCAGCCGCTACGGCCGGCGGCGAGACCTCCTCCCCCAATCTAGATGAATCAGCGGTGGCGGAATGGCTGAATGCCTGGGGCATCGGACTTGGGATTTGACTCACCTAAGCTCCGACCTATGATGCGGGCTCATTGGCGGTGGGACGATCGTGACATTCGATTATTGAAACCTATGACGAAGATTGCAGAGATCAAGGCTCGCGAAATCCTGGATTCTCGGGGCAACCCGACGGTGGAAGTGGACGTGTTGTTGAGCGGCGGAGCGGTGGGGACGGCCGCCGTTCCTTCCGGCGCCAGCACCGGCGAACACGAGGCCATCGAACTGCGCGACGGCGACAAGCAGCGCTACCTCGGCAAGGGGGTGCAGAAGGCGGTCAAGAATGTGACCGACAAGATCTTCCCGGCGCTGGAAGGGGTCGACGCGCTCGACCAGTTGACCGTCGATGGCACGATGCTCAAGCTCGACGGGACCGAGACCAAGTCCAAACTCGGGGCGAACGCGATCCTGGCCGTCTCCCTGGCGAACGCCAAGGCCGCCGCGGCTGTCCTCGGGCAACCGCTCTTCAAATACCTGGGCGGACCCAACGCCAAGGTCCTTCCGGTCCCCATGGCCAACGTCATCAACGGCGGCGCCCATTCCGACGCCCCCATCGACTTCCAGGAGTTCATGGTCATGCCGCTCGGCCTCCCGACCTTCCGCGAAGGACTGCGGGCCATCACCGAGACCTTTCACGCCCTCAAGTCCGTCCTCAAGAAACGCGGACTCAGCACCGCGGTCGGCGACGAAGGCGGGTTCGCTCCGAAGCTGGACAGCGTGGAGGACGCCCTCGAGTCGATCCTCAAGGCGGTGAAAGAGGCTGGTTACAAGGCCGGCAAGGACATCTACCTGGCGCTCGATGTGGCCAGTTCCGAGTTTTACAACAAGAACGGCACCTACACGTTCAAGAAGAGCACCGGCCAAACCATCTCCGGCGAAGAACTCGTCGGGTTCTACGTCACCTTGTGCGACCGCTACCCGATCGTCAGCATCGAGGACGGCTGTGCCGAAGGCGACTGGAAGAACTGGAAGCTCCTCACCGACAAGCTCGGCGCGAAGTGCCAACTGGTGGGCGACGACCTGTTCGTGACCAACGTCAAATTCCTCCGCAAAGGCATCGACACCGGCACGGCCAATTCGATCCTGGTGAAAGTCAACCAGATCGGGTCGCTCACGGAAACCCTCGACGCCGTCGCGCTCGCCCAAACGCACTCCTACACCGCGGTCATGAGCCATCGGTCCGGCGAGACCGAGGATGCGACCATTGGGGATCTCTCGGTGGCCACCAACTGCGGTCAGATCAAGACGGGGTCGCTCAGCCGGAGCGACCGTTTGGCGAAGTACAACCAACTCTTGCGCATCGAACAGTTGCTCGGGGCCAACGCGATCTACGCCGGTCAAAGCGCCCTCCCCAAGGGCCGCTGATCCTCCTCGCGACCGCACCCCTCCCCTGCCCTCTCCCCAACCTTCTGCAGCGAAGCCATCCGACGGGGTTGGGGAGGGGGAGCTAGGGAGAGGAGGCGTGCTACGCGCGATCGCCCCGGGCTAACGGGACTTCCCCTGGCGAAGGATGGCCAAGCCGCGGAGCAGGTCGACGGCGCGGGCGAGGACTGGGTCCTGGAGGACAGGCTTGGCGGGGCGATCGGAGCGAACGCGCTCGGGCTCGCTCTCCCGCCCGCCGAGTTCCTCGCGGCGCAGCCGCATGAGTTCAGCCTCGTTCATCCGGCGAGGCGTGGCGTTGGTGCCGGGGACAGCGGGACCGGAGGGCAGGGCCGGCCCTCGGACCAGGGCCCGCCACGGGTCCTCCCAGTAGGCCTTCTCCTGCTCGCGACTTACCGCCACTTCGATATCCGGCTTCACCCCTTCGGTGGGCATCGCCTCGCCATTCCCCAACCGCACCTTCGCGGCGGCGACCCGCAAGCGTTGCCCGTTGCTGAGCGTGAGTTCGCGGAAGACATGGGCGCGCCCGGCCGTCGTGGCGCCCAGGAGCAAGGCCACCTTGGACTCGCGCAGGGCGGCAGCCAGGGCCTCCGGGGCGCCCGCGGTGTCGCGGTTCACGAGCACGGCCACGGGCACCTCGAGGTCGTTGGCCTGGTCCCGCGCCCGAACGACCTGGCCGTTCCAGTCCAGCAGCGGGAGGTCCCGCCGCACAAACCGATCCGCCACCGCGGCCGCCACGCCATAGTCGAGCCCGCTGGCGAAGCGCAAATCGAGGATCACTCCCTCCAAACGGTTCGTCCCGGCCAGCCCTTCGAGGGCGTCGCCAGCCTGCGTCTCCAACCCGGGCTCGACCCGCGCCACCCGCAAGTAAGCCAGGGTCCCCTCGTGCGCATCGGCCCGGGCCAGGGCCGGTCCGGTCGGCGCCGCGTTCGTCTCCGCGTCCTCCAAAACCACCTCGCCCCGCAACTGTTCGAGCAGGCCGCGCACCAGCGCCCGATCCAATTCGGCCCCGCTTCGGCCGGTCAGGTTCGTGCGCACCACCGACTCGAGTTCGCTCCAGGCGGGCAGGACCGGTTCGGCGGCCACCGCCATTAGGCCTGCGGCCCAGAGCGAGCCGCAGGTCGCCAAGGCCGAGGCCATTCGCCTCGCGGCCCGTGGCCGGACCGGTGCCGGAGCCCCGTGCCCCCTCGGGCGCCCATCCCTTGTCTCATTCTGGTCCCGCAGTGCCTTCATAGGTTTACCCTCTCTCGAAACGCCGGTTCCTGCAATGCCTTGGCCCCAATGTCGCGCCGCCACTGCGCCCCCTCGAAGCGAATGCGCTCCACCGCCGCCAGCGCGCGCTCCCGCGCCTCCCGCACATCGCCCCCCAGGGCCGTCACCCCCAACACCCGCCCCCCGCTCGTCACCCAGTCTTCCCCCACCCGCGTCGTGCCCGCATGAAAGATCTTGATGTCCGGCAGACGCGCGGCGTCCTCGAGGCCTTCGATGCGCTTCCCCTTGCTGTAGGTTCCCGGATACCCATCCGAGGCCATGACCACACACACGGCGGCGCGCGGGCTCCAGCGCGGCGTCAACCGCTCCAGGGTCCCGGCCGCGCTGGCCTCCAACAACTCCAGCAAGTCGCTCTCGAGACGCATCAGGTAGACCTGCGTCTCGGGGTCGCCGAAACGCGCGTTGAACTCCAGCACCTTCGGCCCGGTGGCGGTCAGCATCAGGCCGGGATAAATCAGACCCCGAAAGTCGATCCCCTCGTCCGCACACCCCTTCAACCAAGGCCCCAGAATCTGCTCCTCGACCGTTCGCAGCCCGGCCTCGCCAAGAAAGGGCGTCGGCGAATACGTGCCCATGCCGCCCGTGTTCGGACCCTGATCGCCCTCCCGCGCGCGCTTGTGATCCTGGGCGGTAGGAAACAGCCTGGCCGTCCGCCCGTCGCAGAGCGCATGCAGCGAGATCTCCATGCCCTCGAGCAGTTCCTGGATGACCAACCGCCGCCCCGCGCTGCCGAACGCACCCCGCACCAGGATCTCCTCGATCGCCGCATCCGCCTGCGCCATCTCCCGACAGATCAATACCCCCTTGCCCAACGCCAATCCGTCCGCCTTGACCGCGCAGCGTCCGCCCAACTCCGCCGCAAAACGCGACGCCGCTCGAGCATCGTCAAACGACGCCGCCCGCGCCGTCGGGATCCCGTGCCGCTCCATGAATTCCTGGGCAAAGACCTTGGAGGACTCGAACTGCGCCGCCCGCTGGTTCGGCCCCCAAATCCGCATCCCCTCCGCCTGAAAGCGGTCGACGATCCCCAAGGCCAACGGGTTGTCCGGTCCCACGACGGTCAGGTCGATGCGTTGGTCCCGGGCGAACGCCAGCAACCCCGCCACGTCCTCCGCGCCCAGAGCCACGGTCTCCACCAGGCGGCCATTCCCCAGGCGCTCCCCGGCCATCCCCGCGTTGCCCGGCGCGCAGCACAAACGGGTCACGCGCGGCGACTGCGCCAGCTTCCACACCAACGCATGTTCCCGCCCGCCCGAACCAATTACCAGCAGTTGCATCGGCCCTGGATTCAACCAGGAAGCCAAGGCAGCGCCAAAGGATTTCTCGGCAGCGCGCGCTCGAATCACGGCTCGTCAGGAGCCTCCTTCCTCTCCCCGGCCCTCTCCTCCGTCGGACGGAGGAGAGGGAGACCAGTCCGCGAGTGCATTCTCGGTTCAGGGGTTCAAAGCGCGAGAATCCTTTTCGGAGAATTCTCTGCCCGCGCCTTTTATAGCAGAAGGCAGCCGAGGCGCGGCGAGAGAATCCTCCGCTCAGAATCGCTCGTTGAACCCATGAACCGTTTGCGTTTCCCCTCTCCCTTTCTCCCTCTCCCCAACCCGCCTCCATCGCTTCGCTTTCAAGGGTTGGGGAGAGGGACGGGGTGAGGGGCGACGGTTCATGGAGAGCTTCGACGTTCGAGCGAACGCGCATGGGGACCATGAACCGGGCGGACCGGGAGCAAGAGCAAGAGCAAGAGC
>CAZVRY010000022.1:0-41638 GCA_964629545.1 uncultured Verrucomicrobiota bacterium | reverse complement strand
ATTCATGTGGGGGCAGCCGGGGGGGAGCCTCATGAATTCGGGACGAACATGAATGAGGCACGGCCGCCTCCAGGACAGGTAATTCATGTTCCGCCCTGAATTCATGTGGGGGCAGCCGGGGGGGAGCCTCATGAATTCGGGACGAACATGAATGGGGCACGGCCGCCTCCAGGACAGGCAATTCATGTTCCGGCCCCATTCAGGCAGGAGGATGCTGAAGCATCACAGTGCGGCGGGGCGTACCCGCGAGCCGCCAAGGGCGTACGACATCCCGGCTCGTCCGTAGCCTCGCCCCACCGAGGGTGACCGGAAACGGGCTCAGGGGCGGGCGGACGGGCGGGCGGACCGCAGGCAGTAGAGCCGGGCGGCGGTGCGGAGGAGCAAGCGGTCCCCGGCCAGCGCCGGCGTCGCCATGCACATGTCGTCCTCGGCCAGTCGGTTGGTGTGGAGCAGCGCGAAGGAGTCGCCGGCCCGGAGCACGTAGCACACGCCATCCTCGTTGAGGCAGAACACCCGCCCGTTCGCCGCCCAGGGTGAGGACGTGAAGGCGAAGCCCTCCGGCAACCGCTCGCGGTCGTAGAGGACTCGGCCGCTCTTCGCCTCGTAACAACTGACCAACCCGCGGTCGTAGAGCACGTAGACTCGCCCCTCATAGAACAGGGGCGAAGGGTTGTAGGGCCCGCCGACCGGGTGGGACCAGGCGATGAACGCGTTGTTGGTTTCACCCGGCTTGAGCGTGAAGTCGCCAGTCCCGCCGGGGCGGATGGCGTAGAGCGGGCGCAACTTGTCTCCGACATAGCCCGAACTGACGAAGAGGAGGCCGTCGCCGGCGAACGGCGTGGGGATGGTGATGCTCGACATGCCCTGGAGGGACCAGCGCAACGTGCCGTCGAGGTCGTAACTGCGCACGGCGCGGCTGCCGGGGGTGATCAGTTCCGCGCGCTCCCCATGGTCCCAGACGAACGGGGTCGCCCAGTTGGACTTCTCGTCCCGGCTCACCCGCCACAGCTCCCGGCCGGTCCGGGCGTCGAGCGCGAACAGTTCGGCCTGCTCCTCGTTGTCGTTCACGATGAACAGCCGTCCCCCGTGGAGCACCGGCGAGGCCGCGGTGCCCCAGCCGTAACGCATCTTCCGCGGCTCCATCCGATGGGACCACGCTTCCCCGCCGTCGCGGGTCAGGGCGAACACGCCCACGCCGCCAAACAAGGCATAGACCCGTTCGCCATCCGTGACCGGGGTCTCCGCGCCATAGCTGCTCTTGAGGTGAATGGGCGTGGGCGGCGCGCCCCGCCGAACGGTCTTCTCCCAGGCCATCTGGCCGGTCGCGAGGTCGAGGCAGAGCACCTTCCAGTGATGCTCGGCGGGGGAAGGCACGGGCCGTTCCCCGCCAAAATAGAGCCCCTTCTTGGGCGCCTCGGATTCGCCGGTGTTCACCACGGCGGTCAGGAAGACGCGGTCGCCCCAGACGATGGGCGACGACCAACTGCGTCCCGGCAGCTCCGTTTTCCAGGCGACGTTTTCGGTGGCCGACCAGGTGTCGGGAAGGTGGGCGTTGGCGCTCGCCCCTGCGGCGTGGGGCCCGCGGAACTGAGGCCAGTGGTCGGACGCCAACGCCTGGGAGCACAGCAGGCCCAGCGCGGCCAGGGAGAGAGTTCGGATCAGCATGAGTGGCTACACAACGGGTTTGGGTCGCGGGCCGTTGAGCAGCGTGCCCAGCCAACGGTGGCGAACCAGTTTCTCGTAGATCAACAGCAAGAACCCCGTGACGGCGAGGGCGAGCAGCACGCATTTGGCGAGGGCAGGCCCTGGCCAGTCCCGCACGAGGATCTGCGCCCCGAGCATCAAGGGAAGATGGGCGATGTAAAGCCAATAGGCGGCGTCGGAGAGGTAGCGGATGGCGGGACGCTCACGGGCCAGCAGCGTGCGAAACATGCCCATGCACGCGAAGCTCATGAGCCAGGCGTAGAGCGTCTGCAGGACCACCGCCGCCGGCCCATGGTAGCGCGCCGGAAGCCAGGCCTCGCGAAAACCCCACGTCCCCGTGCCAAACTCGAGGGCCAGGGGAAAGACCAGCACCAGCGTCACCGGCAGGACCCACCGCCAACCCCGTCCCAGGCGGTTCTCGGCATCCCCGCAGTCGCAGTAAAGCGCGCCGAAGCCGAAGAACAGCGCGTAATAGAGGAGCACATGCGGCACGGGGAGAAGCCCAATCGAGGTGTCGGGCCCGAACCCGGCATTGGAGGCGCCCATCAGCCCTTGCGGGAACAGGGTGGCGAGGATGGGCACGGCCAGCCCGACCGGCGAGAGCAGCCACCGGCTGGGCAGCCCCGTCCAACCTCTCCATTGGGCGATGAGCGCATACACCGCGAACCCGGCCACCAGCCAGCAGAGGAACCACAGAAACCAGAGATGCGCAAAGACCGGGGTGAGCATCAGCCCATACGCCAGCCGCAGCCATGGACCGGGCGCAGCGCTCCCACGCGGCGCCGACCCCGCGGAATCCGTCCGATCGACCGCGCGATCGCCCAACGCTTCAAGCCGGGCGCGGATCCTCGTCCGGCCCGCCTCCACCTGGTCCCGCACCAGGTCGATCCGGAGCATGCCGGCGATGAGCTGGGTGGTGGACCAGTCGACCCTGGTGGCGTCCAGCGGGGTTTCGCCGCGGTGGTTGCGGGCGGCGGGGTCGGCCCCGCGCGCGAGGAGCAACTCCGCCGCCTCGATCCGACCCAGAAAGGCGGCGGCATGGAGGGCGGTGCCGCCGTCGACATTCCGGCCGTTGACCTCCGCACCCCCGGTGAGGAGCGCGCCGATGATCCGATGATGCCCGAGGAGGGCCGCGGCGGTCAGGGGGGTGGCCCCGAGTTGCGGATGGCGGCCGTTGGGATCGGCGCCCGCGGCCAGGAACCGGTCCACGGCGCCGGCGTCCCCCCCGGTGACCGCCGTCCAGAGATCGGCGGGCTCAGCCTGCGCGAGTGATGACGCGTTGCGAGCGGCGCCGGACCGGATGGCCACCGCGGAGAGCCACAGGGTGGGCGGCACGACGGTCACCAGGCCGAGCAGACAGGGCAGCAGAATGCGCCGGAAGCGGTTCGCCAGCAGCGCGCGCAAACCCCGCTTCCGCCAGAGCAGCGCGGTGAAGAATCCGCTGAGGAGAAAGAACAGCGGCATGCGGAAGCCATGGGACGCCGCCTGAAAGAGATAAAGCCCTCGGCTCTGGCTGATGTCCTGCACCAGCCACGGAAAGCCGGCAGCGAAGGACAGGGCCGCATGGTAGCCCAACCCGAGCACCATGGCCGCGGCGCGCAGGGCGTCGAGGTCGTGCCGGCGGGCACCGGAGGGGCCATGGGATGGAGCCTCGCGCGGCACTACGCCAGGAGTTCGTTCAAGCGCATTTCCCATTCTTCCTCGTCCACGACCTCAAACCGCATGACTTTGCCCTGCATGGCGGGAACGAACTCCGCCCAGTCCTTCTGCTTTGCGTGCTGGTTGCAGAGGTCGAACACCGACCGCTTGTAATCGGTGTCCGCCGCCTTCTTAAGATGCAGGCCCTTCGTCTCGGTCACGAACACTTTGTGGAATTCGTCGTCGGCGTTGGCCTCGTCCGGGCGAAGGGTGAAGATGAAGTCGGCGTAGATGCGCCCGCGCTTCCATCCCTGCACGAAGTAATCCTGCCGGGCGCGATTGCGGTACCAGAAGAACAGCCGCTCCTGGCTGTCCAGAAAGGTGGCCACCTTGTTTTCCAGCCGGTTGAGGTCGTCCTCGGCCACGAAGCCGAAGAGATCGAGCACAAACTGGTTGCCGTCCTCGCGATTGGCCTTCTTCACGCCAGCCGGGGCCGTGATCTTACGGGGCGGCCGGGTGAATCCGAGTTCATCCGCCACCACCATGAAACGCAGGGTCCCGGATTCGAGCAGTTCGCCAAAGACAGACTGGGCGAGGCGGTCGCGTTCTTGTTCCAGCCGCTTGCGGATTTCCTCGAGCACGAAGACGAAGTTGTCCGCCACGCGTTTGCGATCGTGTTTCTGGCGAAGCGCATCGAAGACCCGGCGGGTGAGTTCCGCGCCCCGCCAGGGATTCGGGATGGCGTCAAGGAGATGGCTCGCAGCAAAGGCGTAGTCCGGTTCGGCGCTCTCCGGCTTCTCGATCTGACGCGCCTTGAGCTCGGCGGCGTTCTCCAGAATCGCTTCGTCCAGGCCAGCGCGAATCTCGACATCCTTCGCTTCCTCTGCGCTGAGCGGCAGGTCAAACAACGGCGAGACATCCACGTCGCCCCACGGAACACGGGAGAGGATGTCGGCCTCGTAATGGACCAGGCGCCACTCCTTGCCGTCGCGAATCATGAAGGCGGGCAGGACGATGTTGCGCGCCGCTTTGCGGAACTTGTCGCGGTGCCCGAACTCGCGCTCGGCTCCCGCCGCGGTCGAGTCCGGCCGGTCCTCGACAATGCGGCCCTCCAAGTCGCCGAGCCCCTCGAGACCGAAGCCGCGCCGGACTTCGTCCAGCAACTCGCGCCCCTTGCGCTGAAAACAGAACACGTAGCTCTCATCGAGCCACGGATTGCGGGTCTTCTTCGCGTAGGGCTGGCGGAGGATGCGACCCACCAGTTGGGTCAGGGCGCTCTTGCTGCCCGGATTCGTCAGGATCGTCAGCACACAAGCGAAGGAGCAATCCCACCCCTCCTGCAGAGCCTGTTTGGTGATGATGTAGCGGATGGCGCAATCGCGCGACAGGAGCCCGCCGACCTCGTCCACCTCCTTGAGTTCGTCGGTCTGGCTGGTTTTGATGGCGACCTGTTCTTCGGCAATGTCCGGGCAGGTGAGCAGATACTCCTTCACGTCGTCGGCGTGGACGATGCCGGCTTTGCGCTGGTCCTTGCCGGTGCGCTCAACCTGGATCAAGCAGATGGGGCGGATATAGACGCCGGTCTGCGCTTCATGCTTGCGTGCCTCTTCTTCGAGCCGGCGCCGGTGCTCGACGCTCGCCAGCAGGGTGTCCTTCCAGGACGTGCTGGCGCGGTTCTGGATGTGCAGGTCGAGCTTGATCATCTCTTCGGCGTTCAGTTCCTTGCCGAAGACCTCCACCAGCACGTTCGCCCCCTTGGGCGGCGTGGCGGACAACTCGACGATCATGCACGGATTGAAGCCTTCGAGGGTGGCCTTGGCATTGAGGCTATAGGCCTTGTGCCCTTCGTCGAGGATGATCAACGGTTGAAGCAGCCGGAGCGTGTTCCCGAGCGAAGTCTTGACCTGTCGGCCCCAGAAACCTCCCTGCTTCTCGAACGTGTCCAGGTTGCGGACTTCCGCGAGTATGGCCTTGTGGCCCGCGATGTCGTCGTCAGCGGGGAAGAAGCGATCGAAGCCGCCGCTGTCGCGGAACATGCGAAGCTGCTCCTTCGTTTCGCGGTTGGCTGAAGGCAGCATCAACAGGAGCACGCACAGGTTCTCCACCACATCGAGCGGCGAGAAGCCGCTGGTTTTCCGAATCCAATCGAAGTCGAGGTCCTGATCCACCTCGCGGGCCTTGGCCGCCTTGCCGCGCAGGTCGGCCAGCAGTTCGAGGAACTCTCTAACCGCGTCCACCGTCCGCTTCTGGTATTCCTTCAGGATCATATCATTTTACCAAGAAGGACAGAGTATCTCACCACGAAGAACACGAAGAACACGAAGAGAAAGCGGCAAAGGCGACGCGGCATGCGGAGGCTTGCAGGCAGGCGCTTGAGTTCCGACCCCAGCCCAGCTTCTCCGAATTCCTTCGTGTCCTTCGTGCTCTTCGTGGTGAGCGCGCCTCATAGAACAAACCTCTTGATGCCCTCCTTTAGGAGCTGGACGTTGAAGTTGATCAACAGCCCGATCTTCACCTTGGCTAGTTTAAGGTAGGTGAGGAGTTGGGCTTCGTGAATGGGTTCGAGGGCCGACACAGCCTTCAGTTCGACGATGATCTTCCCGTCCACCAGCAGATCGAGCCCGTAGCCGCAGTCAATTAACACCCCCTTGTAGTCCACCGGCATGGTCTTCTGGAGCTCGAAGGGGATCCCCTGAAGCCGCAGTTCGTGAGCAAGGCACTGCTCGTAAGCCGACTCCAGCAGCCCCGGACCCAGCTCCCGATGCACTTCGATGGCGCACCCGATGATCGCCTTGGACAACTCGTCAAACTGAATGTTGCCCTTCATTTCGTTTCCAATACCTGTTTGGCTCTTGTTGGTTTCTTCACCACGAAGAGCACGAAGTTCACGAAGACTCCTTTCTCGGCTCAGCCTTCGTGTTCTTCGTGCCCTTCGTGGTTGAATCCCTTTCCCCTGCGCCCTGCCTGGTTGGCCCGTCCACCGCTCTGTAAATCTGGAACGGGAGCTGGCAGAACGTAATGCGATACCGGTCCAGGAACTCCTGATCCAGATACTTGGTCGGCGCAAACACCAGCTTGTTCTTGCCGCTCACGCTGGGGAGTTTGCGGGCGACATCGAGGGTCAGGGCCAGGTCCTTGAGCCGCTCGACCTCCGGCTCATAGAACAGGAAGACATCATACAGCCGGCTCTCGCCGATGTACCATTCCTTCCGTTTCATGCGCTTCGGGTCCCATTCCTCGCCGGTGGCGGTGAAGAACACGTACGCGGCCAGGGCCTCGTAGTCCGGCAGATTGGTGCCGTCGAGGAGGGATTCCTGGCGCATGGGCTTGCCCAGTGTGAAGAAGCTGAAGGTGCCGCCCAGCCCGGCCTTGAGCGTTTCGTCTTTGGCGCTCGGCACGCCCTTGATGACGCGCCGCACGCGCTCCGCGGTGATCGTGTCGGCGTAGTCCTCGCACTCGACCAGCAGGAACCGGCGGTTGCCGTCGTCCTCTTTGTTCAGCGAGAGGACCGCGTGTGCTGTCGCGCCGGATCCGGCGAAGCTGTCGAGGATGATCGAGTCTTTGTCTGCTGCCTGCTCGATTACTCGGGAGAGAAGGGCGGACGGCTTTGGGAACGCAAATGACTTGGCGCCCATAATGTCTCCGAGTTCAGCGGTCCCATCGCTTGTGAAGATGTCATCCATCACACTCGGGAATCCGATGAAGGCCGATTTCAGTCCGGCCAGGAAGACCTTTTCGCGAGGCCGGCCGCCCCGCTTTCTTGGCCAGAGGATTCGCCCCTCGGCTATCTTGGCTTCCATGCTCGCTTTCGCACAGATCCAACCCGTCTTTTCTTGTGGATCGAACCGCTCCCCCGTTTCGGGATGGACGAAACTGTAGTGCAGGTTGGGCCTTTCTTCCGCTGTCGCTTGTAGGGTGGGTCAATGTAGATGCACTTGACCTTGCCGTGGTAGGTGGGCAGGAGGGCCTTGAGGGTGGCGAGGTTGTCGCCGTGGACGATGACGTTGTCGTGGAGGCTGGGGGTGGCGCTGAGTCCTTTGGCTTTGACCGGGACGAGTTCGTGGAACGGCACCGCTAGGTGGTGGTTCTGCACGAGGACTTTGCCTTTGAAATGGAGTGATGGCATCGCGGTCCTTGATCTACCACGAAGGACACGAAGAGCACGAAGGGCCTGGAGGGCGGAAGCTCATTCGCCGCGGCCGACTGCCACCAGCCAGCCTCCACTCTGGAGTGTCTTCGTGAACTTCGTGTGCTTCGTGGTTCATCGGGTCCCTCCTTCGCTCTTCACTCCGTAAACGCCCGCTTCTTCGGCGAGGATGCTGATGGCTTCTTTGGCCGCCGGGTTCTCGGCGAACTCCTGCCGGAACCTCTCCGCGATGCGTTGTGCCTGGGTTTCCGTTTCATCGAGTTTGAAGAACTTCGCAAGCCGGCTCGTTTGCTCCTCGGTGGGGAGCCGATGTCCCTGCTCGATCTTGTGCAGGTGGGCCAGGTCCATCCCGGTCGCGTCGGCCACGGCGCGCAAGGGCAGGCCCTGCCCCTCGCGGAGTTCGCGGAGCCAGTCCCCCAGCCTCACCGGCCGGGGCGCCTTGTCCCCATAGCGCGTTTTAGACATCTTGTGTCCAAACAGTGACGGCCCTGCCGGGATTTGCAAGAACAAGCTGCCCAAGAACAAGTTGCCCTTGGCTCCGACTTGAGCTTGTCTGCCGGCTGGGTTATGCGCCGAGCGACGCCAAGGACATGGTCCAGTCCTGCTTCTCCGAGTTGATCGAGAAGCACTTTCTGCAGCAAGCCGATCCTCGGCGGGGGGCGATTCCGCACGTTCTCGCTAGGCTCGCTGAAACGCTTCATGGCCAAACAGTGGCAGCGGCCGCCGACGCAGAAGCGGGGCGCCGGGGTGGCCGCCCGACCGGACAGTACCGCCTTCGGGGCCACGGTGGACGACGGCTTCGTGACCGGGACGAAAGGAGGCCGGGGGCGGCGTTGCGCGGCACCGTGGGTGGGTTCCGTCTTTGCTTGCGGATGGACCCTGCCCTACGATGGTGGAGAGCCTTGCTCCGCCATGAAACGCCGCTCCTTTCTCCTCGCCCAACTCTCGT
Organism: uncultured Verrucomicrobiota bacterium; assembly: GCA_964629545.1. Classification (GTDB taxonomy): domain Bacteria; phylum Verrucomicrobiota; class Verrucomicrobiia; order Limisphaerales; family CAZVRY01; genus CAZVRY01. The sequence continues at coordinate 33,200 of CAZVRY010000022.1, read as the reverse complement.
CGGTTCTCGCCCTGTCACTGCTGGCCGCGCCAGGCGAGCCGGCGCCGCGCGAACTCTTGCGCGACGGGGACTGGCGCGCGGGCCTCGTGGTGTTGGCGGCCAAGGGCGCCGGGCGGGAAGCCGGCCGCGTGCGCCCCCCACAGGCCCCGCCCGCCCCGGTGTGGCAACTCGCGCAGTGGCACAGCCGCTTCGAGTTCGCCGACTTCACCCCGCCGAGCGCCTCCTTCGGAGTGACCAACGCGGCCAAGTGGTTGCGCCTCGAGCACGATCCCGCGGTCGGGCCCGTCCTGACCCTGGGGGTCGACACGCGTCCGGAATACGAGGGACGCCTGCGCCAGACCGCGTCGGAACCGTGGGTCCATCTCCTCGTGCAGCAGACCATCCTCGACGCCCCTGCCCTGGCGGAAACGCCGGAAGTGCGCCTGCGCTTCGCCACCCGCCTCGCCGAGACCCAGACCTTCCGGCCCGCCGGCTACACCCCCGCGCGGCATGCCGCGCAGTACCAGGTCGTGCTCACCTTGAATAATACCCGCGCCGGCTCCCCGGGCTTCGGCGACTTCCTCTGGTTCGTGGTGCCGGTGTATGACGACCGCTTCGAGGTGCCGCCGCCCCACATCGCCCAGGACTTCGCCGTGACCCAGGGCAAACTGGTCTACAACCCCGGTGCCGCCGCCTTCGCGTCCTGCGTGAGCCGATCCGGCGATTGGACGCAGTTCGACGCCGACCTGCGCCCCTGGCTCGAACGCGCCCTGCAGACCGCCTGGGAGAAGGGCTATCTGCCGCACTCGCGCGCCTTGGCGGATTACCGGCTGGCCCATCTGAACGTGGGCTGGGAGGTGCCCGGCTTGAACCGCGTCGCCATGGACCTGCGCGGGCTGAGCCTCACCGTCCCCGCTCTTCAGGCGGCGTCGGAACGTCGGGAGGCGGTTGCACGTCGGAGCCCGGAGTAGGCTCCGGGACTGTCTGGTCGTAACTCACCCCTTCGGGCACGGGCACGGGCTGCGCCACGGTGGTGAGGGGAGCGGGTTCCAGGGGTTGCAGCGAATCCACGGCCACAAACGCCGTGTAGGCGCTGAGCAGCCCGAAATCGAGCGCGGTCTGCCGAATCTGCGCCGCCAGGGTGGGATCGTCGGACGCGAGTTGGCGGTCAGAAAGTGCCTCGAGATGCCGGCGGGCCCAGACGTGGGCGAGACCGGCGTGCTCGGGGGCGGCTCCCGGCGGCGGTTGGACGGGAACCGTCAGTTCGAGCGGACGCCCTCCGGCTTGGCCGCGGATCGTGACCGGCGTGGAGGCGTTCCCGTCGAATCGGCCTATCACCGTGAGGGGGCGCCCAACGAAGAGGTCCGGCCAGCGTGCCGGGTACACGTCGCGCACCCTCAGCCCGCCCCAGTCGAGGGTGAGATCCATCAGCGCAGGGTGGCGCACCCGGGTGGTGAAATCGTCCATGACCCTCACCGCGTCGTCCTGCAAGCCGAGGTAGGCCACGACGCCCCGGCCCAGGCGGGCGAGCCCTTCCAGCAGGTAACGGTTCGGGGCCGAGCCCACGCCGAAGCTGAAGATGCGCGCCGCACCCAGGCGTTGCTGAACTTCCGCGAGGATGAACGCCTCGTTGCCGATGTAGCCGTCGGTCAGGAAGACCACGAACCGCAGACGGCCCGGGTCGTGCGGGAAATCAAGCGCGGCCTTGATGCCCTGGATCATCTCGGTTCCCCCTTCGCCGCGCAGCGTCTCCAGATACGCCAGTCCCCGGGCCACGTGCTCGGGCGTGGCGGGGAGCGGTCGCGGGCCCAGTTGCGACGAGTCGCTGGAGAAACGGACGATCTGGAAGGCGTCCTCGGGTCGGAGTTGGCGGAGGGCGCGCCGGAGGGCGGCCTTCGCCTGGGCGATCGGCTCGCCGTTCATGCTGCCCGAACAGTCGAGGACGAAGACCAATTCCAACGGATGCTGGCGCAGTTGGGCCAGCTCGGCCGGCGGATAGAGCGTCAGATGGAAGAACCCGCCGCGTTCGTCCCGGTGGGCCAGGAAGCCCGACTTCAGCCGCTCGCCGGCCACGCGATAGCGCAGGACAAAATCCCGGTTCGGAATCCGATCCAACGCCCCCAACTCGACCCGCAGGCGGTCGGGCGCAGGGCGGGCGGTCTCGATGACGTGCGACGTGCTCTCGAACGCCTCGATAGCGACGCCCGCGCTGACCTCGAGGGTGAGCGCGATGTCGTGGCCCGAGCGCTCGCCGGGACGCAGGTAACTCACCTCGGTGGGCTGGCCGGAGGAGCCGGGCGCGGTCCTGGCCACGGCGCCGATGCCGTGGGTCGTGGCCGGAGGGTTGTAGCGCGGCCCCACCACCATCGGGAAGACGAACTCATACCACCCGTCCCGGTAGGGCAAGGTGTTGAAGTAGGTGATCGAGACGTCGATCGACCGGCCCGGATCCAAGTTCGCCACCGATTGGGTAAAGAGGTTCGGCCGCTCCTGCGTGAGCAACGACGCCACATACCCCTGGCGCTTGGCTTCGGCATAGACCTGCTCCGCTTCGCTCCGCTCGCGGATCACCCCGCGAATGCGCCGCTCGCCGAGCGTCATGACGAACTCGCTCACGGCCGCGTCCTCGGGCAGCGGAAACACGTACCTGGCCTCGATGCGGCCGGAGAAGGGATTGTGGAACGTCTGGCGCACCTCCACGGTGGCCACCGCGCCCGCCACCCGCGCCTGCACGGCCGTGTGGCGCAAGGGCAGGGGAACGATCTGGTCGGGCGCGTCGCCCGTCACCACCAACGCCCCCGTCCCCGGCGGCTCCAGGGCCTCGCGCGCGGGGCCGGCCCCGTGGGGCCGCGGGGCGGACGAGCGCGCGATGACCCAGAGTTCATCGCGAGCCCCGAGGGCGGGCGCGCCTGGGGGCGGAGCTTTGCCTTGGAACGACGGGAACGAGGCGCTGCCGGGCATGGGCGTGAACGCTCGGGGGCTGCTGGTGCAACCGGCCAGCAAAACCGCCAACAGCACGGCGGGCAGGGTCGCAAGAATCGAAGGGTTCATAAGCAAACGGGCATGGAGTGGTTCCCCTCTCCCTCTCTCCCTCTCCCCAACCTGAGACCACGCCTCGCTGGCACGAGTTGGGGAGAGGGACGGGGTGAGGGGACGGTTCATGGTCCCACGAGTTCGGTGGAAACGGTGGGCCCAATGCGTGCCCCGCCATGGGTTGCGGCCGCCCGCAGCTTCGCTACGAACGCCGGAGGCGCCTCACCCGTCACGAACAAGTGCAGGGTGGCGACCCGGACGCGGCCGGTGGGGAGTTCGGATTTCGGCCGGGTGCTGAAGGCGGCCAGGATGACGCGGTCCTGCTGGATCGCCTTGGGATCGTAGAAGGGCGGCTCCTGGAACGTCCCGGCTTCGCCGCCCTCGATGCCCACGATGCGCACGGCGCCATTGGTGGCGTGCAGCAGCAACTGGTAGGCAGCCAGCGGCTCCTTCCCGCCCTCGAGGTAGACATGGAGAACCTGGAAGCGGCCTCTTTCCGGCCCGGTGGCGGCGCTCAGGGCCAGGGTCGCTCCCAGAAAGAGCACGACTCCCAGAACCCGCCACCAAGCCCGCCAGCCCGGGGCCACAGCCTGCTCGAGAGATGCCAGAGGGGCAAGGAGAAGGGGATGTTGAGGAGGCGGTTCATGGGCAAAACCGCAAGCTTCCTCCTGCCGTCTGCCCTTCCGGTTCATCGGGCATCCTCCGGTGGCAACCGCACCGCGCGCTGGACAAGCCACGTCACGTCGGTGTCATCGACCTGCCCATCCTGGTTCGCATCGAGGCGCGGATCGCGCACGGCGCCGGCCTCGAGGTGACGCGCCAGGGCGAAGGCATCGAGCACCGTGGGCGATTGCAGATCGAGGGAGAGGGCGAGGCCCGGGGGACGGTTCCAGGGCAGGCAAACCAAGCCCAAAACCAGGGCGGCGGCGGCGGCCGTGGCCCAGCCAAGGCGTGGCCACGGGAAGACGATGAACCGCCGGCCTTCCTCCTTGGGTCGGGAGGCGGCGGACGTCTCGCTCGCACCTCCGGGGGCGTGCTCGGGAGTCGTCTTGGTGGCCAGCCGAACCGTGAGTTCGGCTTGGCAGGCCGAGAGAATCTGGCGGTCCCGCTCGGCCGTCACCCCAGGCGGCGTCGGTCGCAGCCGTCGCAACCCCTCCACCAGCGCCTCCGGGGGCGGCGTTGCATCGTCGGGCTCAGGGACCTGCGGGTTGGGGCGCATGTTCATGGAGGGAAGCGGACGAGAGGGTCTCCAGGTTCAACCTTTGTAAAGGCTTTTCACGTGCGGGTGGCGACGCAGTTCGCGGAGGGCGTGGTGGAGACGCGATTTCACGGTGCCCACCGGCACCTCCAGGGCTGCAGCCATCTCCGCCAGATCGAATCCCTCGACGAACCGGAGATGCAGCACCTCGCGGTGGGCCTCCGACAGGCAGGCCAGGGCGGTCGCCAGATCCTCGCCTGCCGTCGGGGCGGGCGACGTGGACGGGGTTTCGGCGGCAGGATGGGTTTCTCGCCAGGCCTCGAGGCTGGTGAACCGGTCCTGCTTGCGCAGGTGGTCGATCGATAGGTTCCGGACGACCGGGTAGAGGAAGCTGCGGAGCTGCCCTTTGAGATAGGCCCCGGGGAACTTGCGGGCGAAGTAGAGGAAGGCTTCCTGCAAGACATCCAGCGCCGCGTCCCGATCCCTGGTGAAGTGGAAAGCCAACCCGACGACCCAATCCCGGTGACGATAGTAAAGCGCATCGAAAGCACTCGCGTCGCCGTCGTTGACGGCGGCCACCAGCGCCGCATCGGAACGCGGGTCATCCTGATCGAGGGCGCGCACTCGGGAGATGATAGGGCTGTCGGCCAGCATGCTTCCGGGGAGGGAAGCGAGCAAGCCGGGGGAAAGGTTCAAAGGGAATTTCTGATTTCTGAATTCTGAATTCTGAATTCTGATTTGGCGATCCGCCGGTCCCGGTAGACATCCCACGACGCTGGCTCCCGAACTCCGAGCCCCGCCTACTTCCGCACTCCCCTTGGGATGTCGAGCGCGGCGTGGTCAGGGCTTGACGGCCAGCCCTTCGGAAGCAGCCAAGGCGCCCTGGCTGGTGTCGAAGGTCAGGAATTCCTGGGCGTGCAAGTGCAGGGCCGTGGCGACATGAAGCAGGTCGAAGCTGCGATGCCCGCCCGCGACGGTGTGGCGGTTGGAGAGGTCCTCGGCGCGGCGAAACACATCCTGAAATGAACACGGTGCCCGCACCGCAACGCCACTGGCCAGATCCGCGCTGAATAGGTGCAAGGCCGCCTGCGCATCGGCCGGGGCAAGCCCTTCCCGCGGGTTGGCGGCATGGCGCCACACCTGGAAGCGGAGCGATTGGCGGAATTCAAAGTCGAGGAAGACCGCGATGTGGAGGGGTTCTCTCATGGTGGCCGCGTGGGCCGCCGCGGCCGGCGAGTTCGATTGCTTCACGTAGAAGGCACACAGGAAACTCGTGTCCGGATAGGCAATCATGAGAGGTCCTCCCGGCTGCCGGCCAGCCCGCGGGCCAGATCCTCCGCGTCGTAGCAGGTCGCGCCGAAAGCCCCGTTCAGCCGCGCCATCACATCCGGCATCTTGAAGCGCCGCGGCGGGGCGGGCGCGGCCGGGAGCAAGCGGGCGAACACCTTCCCGGCCCGCGTGATCTCCACTGACTCGCCCTCTTCGATCCAAGCGGCGACCCGCGGGAAGTGGTTGCGCAGGTCTCGAACCGTGGCGGTTTTCATCGTGAGACTAAAGTGTCTCACCCGATCCAGGGTGTCAACGGCGTCGTGGCGGAGGTTCCGAACGCGCAAGAATCCCAACGCCGCCCCACTTGCCAACCGCCGTCGGGAACGCCCTTGACCGAGTGGCAGATCGCGAAAGAGTTACCGCCGGTGCCGCGGTTCGGGCCGAGGGGCGGAGCCAGTCTGCCTCGAAAGCGTTCGTGGCGAGCCGTGCAAGCGTGACGGCGGCCCAAAGGACGGGGGGTGGTTTCGGGATAGGGCTCGCGTCCCGCTCGGCCCCCGCTAGACTGTTCCCATGAGCACGCCGGCCGAGACTCCCACGACCGATGCGCGCGCTGCACGCGGGAGCGGACACCCGCGCGACACCTTCCGCACCACCCGGTGGTCGGTGGTCCTCCACGCCGGCCGCAACGACACCCCCCGCGCCCGCGAGGCCCTCAGCCAACTCTGCCAGGTCTATTGGTATCCCCTCTATGCGTACGTTCGCCGCCGCGGCTACCCACCCCCGGACGCCGAAGACCTCACCCAGAGCTTCTTCGCCCGCCTGCTCGAGGACCAGGAACTCGCGGCGGCCGACCCCGCCCGCGGACGATTCCGCTCGTTCCTCCTGGTTCGACTGAACCATTTCCTGGCCGACGCCTGGGACCGGGACCGGGCCCAAAAGCGTGGGGGCGGGGCGGGGCTGATCTCTTGGGATGGGATCTCCGCCGAATCTCGCTACCAACTCGAACCCCTTGATCTGCGCTCTCCCGATCGACTCTACGAGAAGCGCTGGGCGATGACGGTGCTCGAACGGGCCTTGGCTCGGCTGCGCTTGGATTACGAGCAAGAGGGGAAGGGCGCCCTCTACGAGGCGTTGAAAGGCTGCCTCGTCCAGGCGCGGGCGGCGGTCGCATACGACGAGGTGGGGCCGCGCCTCGGCATCGGCGAGGCGGCGCTGCGGGTGGCCGCCCATCGCCTGCGGCAGCGTTACCGGACCGTGCTGCGCGCCGAGGTGGCCGACACGGTGAGCGACCCCGCCCTGGTCGAGGATGAGCTGCGCCACCTCGTTCGCGCCCTGGCCGCCGCCGACCTGTAACAATCGGCCGGTTTTTCCGCAGTAAGAGGTAGCGATGAACACCGATCGAACCTGTCCGGAATGCGGCCAACCGATCCTGCTCGGCAGCGCCGAAGGGCTGTGCCCGCAGTGCCTGGTCAACGTGGGACTGTCCCCGCAAACCGCTGAACTGGGCCCGGAAGGGACCCGGGGGGGCAGCCCCCCGCCCCAACCTCCCTGGGCCCCCGAGGACATCGCCGCCCACTTCCCCCAACTCGAGATCCTGGCCTGCCTCGGACGCGGCGGCATGGGGGTCGTCTACAAGGCCCGCCAAACCAAGCTCAACCGCGTCGTCGCCCTCAAGGTGCTCGCCGCGGAAAAGAGCGACGAACCGCGCTTTGCCGAGCGGTTCGCCCGAGAGGCCCAGGCCCTCGCCCGCCTGAATCACCCCAATATCGTGGCCGTGCACGATTTCGGAGAATCCCAAGGCCATTTCTACCTGATCATGGAGTACGTGGACGGGGTCACCCTGCGCGCCTTGCTCCGCCAAGGCCATCTCCCGCCCGAGCAAGCCCTCGCCATCGTGCCCAGCATCTGCGAGGCCCTCCAATACGCCCATGGCCAAGGCGTCGTCCATCGCGATATCAAACCCGAGAACGTCCTCCTCGACGCCCACGGCCGGGTCAAGATCGCCGACTTCGGCATCGCCAAGATCGTCAGCAACGATGCCCCCCTCGTCTCGCTCACCGAAGAGCAGCAGGTCATGGGCACGCCCCATTACATGGCCCCAGAACAGATCGAACGGCCCCGCCTGGTCGATCACCGCGCCGATATCTACTCCCTGGGCGTGGTCTTCTACGAAATGCTCACGGGCGAACTCCCGCTGGGCAATTTCCAGCCGCCCTCCCGCAAAGTGCGCGTCGACGTCCGCCTCGATGAGGTCGTCCTGCACGCCCTGGAAAAGGAACCCGAACGCCGCTACCAGCACGCTCGCGAGGTCAAGACCGACCTCGAACATCTGACCGCCGCCCCCGCCCCGCCCCCGCCCGCCAACGCCCCCCAGGAACCCGCCGCCAACCCCGCGCCCACGCCGCCGCCTCCCCGGAGCCAGGCCCTGGCAACGGCGCCGGCCATGCCCTCGATCGTCTGGCTGGCGGTCGCACTCCTCGGCGTCGCAGGGATCGGGAAATGGATCGTCCAGCCGAGTGAGTGGTGGGCGCCCTTGATCAACCTCCTGCTGGCCGCGGGCTTGGCCGGCAGGGTTCGCCTGGCCTATCTCGCCATCCTCTTCTTCGCACTGGTGGGGGTCGTCGTGAGCCTGTTTGCCAAGCCGGCGCCCGTCACGGTGGGGGTGCTGTTCTTCAACGCCCTCGTGGCCTGGCCCGTGCTCCGGGCCACGTCCTGGTTCTTCCCCAAGGACCCCACGACCGGTCTGCGGCAGGGACGCGATTTCCTGACCGGCCTCCTCTTCAGCCTTCCCTCGATGTTGTTCCTGGGCTTTCTCCGCGGGGGCTATGGACCCCTCGACCTCGACCTGGATGCGGACGTGAAGTTCCAGGCCGGCCTCATCGGGCTTCCCTTGGGCGCCGTGGGCGGAGGGTTCCTCGTGCTGGCGTTGCGGGGTTGGCTGGCGCGGTTCGGCCAGGAGACCCCGCTGTCCGCCCCGACGGGTCCCCTCCAATGGTCGGGGCTCGCCCTCGCCGCCGGCATCCTCCTTGGGTGCAGCCTGCCCTTGGGCGGCGCCGGGGTGGTCATGCTCGATCTCCTCCACGCGGAAGACCACTGGAACCCCGGCCCCCAGGAGGCCTTCTTCGTGCTCTTCCTCGGCTCCCTGGCCGCGGCGACCATCCCCGGCAGTGCCCTGCTGGGACGCACCGCGCTGGCCCGCATGTCCTCGCAACCCAACGGCCGACGGGGCCGCCTCGGCGCCGTCGCGGCCCAGTGGTACTGGCCCTGCCTGCTCGTCGCCGCCCTGCTCACCTCCTCCCGCGCCACCTCCGTCCAACGGGCCGAACTCCAACGGCGGGCGGCGGCCCTGGAACGACGGGAGGCTCAACGCGCGCTGCGCTCGGCCCTGCCCCCCCAACCCGGCTTCGAGCCCGCCCAGGACGTCGCGCTCCATCGAGGTCCCGCCTTCACCAACGCCTTCCTCCAACTGGAAACCGGCCGCGTCCTGAGCCTCCCCAGCGACCTCGCGCAGACTCTCCGCGCCACCGGCCGGATTTCCAGGGAAGGCGGCGTCCAGATCCTGGATGTCCTGGACTGGATGCGCGCCCACCAGGCGGACCTGGTGGGCCGGGACGGGCCCAGCGGCCTGACCCTCGTGGATGGCATGGGCCTGCTCGCCGCGAACCGAGGCGCGGCCAGCGCCTTCGACCTCCGGAGCGCCGAGGACGTCCGCCGCGCCGCAGACAGCCTGGCGGAGGGCCTCTCGCAACACCGGCGCAGCCAGCCGCAGCAAATGGCGATGTTCTGGTTCGACCCGCGGGGCGACCAACACACCTGGATCATCCGGACCCGCACCGGGCGCGCGGGCCTGCTGGAGCTGCACCCGGACGATGTTCAAGCCGACACCATCCGTTTCCGCTACAAGCTGGTCTCCCAGCCGGCGCCGACGAACGCCCTGGCCCAACCCGCTTCCGCCGAAGACCCCTTCCGTGTGCGCCTCCCCAACGGCGCCGAGCTTGAAGTCGTGGCGGTCTGCCGCAACCCGCGAGCGGCCGCCGACTGGTGGCGCCCCGACGGCACCCGCTGGGAGCGGCCTCCCCTCCGGATCATCACCCTCCCGCCCCCGGTCTCCCGGCAACGTCCCAACGTCCACCTCGATCCGGACCGCGAGTTCCTGGTCTTCTTTCGCTGGACGTTGCCGGACGGCGTCACCCTGCACAGCCTGCAACCGCGCCTCGACCCGGCGCCAACCGAATGGGAGCTCCCGGCGAGGGTCTACGATCTCCATCGCAGCGGCGAAGCCTCGGCCGAGCTGGCGTATTTCGACAACCCGCCCGCGCGCGTGGACCTCAACGTCGCCGCGAGCTTCGGCCCCTGGAGCACGGTATCCGTTTACGACGTCGCCACACGGACCGCTCGGGACGTCGAGCCGAGGACCATGGCCCTCTGGAGCGAACCCCGCTACGATACCGCGGCGGGGGCGCTCCGGTATGACGTCATGCACAACGTCGATCGGGACGCCCACGCCCTGCGCATGCGCGCCCGGTCGCGCGGCGGCCAGTGGGAAGAATGGGTCTTCCACAGCGGCCCGCTGGCCGGTTCCCCGGCCAAGGGCTTCGCCCTGGTCCACGGCACGGAACCCGAGACCCGGCGCCAACTCGACCAGGTCGACACGCTGCACCTGGAACAAACCCCCTGGATCCGGGGCAAGATCCCGAACCTCGCGCTCGAACGGCACTGACCCACGGGGTGGCGTTGGGGGGGCCGTGCCGGGTGGGAGGCGGGAGCCGGTGGTCAGCGGGCCGGGAGCAGTTCCCGCAACACCGCCAGATCCGCCGGTTGGCGCCCCGGATCGAATGCAAGCGCGTTCTCCTCGGCCACCAACGCCCGACGACGCGCCTCGATCCGCTCGCGCTCGCCAGAACGGGCGGCCACGACATAGACCGCCACGCGGCTGACCCGGTCGCGCACGGTCAGGACGCCATCCGCCAAGGCATGATCCGCTGGCACGACGCCGTCCGCGTCCACCCGAAACACCTCGACCACGGGCCGCACGTAAGCCGGCAGGCGGATTGGGAAGGTCGCGTCGCGCGGCGGGCCGAACTGGAAGACCCGCTCCTGGGGATCCGCTTCGTAGGCTAGATCGAGCGCAAACACCAACGCCCCCCGCGGCCCCGCCACCACGTCCACATCCCAGTCCGGCCGGCCCTCCCGAACCAGGCGTTCGTGGCTGACGGCGTCGCCTTCAAGGTAGTAGTCGTCCAACATCCGGATCTCCCGCCCAACCCGGGTCATCGGCTCGATCAGGTCCGGAAAGGCCACCAGCGAACGCAGGCTCAGGTTGAACCAGTATAGTGACGTGATGCGGCTGGCCAGGGCATGGTAGGCCTGGAGACGCAGCTCGTCGGGGGTGGGCGAACGCCGCTTCCGGCCGCCGTAGCTGCCCCACCCATGATGCGCCCCCTGCGACCAATAGGCGATCGGGCGGGGCCGGTTCAGTTCGCGCAGGGACCGGGTCATGTCCCCGATGGTCTCGAGCGGGGCGGCCCAGCGGATTCGTTGGCCGTCCCAACGATCATACCTGCCCCAGGCGTCCGCCGAGGGCGCGGTCACGCGGTAGGCGTCATAGTGCGGGTAATCGGAGAGGCCGGCGTAAGAGCGCCAGACGCGTTCCTCGCTATGGGTCACGGAGGTCGGGAGCCGGGAGGGAGCGTAGGGGGCGAGGGCGCGCCACACCTCTTGCGGCGGCACGGGACGCCCTCCGCCGTATTGGGGTTCGCCCAGGAACTCGACGGCGTGGATGCGCGGGAGCAGGGCCTCGGTGTCGTAGTGGCGGAGGGGCTCGAGCTTGTTGAAATACTTCAGCGGATAGCGCGTGTAGAGCCCGTCCGGCCCGGTTTGGTCCGTGTAACCGCCCACGTCCGCGATGTGAGCCGTGTTGACATGCAGCCGCCGGAGCGTCTTCAGGAACGGCTCGGACTGCAGCGTGTGGCGGCCGCCCAGATCGGAGTGCACCCAGCCCCCGCTGAGATCGAACCACTCGCGTTTGATCCGCAGGTGGGCCCGCCGCGTGAGGGAACGCCCCTGGGCATCGGCCAGCCTGACTTCCAGCGCGGCGTAGGTCAGCGGCAACGGACCCGTCGTCACCTGCGCACCCCCGCGGTCGCGCGGGGGCACCACGCCGTCCGCCGGAAAGCAGCTCAGGTTCGTCTGCCAGGGCTGGGGCTGCAGCGCCCGCCAGGAGGCGTTGTCTCGCGGCAGCCACAGCCGGCACGCCTCCACCCGGAGCGGGGCGGAACTCTCGTTGGCGAGATGAAACACCACCGAGTGCGGAAACGGATTCGTCGCCGCCCCCAGGAACGTGACGCTGGAAAGCCACACCGCCGGGCTCGCGATCGCCACCTCGAAGCGCTCCGGCGCCGGTGCCCCGGACAGGGCGATCGTCAGCTCCGCCTGCGTATTCGTGCCCCAGGGAGCGCGCCGACCATTCCAACTCCACACGGTCAGCGCGCCGGGCGGGAGGTCGAGGGTCTGCCCTTCCCACGCCGAGGGCAAATCGTGCCAGGCCCAGGCGCCCGCGCGCAGCAACTCGGCCGGCGATTGGCCGCGCACACGGACGTCGGCGGTCGGCGGCAGGGTGACGGCCGCGTCGGAGGCGTTGCGCAAAAACACCTCGACCCGGGCGCCCAGGCTGAAATCGGCTTCCTCGCGATAGCGCAGCTCCGTGGATTGCACGTGGGGAACGACCTCAACGCCCTCGAGGGAGAGCGAGGCGGCGCGCGTCGCGGGGGCCAGCAGACACACCGCACCCAGGGCGACGGGCGCGAGGTTCCGAGCGGTGAGGATCGTCCGGGACGCTGGCGTGGCGGTGGAGGAGGTCATGATTCAGCGGGGATCGAGGGGGCGAGGAGAAGGGGCATCGGGACGCTCGGCGGCCCAGCGGAAGGTGGCGACAGACTTGGCCGCCAGGGTGGCCGTGAACACGCGGGTGCGCCAGGCGATGGTGACGTCGCGAGGCTTTCCTCCGGGATTCGCCACCACCACGACCAGGCTGCCCCCCGGGGCCCGGAAGGCGACCTGCGGGAGCGCGCCGCCGGAGGCTGAGGTGGGAATGCGCACCGCCCCCGGCGGGATGAACTTCATGAACTGACCGTAGATGTAGTAATCGGCGCGGTACTCGAGTTCGAGGGTGTCGCGGTTCAGCACGACGATGGTGGGATCACAGTCGTGGAAGCCGGACACGTTCGGTTTGCCTTCGTGATCGATCACGGTCACCCAGGCATTGTAGCTGCGAGACCCGTTGCGGAAGTAAGCGATGATCTCGGCGGCGCCCTGGGCGCCATAGACCGAGCCCTCGGTGAAGTAGAGCGACTTGGCCGGGAACTCGCGCTGGAGCCTCGCCATGGCCTCGGGCTTGCCCTCGTAAAGATGGAACGCGCTGCCCTCCACAAACGCCGCCGCCTGCGGGTCGCGCAGAATCGTGGCCGGAAAGCCCGGGTGGTTGAAATTGTGGTCGTACGCCCAAATCAAGGTCCCGATCTGGCGCGCGCGAAACAACGGCCCCAGGTGGTCGCGGATGAAGTCGCGCTGCTGCTGCGCCGTCCACAGGCAGCTCGGGTAAGGTTCCGGGCCGAACTCGGGCTCGTTCTGCACGGTCAGCGCGTAGATCTCGATGCCCTCGCGCCGATAGGCCTCGACGAAGCGCGCGAGGTACTCGGCGAAATAGGGGTAACACTCGGGACGCAGCGCGCCGCCCCCGTATCGCCCGTTGGTCTTCATCCAGGGCGGCGGCGTCCAGGGCGAGGCGATAAACCGGATCTGAGGGTTAAACCGTTGCGCGGTCTTGAGGATCGGCAACACGTAGTCGCGGTCCCGCTCGATCGAGAACCGTTCCAGCTTGGGATCCTCCTGGCCGGCCGGCAGGTCGTTGTAGGTGTAGAAGGGCCCCGGGGCGAAATCCGAGGTGCCGATGCAGATGCGCATCAGGTTCATGCCGAGGCCGCGCTCGGGATGCACGAGGCTCTCGACCGCGCGCTCGCGCTGGTCGGGCGGCAGCAGGCTCAGGTTGTAGCACGTGCTGTGTTCGAACGAACTCCCCAGCCCGACCACGCTCTGAAACGAAGGCCCGTCGTCCACCCGGATCACCCCTCGACCCCCCGCCGACCCAGGCCGAAACTGCACGTCCGGCTGCGGCGCCAGCCGGTTCCGCAGGTCCTCGGAGGACACCCACCACTGGACCGCCGGGCCCGCGGCGGCAGGGGCGGCGGCAGGTTCGGCGGCCACGGTGAAGCGGGGGGGCCCACCGCTGGCCCCACCCACCAGGGCGACCAGGAGAACGAGCCAGACTCTCGACAGTATCATGCTGGATTGGCGTGAGGTTGTGGGGCGTGGCCTGCGGGCCTTCACGGCGACTGACTCTGACCCCGCGGCACCCGCGGCTTCCTGAGCCCCGGGCGCGCCAGCCAGGCCGGAACGTAGCCCGGGGGCGGATCCGGTCCAAGACCAATCGCGAATCGCGGCGACCCCGCCACCGTCAGCCTCTGCGATGGGCACCCAGGCCCCGGGGTTCGCACCGCCCCTGGCCATCCGCGGCCGCCCGGTCGTGGCTGATCACCGGGGCGGCCGTCTCCAGCACCCCCTCCCAACTGACCTGGACCAACCCGCCCCGCCCCTGCGCCCATGCCCGCGACGCTACTCGAGCAGCCAGAGGGCCACGGTTTCGGCATCGCGGATGAAGATCCTGCGTCCGGCCGCCACCGGGTGCGCATAGATCGGGCTCTCGGACACCGGGATCCTGGCCAGTTCCTCGTATCCTTGATCGCCGGGCTTGAAGGCGATCAGGCCGGATTTCTCGGGCAGGGCCAGCAGCACCGGGCCCGCATCGATCACCGCGCCGAAGTAGCTGACCCGGTGGGTGGCCGTCCAGGCCGTCTCCCCGGTGCCCGCCCGGAGGCAGAAGAAGAGGCCCCGGTCGGACAACCCGTAGAGCAAGCCGCCTCGGAGCACCGCCGTGCTGTAGACGGCGCCGACCTTGTCATTGCTCCACACAGCCTCGGCGGAGAAGCCGCCCTCTCCGCCCAGGATCCGAACCGCGTGGGTGCCGCGTCCCTGTCCGCTGTAAATGACCGTGGCCCCGTCGATGACCGGCGTGACCGAGTTCCAGTAACCGCTCCGGGGAGGCGTCGGAATCTCCCAGAGCGGCTTGCCCTCCGTCAGGCTCAGTCCCCGCAGGTGACTCTCGGTCTGGAGCACGATCTGTTTGACGCCGCCTGCGGTCATCACGACGGGCGAGGCATAGGCGGGGCCCTCGCCGCGCCAACTCCAGTGGGCGGAGCCGTCGGCGAGCCTCAGCGCCAGGAGGGTCCCCTGGTCCTTTCCGCCCACGTGGACGAGGCACAGGCCATCCACGAGCAGGGGCGACGAGGCAGTGAAGAACCTGGGCAACGCGTTGGTGAACTCCTGGTTGCGCCACATTAGCCTGCCGGTGGCGATGTCGAGGCAGGTCACGACCCCGCCCACCCCCAGCATCACCACCCGCCCGCCGCCCGCCGCCGGGGAACTGCGCGGCCCTGGATAGGAGGCGGCCGGCCCGCTGACCGCCACGGCCGGGTAAGCATGGCGCCAGATCTCCTTGCCCTCCCGGGCGTCGAGACCAAGGAGCACTTCCTCGTCCTGCTGCCTGGCGAAGACCAGAAGCCGGTCCTCAACCAAGGCCGGCGTGGCGTCGCCTCGTCCAACCGCGGTCGTCCACTTTCGGACCAGGGTGGGTGGCCACGACCTTGGAGGAATGAAGCCGTGTGCTCGGCCATCCCGGTCGGGGCCCCGCCACTGCGGCCAGTCCTGGGTTGCGGCTGGACTGGAAACGGCACGGTCTTGGGCTTCCGCGCTGCACCCAGCCAGGCAGAGCACAAGCTGAATCGCAGCGGCTTGGAGGATCACCAGAGCAGGACGCATGGGAAGGTCGAGGTGCGGAGGTTCACAATGATCCGGCAGTCTCGCGCTCCGTGAGCAGAGTGGCGATGCGAAACCCTAGCGAGGCGCGCCTCAGACCAGGAACCCATGCCCCTGCGCGTATCTCCGTCCCCTGTTTGACCCCAGCTCCCGCGCCTCGCTCTGTAGAATCCTTGCCGGCAGGAGGGACGGGACGAGAACTTGACTCGACTTGATCAAGTTCTGGGCGGCAAGGATTCTAGGGACGCATCCAGGCCAGCCGCTTTACCTCGTCCGCCCCCAACCCGCGATCAAACCAAGCCACCTCGTCCACCCGCCCCTCCCAACTGTCCCGACGGTCGCTCCTGCCCCCAATGTAAACCCGCTCGAGACCCGCCGTCCCCGGAACCGCGGTCGTCGTCTCGATCTCCAACTGCCCATGCAAATACACCCGCACGCGCGCCCCGTCCCGAACCAGGGCGACATGTCGCCATTCCCATCGCGGGATCATCCGCTGACCCGCCACCGCCCCCGACGCATCCTCGCCGCCGAAGAAGATCAGCCGCCCCGGGTTCGCGGATCGTCCCCCGACGCCGAGGTGTTCGCTCACCCGGCTTAGCCCATGATCCGGACCCCGCGAGAAGAACCAGCCGCTCACCGCGCGCCCCTCCTCGGGCATGCCGTTCCAGATCCACATCGAGACGGTGTAGCGATCGCCGCCCACCGGCACGCGCGCCAGCACTCTCCCCCCCACCAGGTGCACCGCGCGGTTGGGCGTGGCGACCGTCCCGAAAACGGCCGGGTGAGCGCCCTCGAGGTGGTAGGCCACCTCCGCTTCATAGACTGCGTCACGCCCCTGGCCGGTGGCATCCGCAGCCAGGGGGCCGGCGAACTCATCCAACCGCCAATAGGCATACGGCCTCGCGGCCAACACCGCCCGCGCCGCCGGTCCATCGACGGCCTGCCACGGCCGCCGGCCTTGCCCGGTGACGCGCTCCAACAGCCCAATGGCCGCCTCCGCAATCTTAGGTTCGGCCGTCACTTCCAGCCCGGCCGACCGGGCCGGCCACGTGTTGTATCCCCCGAACAAGTGTTGCTCGGGCGGCGGGATGTAACCGTCGCCGCCGTTGGCCAACTCGATGACCATCGTCTGCGGAAGGGGGCTGGCTGCTTTGATCTTCAGCCCCGTCAGGGCATACGTCTCGGTGGGCGTGGTGGCAATGGCGAGGTCGCCCAACCGCAAGGCCTGCACCACCACCTCGGTCTGCTGGCGTTCGTGCAAGGCGATCTGCTCGAGCGCGTAGACCTGCGGCAACGTGGTCGGAGCCCGGCCGCCCAGTTCGGCCACCAGCCGGCGGGCCCACTCGAGACGCTGCGGGTCCGGCACCCGATAGGCCAGCGTGATCCGCCGCTCGACCATCGCGAGTTCGGCGTCTGCGCGATACCGGACCTCCGCCAGCGCCTGCGTGGCCAGCTCGAGCAAACCGTGGGTGTATTCCTCGATGGTCGGCTTCGGACGCTCCCGCTCCGGCACTTTGTAGTCCACGCGCCAGATGTCCCCGCTGCATCCGTGGGACAGGATGCCGACAAACGGGGCCCGGCCTGGAACCGTCTCCGGGGCGCAGCGCGCCTTCAGCCCCTCGCAGAACAAACCGAAATAGTCCGCGCTGAGGTCGTTGTCGCTGAAGTAATGCATCGAATAATTCGCCAGCACCGCCAAGGGCCGCCCGTCCAGCGCCTGAAACGACACCAGGGCCAGATCCGGATCCTCCGGGCCCGACTCGCCGGTGACGTCGTCCCAGTTGCTCCCCGCATGCATGTTGGCCCGCACCGTCCGCTGGCCGAAGGGATCTTCCGCCAGGCGGTCCGGGCGCCGGATCCAGCGGCGCAAGGCGGTGAAGTCAGGCGCCGCCACCTTGGCCCAACCCACCTGGGCGGGCTCGAGATTTCGCTGCGCCGCCACCAGCGCCTCCACCAACCGCTCCCGCAGGAACGGGACGTAGCCCGGATCCGCCTCCGTGCCGAGGCAACTGAAAGCGGACGGCGCGCTGTGCGTGTGCGTCGCCGCGATCAACATCCGGTTCGTGGCCACGCCAGTGCGCACGGCCGCCAGCGCCTTGATCTCGTCCAGCAACGGCCGCCCCAGCATGCAACTGTCCACCACCATGATCACCACCCGCTCCCGTCCCTCCGCCAGCGCCAATGCCCGTGCCTTCAGCGGGGTCTTCACCCGATCCACCGTCCGGCTGAAGAAGCCCCCATTCACGATCACCGGCAACGTCGGCGGGGTGATGTCCACCACCGCCGCCCCCACCTGCAAGGCCGCCGAGACCGGCACCGCCGCCAAAACGCTCACCAGCGCGCACATCGACCAGGCTCTCATGAGCCCGATCTCGCCGCCCGCCCGAACCCAAGGCAAGCACAACTTTTCCCCAGCCCCTTTTGCCATTTCCCAAGCCGCCCCCGAAACGGCATCATCCCCGCATGCACCCGACGCGCCTGCTCCCCGTGGTCCTCCTCACCCTCGCCTTCGCCGGCGGGGCGCGCCTCGCCGCGGGGCGCCTCGAAGACGGTTTCCGCCAGCCGCCCCCTTCGACGCGGCCCTGGTGCTACTGGTACTGGATCAGTGACCACCTCTCCCGCGAAGGCATCACCCGCGACCTCGAAGCCATGGCCCGGGTCGGGATCGGCGAGGCCTTCATCGGCAACATCTTCCTCGAAGACGCCCCGCCGGGCCCGGTCAAGGTGCTTACCGACGGTTGGTGGCAACTGGTCGAGCACGCGATCCGCGAGGGGGCCCGGGTCGGCGTTGACCTCGGCCTCTTCAACTGCCCCGGCTGGAGCCAGTCCGGCGGCCCCTGGATCCAGCCCTCCGACGCAATGCGCTACCTGGTCTCGGCCGAAGTGCGCGTGGTCGGCCCTCGGCTGTGGGACGGGGTCCTGCCCACGCCGGTCGCCCCCTTCCAGCAGGTGGCCGTGCAAGCCTTCCCCGCCCCCTTGGCCGACGCCGCCACCTCCCGGGCGCAGGGCGCCCAAATCGAGTCGACGCCCGCCGTCGAGGGCTGGGAACGTCTGATCGACGGCGCCCCTTCCACCTGGGTCGCACTCCCGGAACGGGCCGCGCGCGGCCGCCGCGACTGGACGCTCGACGTCGCCTTCCCCCAACCCGTCACCGTCCGCAGCCTTGCACTCCGGCCCGGTCCGTCCCCTTGGTCGGCCCAGGCCGAGTTGCGGGTGGCCGACGCCGGGGGTGTCTTCCGCCCGGTGCGCGCCTTTCGGTTCGACCGCTCGAACATGAACATCGGCGTGGGTCCCATGCCTCGAGGCCCCGTCACCGTCGCCTTCCCCGCCCAGCACGGGCAACGCTTTCAACTGGTCCTGTCGGCCATCTCCGGCCAGGCCGAACTGGCCGAACTCGATCTCTCCGGCGCAGCGCGTCTCGAGGCCTTTGTCGAGAAGCAACTCGGCAAGATGCACCCGACGCCGCTCCCGATGGGCGACGCTTACCGTTGGCCGGCGTCAGCCGAACCGGAGACGCCGTCGCTCCGGGTGGATCCCGCCCAAGTGATCGACCTCACCGCCCAGACCACCCCCGACGGCCGGCTGGTCTGGTCGGTGCCGGCGGGCGACTGGATCCTCCTCCGAACCGGCCTCACGCCGACCGGCACCAAGAACGCGCCGGCCTCGCCCGAGGGCCAAGGGCTCGAAGTGGACAAGATGAACCGGGCCGCGGCGGGCCGGCATTTCGAGGCCTTCATCGGCCAGTTGCTCCGGCGCATGCCCGCCCGCGACCGCCGCGCCTTCCGCCATGTCGTGGCCGACAGCTACGAGATGGGTTCCCAGAACTGGACCGAGGGATTCGAGGAGGCTTTCCACCATGCCTACGGCTACTCGCCCCGTCCTTGGTTGCCCGTCCTCACAGGACGCCTGGTGGGTTCGGCCGACCAATCCGAGCGGTTCCTCTGGGACCTCCGCCGCCTGGTGGCCGACCGCGTCGCCACCGAATACGTGGGCGGGCTGCGCGAGCAATGCCGCGACCACGGCCTCGAACTCTGGCTCGAGAATTACGGTCATTGGGGATTCCCCAGCGAGTTCCTCAAGTACGGCAGCCAGTCCGACCGCATCGGCGGCGAGTTCTGGATCACGGGAGACCTCGGCGCGATCGAACTGCGCGCGGCCTCCTCGTGCGTCAACACCTACGGCATGCCGCCGGTCGTCTCCGCCGAGGCCTTCACCGGCGGGCCCCCCTTCCGCACCGCCCCGTGGGGACTCAAGGCCCGCGGCGACTGGGCCTTCTGCGAGGGCGTGAATCACTTTGTCCTGCACGTTTACATTCACCAACCCTGGGAGGACCGCCGCCCCGGGGTGAATGCCTGGTTTGGCACCGAGTTCAACCGGCACAACACCTGGTTCGAACCCAGCCGCGCCTGGATCGACTACCTCCGCCGCTGTGGATGGCTCCTCCAACAAGGCGTCCGGGTGGCCGATGTCGCCTACTTCATCGGCGAGGACACCCCGAAAATGACCGGCGAACGCCAGCCGGCCTTGCCTCCCGGCCACGACTTCGACTTCCTCAACGCGGAGGTCCTCCTCCAGCGCCTCCGCGTGCGCGACGGACAACTGAGCCTCCCCCACGGCGTCGCCTACCGACTCCTCGTCCTCCCCGATCAGGACACCATGCGCCCCGCCGTCCTGCGCCGCATCCACGAACTCCTCCGGGCTGGCGCCACCGTCGTCGGCCCTCCCCCCTCCCGCTCTCCCAGCCTCCAACACTACCCCGCCAGCGACCAGGAAGTGGCCCGCCTCGCCCGCGACCTCTGGGGCCCCCACCCCGGTCCCGCCGGCGAACGCGGCGTGGGGCGGGGTCGATTGGTGTGGGGACGGCCCCTCGCGGAGGTCTTGGCCGCAGCCCACGTGCCCCCCGATTTCCAAAACTCCGAAGGCCTCCTCTTCACCCATCGCCGCGACGCTCGCACAGACTTCTACTTCGTGGCCAATCCGCACCCGCGGGCCCTCACCACCACGGTCGGCTTCCGTGCCGGTTCCCGGGCCCCCGAACTCTGGTGGCCCGATTCCGGCACCCTCGAGCGGCCCGCCGTCTATGACAGCGACGCCGCCATCGTCCGCCTCCCGCTCACCCTCGGCCCCCACGGCTCCGTCTTCGTCGTGTTCCGCGACCGCGCCCGGCCCGACCGGATCGTGGCCGTCACCCGCGACGGCCGTCCCCTGCTCAGCACCTACCTCGCACCCGCGAAACCACGGGACGGCGCTCAGGACAGTCAGGCCGCCGCCTCGGAAGCCCCCGCCGCGCCCCGGATCACCCAGGACGCCCGCGGACGCCTGCAAGCGGTCGGCGGGGCCCCGGGAACCTACCAGGTCCGCACCGCCCAGGGCCGCCTTGCCACCCTCGACGTCTCTCCCCCGCCGCCCATTCCCCTCGATGGCCCGTGGCAGGTCCACTTCGATCCCGCCGCCGGCGGCCCCGGCGAGGTCCGTTTCACCACGCTCGACGATTGGTCCCAACGCCCCGAGCCCGCCATCCGGCACTATGCGGGGCGGGCCGTTTACCGGACTTCCGTGCACCTCCCCGCGCCCACCCCCGGTCAACCGCCGGCGCGCGCCCTCCTCGAGCTCGGCCACGTCCGCGACCTCGCCGTCGTTCGGGTCAACGGCCTGGCGTGCGGCACGCTCTGGATGGCCCCCTGGAGGGCGGACATCACCCAGGCCCTCCGTGCGGGCGAGAACACGGTCGAAGTGGACATCATTAACGTGTGGAACAACCGCCTGGTCGCCGATGCGGCTCAAGCGACCACTAATTCGCTCACCTTCCTGATCACGCCCACGGTCAAGCAGGACGACCCGCTCCTCCCCGCCGGCCTCCTTGGCCCCGTCACCCTCCGCCAAGAGCCCATCCAGCCAGTCCCCACGCCCGCGCTGCCCCGCTGAGCCAGGTTGCGGAGGGCGGAGGGCGGAGGGCGGGTTGGCTCAGGCCTCTTCCACTTCCGCCATCCGCACCGGCCGTCCTTCGCGGAGGGACCGGGAGGCGGCCCGGGCCATCAGCACCGGCGTCAGTCCGTCGGCGCCGCTCACCGGCGGGGGCGTGCCCTGCGCAACCGCCTGCACAAACTGCCGCATCTCCTCCCAGTAGGCCTCCTGGTAACGCTCCAGGAAGAAATGGAGCGGCTTGGCCGAGCGCACCGTTTCGGCCGAGTAATGAACATGGTTCTCGGGCGTCCGGTTGCCCACCACCACCATGCCGTCCGAACCGAAAACCTCGACCCGCTGGTCGTAGCCGTAAACGGCCTTCCGGCTGTTGTCGATGGTGGCGATCGCCCCGTTCGCCAATCGCAGCGTGATCACCGCCGTGTCAATGTCCCCAGCCTCGCCCATCGCCGGATCCACCAGCACCGCCCCCGCCGCGTAAACCTCCACCGCCTCGCTGCCGCTCAGGAAGCGCACCATGTCGAAATCGTGGATGGTCATGTCGAGAAACATCCCGCCCGACACCCGCACATACTCGATCGGCGGCGGGGCCGGATCCCGGCTGGTCACCCGAATCAAGTGCGGGCGACCCAACTGCCCCGTGGCCACCAACGCGCGGGCCCGGGCGAACCCGGGGTCGAAGCGGCGATTGAACCCGACCTGCAACGCCACCCCCGCCTGTTCGACCGCCCGGAGCGCAGCCCGGATGCGGCCCAAATCATGGTCGATGGGTTTCTCGCAGAAGATGGGTTTCCCCGCGGCCGCTGCCTCCTCGATGATCCGTCCGTGGGTGTCGGTGGACGAACAGATGGCGACCGCGCCCACCCGCGGGTCGGCCAGGAACTCCCGATAGTCGCTCGTCGCGCGGGAGATCCCCAGGTGGTCGGCCAGGGCCCGGGCCGCCGGCAGGTGAACGTCGGCCACGCCCGCGAGGCGCGCCCCGGGCACGCGAGCGGCGAGGTTCTCGGCGTGGATCTTGCCAATGCGGCCGGCGCCGATCACCGCCACGGACACAGAAGAAGCATGCATCGAATGATCTGGGTTCAAGGGTTCCAACCGAAAGCGCGTCGGGTTTCGAGGAATCTAAAGACCGCACGCTTGCAGGCAGGCGCGATTCCGCCGCGCACACTCCCGGGGCGATCCCATCCCCGGCAACACGTCCTGCTCCACCACCACCCACCCGGCGTAGCCGGTCTGCCGCAATTCGTCCGCCAAGGCCCGGAAATCCACCCCGCCCTGACCGAGTTCGCAGAAGATCCCCTGGCGCAGCGACTCGAAGTAATCCCACCCCTGTTCCCGCGACCGCGCGTGCACGGCCGGGCTGCAATCCTTGAAATGCACATGCCACATCCGATGCCGATACCGCCGCATCATGGCCAGCGCATCCCCGCCCCCGCCAAACCGGAAATGCCCCGTGTCAAAGCACAACCCCACCAACCCCGGATCCGTGTGCGCCAGCAAGTCGTCAATCTCCCACGGCGTCTCCACATAGCCCGCCGCATGATGATGGAACACGCACCGCAACCCCGTCTCCCGCTTCACCACCGAGGCCAGCCGCGTCACCCGCTCCCCATACTCGTGCCACTGCCCATGCGAGAGACTCTGCGCCGGCACCACCCGCCCCGCCGACCGCGTCCGCTCGGCCACCTTGCCGTTGTCGTCCGCCAGCACGATGAACGGCGCGGTCCCCGCCGCCTCCGCCATCAACTGCGCCGTGCGCACCGCGCGCGCCTCACCGTCCGCGCAGGCTCCCTCGTCGACGAAGGCCACCGGCACGAAGGCCCCCACCAAGGCCAGCCCCCGCGCCGCCAACTCCTCCCGCAAAACCCCCGGCTCCGTCGGCATGAACCCCCAGTCCCCCAACTCGGTCCCCACGTAGCCCGTGTCGCGGATCTCGTCCAACACCTGCCCATAGCCGAGCGGCGTCGCTTGCAGATCGAACTCGAGAGCCCCCCACGAGCAGGGAGCGTTGGCCACCCGAATCACCGGCCCAGAAGGATGTGACATGCGGGTAAAGTGCGGGAGACCGCCGCCTTCCGGCAACGGAAAAGGCGCCGAGACCCGGCGAACGGAAGAACGCTAAAACCTCCGCGACCACTCCTTCGGCCACCGCTCCACCACCACCTTGGTCTGCGTGAAAAACTCGATCGCATGCCTCCCCTGGCCATGCAGATCGCCAAAGAAACTCTCGCGCGCCCCGCTGAACGGGAAGAACGCCATCGGCGCGGCCACCCCAATGTTGATCCCCACATTGCCCACCTCGACCTCCGACCGGAACCGGCGCGCCTGGGCGCCGCTGGCCGTGAACAGGCAGGCCATGTTCCCGTAACGACCGCGATTGACCAACGCAATCGCCTCGTCCACCGTCCCCACCCGCACCAAACCCAACACCGGCCCGAAAATCTCCGTCCCCACGATCGGGTGATCCGGCGGCAGCCGGTCAAGCAAGGTCGGGCGGACAAACCAACCATGCTCCCCGCCCGCGACCCGCGCCTCGCGCCCATCCACCAGCGCCTGCGCCCCCGCGCCCACCCCCTCGCCCACCACCTGCTCGATCCGTGCCTTGCTCTGGGCCGAAATCACCGGCCCCATCTGCACCCCGTCCGCCAGCCCATTGCCCACCACCCGCTCCGCGGCCGCCTGCGCCATGGCCTCCGGAAACCAACGCCCCGCCTCCCCCACCGTCACCGCCAGCGACGCCGCCAAACACCGCTGCCCAGCACACCCGAACGCACTGTCCGCCGTGATCTGGACCGTCATCGCCGGATCCGCATCCGGCAGCACCACGACCGGGTTCTTCGCGCCCCCCTGACACTGCGCCCGCTTCCCCTGGGCCGCCGCCCGGGCATACACGTGACGGGCAACCGCCGTGGAGCCGACAAAGCTAATCGCGCGCACCTGCGGATGATCCAGCAACGCCTCCACCGCCTCGCGGCCGCCCTGGACCAAGTTCACGACCCCGGGCGGGAACCCGGCTCGGTCCAGCAGCGCGAACACCTTCTGCATGGTCAGCGGCACCCGCTCCGACGGCTTCACCACATAGGTGTTCCCGCACGCCACCGCGTAGGGCAGAAACCAGAAGGGGATCATGCCGGGGAAGTTGAACGGTGCGATGCACGCGCACACCCCCAGCGGCTGCCGAATCATCAGCTCGTCGATGCCCGCCGCGATGTCCTCGGAAAAATCCCCCTGCAACAACATCGGCGCGCCCGCGGCCACCTCCACATTCTCGATCGCCCGCCGCAGCTCCGCCCGCGATTCCGCCAGCGTCTTCCCGCACTCCAGGGTGATCGTGCGGGCTAACTCCTCGATCTGTTCCTCCAACAGGTTCTTTAACCGAAACAGGGGCTGCACCCGTTCCCCCGCCGGCACCCGCCGCCACCCCGCAAAGGCCCGCGCCGCCGCCTGCACCGCCTCGTCCACCTCCGCCCCCCCCGCTAACGGCGTCCGCGCCAGCACCTCCCCGGTCGCCGGATTGCACACCTCGACCTGGGACGACGCCGCCGAGGTCTTCCATTGACCGTCAATATAGTGCGGAACGAGCGGGAAATCAGGATGAGCCATAGGGCAAAGCGTGCCCGCATCATGCGAGCGGCCGCTGCCAGGGTCAATGCCGGGCATCGCGTCCGCCGCTCTGATCTCCCTCCCTGCCCGCGGCGAGCGGGGAGGGTCGGGGAGAGGTGGTCGACCATGCATCCTGCCAAACAGGGTGACAGGTTCACCAAGCTCGTTGCGCGAACAGAAGTTTAAGGTGCGCTTTCCGCCCGTTCGCCTTATGGTGGGCCGACGTGGAACGGTCCATCCTGCTCGACCAACCCGGCGACGCACCCGGCCCTGCGCATGAACCTCTTTTTTGTGGGGCGAGGCTGCCGCCCAACCGTGATGTCCTGCGCCCTGGGCAGCTCGCGACTGCGTTCGCACCACCCCACTGCCCAGGTCCATGGTCCCCCTGCGCGTTCGTTCGAACATTGAAGCGATCCATGAGAACCCTGCCCGGTCTCGGCCTCGTCGCCGCCGCAGTCCTCTGCCACACCGCCGCCCGCGCCGCGGTCGTGGTCAATGAGGTCATGCATCACCCTGCCTCGGGCAACCTCCTCGAGACCTGGTGCGAATTGCACAACCCCGCCACCACCAACGTCAGCCTCACCGGATGGCGCTTCGTCAACGGGTTCCACGTCGTCTTCCCCACCGAGACCAGCCTCCCCGCCGGCGGCTTCCTCGTCATCGCCGCCGACCTCGCCACCTTCACCCAACTCCACCCCGCCGTCACCAACACGATCCCCCTCTCCGCTGGCCCCCTGGAGGGAAACGCCCTCGAATTGGTCGACGCCGCCGGCCAGACGGTCAACTCCGTCCGCTTCGCCGAAGCAGGCGACTGGGCGTCCCGTCACCTGGGACCGCCTCAATACGGCCATCGGGGTTGGGCCTGGACGGCCGCCCACGCGGGCGGCGGGAGTTCCCTCGAACTGCGGAACGTGACCCTGCCCAACACCCACGCCCATAACTGGACCTCGAGCACCCTCCCCGGCGGCACCCCCGGCCACCCAAACTCCACCGCCACCCCCGACGCCCCCCCCTTCGTCCTCCACGTCGCCCATCAACCCCTCCTGCCACGCCCCACCGACCTCGTCGCCGTCACCGCCCGCCTCCTCGATGAACATCCCGGCCAACTCAGCGTCACCCTCCACCACCGCCTCGACGGCGCCCCCGACTTCGTCTCCCAACCCATGGCCGACGACGGACAACACGGCGACGGCCTGCCCGGCGACGGCCTCTTCGGGGCCCTCCTGCCGCCCCAACCCGCAGGCGCCATCGTCGAGTTCTACCTCGAAGCCCGCGACGACAGCCAGCAGACCCGTCGTTACCCCGACGTCATCGCCCCCACCGACTCGCCGCGCACCGCCAACCTGCTCTACCAGGTCGACCCCGAAGACTACACCGGCCACCAACCCATCTACCGCCTCATCCTCACCGAGATCGAACGGGCCGAACTCTACGCCCTCGGCCGCCGCTGCCCCGACTCGGACAGCGACGCCATGATGAACGCCACCTTCATCACAACCGACGGGATCGTCAACGCCGGGTCCACGACCCAACTCCGCTATAACATCGGTGTCCGCAACCGCGGCCACGGCAGCCGCCAGGCTAACCCCAACAACTACCACCTCGAAATCCCCGGCGACCGCCCCTGGCAAGACCGCCGCGGCCTCAACCTCAATTCGCAATTCGCCTTCAGCCAGGTCATCGGCAGCACCGTCTTCCGACGCCTCGGCATCCCCGTCCCCGAATCCCGCCTCGTCCAGGTCCGCGTCAACCGCACCAACCTCATGGCCAGCGGCGGCAACTCCTTCGGTTCCTACGCCGCCAATGACCAATACAACGACGCCTTCCTCGAACGCCATTACCCTCTGGACCCCCAAGGCCAGGCCTACCGAGGCATCCGGCGACAGGCCCTCTGCGACCCGCTCTACGCCAACATGGTGGCCGACCTTGCCTGGCACGGACCCGATCTCGCCCTCGGCGTCTACACCAACGCCTACTTCAAGGAAAACCGCCGCGTCGCCAACGACTGGTCCGACCTCCTCGCCCTCCTCAGCGTCCTCAACGTCACCAACGGCACCACCCTCGAAACCTACGTCGCCGACGTCGAACGCGTCCTCAATGTGGACCAGTGGATGCGCTACCTGGCCATTAATACCCTCCTCGATAACACCGAGACCTGCCTCGCCAACGGCCACGGCGACGACTACGGCCTCTATCGCGGCGCCCTCGATCCCCGCTTCCACGTGCTCCCCTACGACCTCGACTCGGTCCTCGGCCGCGGCGCCACCCCCATCCCCGCCCAACGGTCCCTCTTCCAGATGATGGCGTTGCCCGTGATGGACCGGTTCATGCGCACCCCGGAGTTCGCCCCCCGTTATTACCGGGAACTCAAGATGCTCGCCGAAACCGCTTTCGCCCCCTCCGCCCTGCACCCGCTCCTCGACCAGTGGCTCGGCGGACAGGTCCCGGCCCCCACCCTCGACAACCTCAAAGCCTACAGCACCGCCCAGGCGGCCTGGGTCCTCTCCCAAATCCCCCTCAGCCTCTCCATCTCCAACGACCTGGACCTCGTCCACGGCCAACCCCGCACCACGAACGACACGGTCGCGTTGCGCGGCGCCGCCCACGCCATCGACACGCGCCGGATCCTTGTCCAGGGAACCGCCGCTTCCTGGAGTGCCTGGCAAGCCACCTGGTCCGCCCCCACCGTTCCCCTCACCCCAGGCCTCAACCGCCTCCTCGTCCAAGCCCTCGATGCCAACGACCGCGAACTCGCCCGCAGCTACACCGACATCTGGCGCGATGACCTCCCAGGAACCGAAGTCGGCGGGACCGTCGCCCAGGACGTCACCTGGACAGCCGCCGACGGCCCCTATCACCTCACCAACACCCTGACCGTCGCCGCCGGCGCCACCCTCACGATCGAACCGGGCGCCACCCTCTACCTTCACCCGCAGGTGGACCTCGTCGTCGCGGACGGCGGCCGCCTGCTGGCCGAGGGCACCGCCGCCCTTCCCCTCCGCTTCACTACTCCGCCAGGAACGACCTCCTCCTGGGGAGGCCTCGTCCTCCACGGCAGTGCCAACTCGCCCGAAACCCGCATCGCCCACACCCACCTCGAAGGCAACGGCACCGTCTGCCTCGAAGTGCTCGACGGCACGGTCGCCCTCGACCACCTCTCCTTCGGCACCCCCACCCGACAATACCTCTCCCTCGACCGCAGCTCGTTCGTGATCAGCCATTGCGTGTTCCCCAGCGGCCTCACCCCCTTCGAACTGGTCCACGGCGGCGGAGGCATCAAGGCCGGCGGCCGCGGCATCATCCGCCATTGCTACTTCGGGGCCACCCTCGGCTACAACGACGTCATCGACTTCACCGGCGGCAACCGCGACCTCGACCAACCCATCCTCCAACTCTACCAGAACGTCTTCATCGGCAGCTCCGACGACCACGTGGACCTCGACGGCACCGACGCCTGGATCGAAGGCAACCTCTTCCTCCACGTCCACCGCAACGGCTCGCCCGACAGCGCCAGCGCCATCTCCGGCGGCGATAACAGCGGGCGCACCTCCGAAATCACCGTCGTCGGCAACCTCTTCTTCGATTGCGACCAGGCCGCCACCGCGAAGGAAGGCAACTTCTTCACCCTGCTCCACAACACCATCGTCCGCATCACCCACGAAGGCGGCCTCGATACCGACTCCGCCGTCGTCAACGTCCGCGATTTCCCCGCCGGAGGCAGCCCCACCACCTCCGGCCTCGGCTTCTACCTCGAAGGCAACCTCGTCGCCGACGCCGCCCAACTCGTCCGCGCCTACGACCCCGCCGCCACCACCGTCACCTTCCGCAACAATATCCTCCCCCTCGCCTGGACTGGCCCCGGCGACCACAACCTCGTGGCCGACCCCCTCCTCACCCACCTGCCGTCGCTCGACGAAACCTCCTTCCCAACCTGGGACGCCGCCCAAGTCCTCTGGACCTGGCTCCGGCCCCGCCCAGGATCGCCGGCCCTCGGCGCCGGCGCCGACGGCCTCGACCTCGGCGGCGTCATCCCCCTCGGCCTCGCCGTCTCCGGCGAACCCCCCGCCCGCACCCCCCTCCCCACCGCCACCCTCGCCGTCGGCCCCAACCGCTCCGGGGACGGCATCCCCACCCTTGGCTGGCCCCTTGGCGCGGGTTACACCCACTACCGCTGGCGACTCGACGACGGCCCCTGGAGCCCCGCCACCCCCATCGCCCAACCCATCTCCCTCCTCGACCTAACCCCGGGCCCCCACCGCGTCTCGGTCCTCGGCCGCCGCGACTCCGGCCTCGAACAAGACGACCCCGCCCTGGGCCCCGCCGCGACCATCACCACCTCCCGCACCTGGACCGTCGATCCACACTTCGTGCCCGCAAACCTCCCCACCCTGCGCCTCGAGGAGATCCTCGCCCGCAACGTCACCACCCTCTCCCACCACGGCACCACGCCCGACCTCGTCGAACTCCACAACCCCGGCCCCACCCCGATCCCACTCGCCGGGTTCGGCCTCACCGATGACCCCGCCACCCCCTACAAGTTCACCTTCCCACCCGGCACGCCCCCGCTCGGCCCCGACGAATTCCTTGTCCTCTTCGCGGCCCAACCCTCGGGCGCTCCCGGCCTCCACCTCGGCTTCGGCCTGAACGCCGAGGGCGACGACCTCAGCCTCTTTGCCCCACCCGCCCTCGGCGGCGCCCTCATCGATCACGTCACCTTCGGACCCCAACTGGCCGACGCCTCAATCGGCCGCATGCCCGACGGCCTCTGGACCCTCTGCCATCCCACCTTCGGCAGCCGCAACACCCCCATGCCCCTGGCCGATCCCCGCCGCCTCCTCATCAACGAATGGCTCGCCGACGCCCAATTCGCCGCCCGCAACGATTTCGTCGAACTCTATAACCCATCCCCTCTGCCCGCACCCCTCGGCGGCTGTTACCTCTCCGACGCCTCCGCCCAACCCCAACGTCACCCCATCCCACCCCTCACCTTCATCGCCGCCCACGGCACCCTCACCTTCACCGCCGACGGACAACCCGAACAAGGCGCCCTTCACCTCAACTTCAAACTCGCCCCCGAAATCGGCCTCCTCCTCCTCTCCGACCCCCACCTCACCCCCATCGACGCCATCGCCTACGGCCCCCAGCGAACCGATACCTCCCAAGGACGCAGCCCCAACGGCGCCCCTCTCATCGCCTCCTTCCCCCTCCCCACCCCCGACGGCCCCAACGCCGTCCCCTCCGGCCTGATCAGCGTCACCAATGTCTCCCGCACCTCGACCCCCCTGCTCGCCATCACCCAGTCCCCCTGGCACTACCTCGCCTCCGGCCAAGACCTCGGCGCCGCCTGGACCGCCCCCGATTTCGACGACCGTTCCTGGCCCGCCGGACTCGGCCTCTTCGGCCGCGAAACCAACCCGCAAGATTACCCCTATCCCTTCCAAACCCCCGTCCCCGCCCCCAGCCAAGGAGGCCCCATCACCGCCTACTACCGCGCCCACTTCACCTGGACCCCTGAACTCGCCGGCTCTCAACTCGTCGCCACCACCTACCTCGACGACGGCGCCGTCTTCTACCTCAACGGCGCCGAGGCCGGCCGGCGGCGCATCAGCGCTAACCCGGTCCTCTTCAACACCCGCGCCTCCGACCAACCCGACGAAGGCGCCCCCGAGGTCCTCATCCTCACCAACACGCCGGTGGCCGGAGACAACGTCCTGGCGGTCGAAGTCCACCAAAGCGGCTCCTCGAGCACCGATCACGCCTTCGGACTCGCCCTCACCGCCGTCACCCTCTCGACCCAGATCGTCCACCAGGCCTTCGGGCTGCCGGTGGTGCTGAACGAAATCATGGCCGCCAACCGCTCCCTCACCAACCACGCCGGGCACACCGCCGACTACGTCGAGATCCTCAACCCCTCCACCAGTCCCGTCGACCTCTCCTCCCTCAGCCTCACCACCGACCCCAATGACCCGCAACGCTGGACCTTCCCCGCCGGCGCCACCCTCGATCCCCAATCCCGCCTCCTCGTCTTCTGCGATCCCGATTCCCCTCCTTCCCCCTCCAATACCGGCTTCGGCCTCAATGCCCTCGGCGATACGCTCTACCTCTTCTATCACCCCACCCCAGGCCCCGGCGGCCTGCTCGACGCCCTCGCCTTCGGCCTCCAAACCCCAAACCTCCCGCTCGGCCGCCTCCCCGACGGCCAGGGCCCCTGGAGCCTCAACCTCCCCACCCCCAACGCCCCCAATGCCCCCGCCACCCTCGGCAGCGTCGCCGCCCTCCGCCTCAACGAGTGGATGGCCGATCCCATCACCGGCCCCGATTGGATCGAACTCATCAACACCGGACCCCTCCCCGTCCCCCTCGGCGGCCTCTCCCTCCCCCACCCCTTCGCCCCCCCCCCCCGGTCGCCCCCCCCCCCCCCCCCCGCCCGCCGCGCGGCCCCCCCCCCCCCCCCCCCCCCCCCCCCCCCCGGCAACCCCGCCGCGGGACCCGATCACCTCGACTTCAGTCTCCGCCGATCCGGAGAAACCATCGGTCTGTTCTCGCCCGCGCAACTCCCGCTCGACGGCGTCGCCTTCGGCCCCCAATCCCCCGGCGTCTCCCAAGGCCGCCTGCCCGACGGCGGCCCTGACGTGGTCGACTTCATCACCACCGCCTCGCCAGGGGCTCCGAATTACCTCCCCCTCCCCACCATCGTCATCAGCGAGGTCCTCACCCATACCGACCCGCCCCTCGAAGACGCCCTCGAACTCCACAACCTCTCCCTGCAACCCCTCGATATCGGGGGCTGGTTCCTCAGCAACACGCTCGACGACCTCGCCAAATACCCCCTCCCCGCCGGCACCCTCCTCCCCCCGCAAGGCTTCCTCGTCGGCTACGAAAACGCCCTCCGGCAAGGCCCCCGCCCCGGCCCCGTCAACGCCGCCCACGGCGATCACGCCATCCTCGCCCAGGCCGATCCCCTCGGCCATCTCACCGGCTACCGGGCCCAAGTCGAATTCGGCGCCGCCCCCAACGGCGTCTCCTTCGGCCGCATCCTTACCAGCCAAGGCCCCGATTTCGCCGCCCTCAGCACCCGCACCTTCGGCCAAGATCACCCCGCCTCCGTCGACCAGTTCCGCACCGGCGCCGGCGCCCCCAACGCCCCCCCTCGCGTCGGCCCCATCGTCATCAGCGAAATCCACTACCGCCCAGGCCCCAGCGAAGACGAAGCCGCCGAAGACGAGTTCCTCGAACTCGAGAACCTGGCCGACCACGACGTCCCCCTCTTCGACCCGGCCTACCCCACGAATACCTGGCTCCTGCGCGACGCCGTCCGCTTCGCCTTCCCCACCAACCTCTCCCTCGCCGCTCATAGCCGCTTGATCGTCGTCGGCTTCCCCCCCACCGACCCCGCCCTCCTCGCCTCCTTCCGCCAGCGCTTCGACATCCCCCAGGAGGTCCCCATCCTCGGCCCATGGTCCGGCCGCCTCGACAACGAAACCGATCGACTCGAACTCGTCCGCCCCGATGCCGTGCAACTCCCCCCGCAGCCCGACGCCGGATTCGTCCCCCAAATCCTGGTCGAACGCGTCCACTACTCCGCACTCGCACCCTGGCCCCCCACCGCCGCCCACGGCACCAACTCGCTCCAACGGCTCACCCCGGGCGGCTACGGCAACGACCCCGCTCATTGGACCGCTGCCCCGCCCACTCCGGGAAGACCCCTCCCTGACCTGCCCGAGGACAGCGACCAGGATGCCCTCCCCGACGTCTGGGAGTGGACCCACTTCGGCAGCCTGGCGCGCGATGGCGAGGACGACTTCGACCAGGACGGCTCCGCCGACCGCCAGGAATTCCTCGCCGGCACCCTCCCCAACGACCCCACCAGTGTCCTCGCCCTGCGCGCCGCCCTTGCCCCCAACGGCGACTTCATCCTGCGCTTCCAGGCCCTGGCTGGCCGCTCCTACCAAATCCAATCCCGCGACTCCCTCGCCGACGGCGCCTGGACTCTCCACGCCACCGTGCCTGCCCACCCTGACGACCGCCTCGTCGAATCCACCAAACCACACAACCCCGCCGCCCCCACCCGCTACTACCGCCTGATCACCCCCTGAACCCAAGCGATTCCCCCTCTCCCTTTCTCCCTCTCCCCAACCTGAGACAACGCTTCGCTCACCTGGGTTGGGGAGAGGGATGGGGTGATGGGTGATGGTTCATGGGGAGGAGGCAGGTTCATGGAGAGTCAGATAGGGTGACAGGTTCACCTCCATGGCGCACTCCAAGA
>CAZVRY010000021.1:6495-44373 GCA_964629545.1 uncultured Verrucomicrobiota bacterium | reverse complement strand
GAAAGGTGACAGGTTCAACGTGGAGGCGGGCTGGAGGGGGGATAACAGGGTGACAGGTTCGCGGGGAGAGGTCGCTCGGACGCCGGCGGTGGACTTGATCCAGGGATCAACGGGTGGGAGGGGACTTATGACTTATGACTTCTGATTTATGATTTGAGAGCGTTCGTGGAGAGCTTGAGTGTTGGGCAGCAAGGTGACAGGTTCGGAGGGAGATTTCGCATCGCTGGCCTGGGTTGGGGTGCCGGACGGGGTGAGGGGACGGTTCATGCGGAGGGAAGGGGAGAGGGGGCATCGCATTGGTTCAGGGGTTCCATGCGGGCCCGGACCGCTGAGAACGTCTGGGTTTCCGGTTGACCAAAACGCCAGGGGTCTTACTTTGTCCCTTCAATCTGCAACCACCTACTTGCGAACTCGTATGAGCACTACGTATGTCCCCATGATCAGCTCCGGCACCGCCGGTCCCCTAGGCGTTCTGCACCTGCCGCGCATGTGGCTCAAGATCTCCCTCGAGGCCAGCGGCCAGATCGCGCCCGGTTACCCTGGCTTGGGAGGTGGCTACGACTTGATGACCTGCCAGGCCCTCGGGTTGAACCCAGAGGACGTCAAGCAGTACATTCGCGCCCAGAAACCCACCTACCCCCAGTTGGAGGCCTGGATCAAAGCCCAACCCGGCGTGAAACTTGACCGGGCCACGATCTACAAACACAACCAGTCCATCCTGGGCTACATCCACGAAGACACCGTGCGGAAGAGCATCCTCGCCGCCAACGGACTGCCCGACGACGGCTCCGTGAACCCGGGCGCGGTCGATCTCAACAATCTGGACGACTGGTACGAGTTCCATCAGGCGGTCCTGAAATAGCCCGGGCCAACGACCCCCGACGAAGCGACCGCAGCGCTCACCTCGGAAGAGGCAAGCCTCTGACCCTGCCCTTTCCCAGGCCCAGGCCGCGTGTTCCGCCCTGGCTTGGAACAGGCAACCGCCTGACAAGCCTCGCGACCGTGCCCCTGACCCCTCCACTCCGGATCGTCCGCGGTCGCCTCGGCGCAGGGCGGAGGCCAGGTCAGGGGCGGGCCCCGTTTCTGAGCGAGGATTGCTGTCGAATCGGTTGTCGAATCGGCTTGAGCGCCTGACCGCGATCCCCACAATGCCGCGGTGCGGGTCTTGTGCCGAACCTGGACGGTCTTAACCGCCATGTTGTTGCTGGCCGGCTGCGCGTCCGCGCCGCCGGCGCCCAAGGCCACAACGGGGCTTCCCGCCCCCAGCGCTCCCCCACCGACCGCCTCCGTCCACACCCCAACCCCCGCGGTCCATGCGCCTCCACCACCTCCCGCCGCGCTCGAGCAAGCCCCCCCTCCCACGCAGGCCGCCCAGGCTTCCGTCGCTCCCCAACCCACCGCCCCCATCGCCCCGCCGAAGGCCGCGGTCAACGGCCCCACGCTGCCTGCCGTGCCCGGGTGGGTGGATTGGCTGGCTTGGGTGGAGGAAAACGGGTTGGGCCGGGTGCGGCCCGCCGGGTCTGCCGCCGAGCCGGTCTCCGAATTGCACACCGGGCTGGGCGTGTTCGCTCTGGCCGCCGGCCAACGCAACGCCCGCTGGAACGGGATCCTCCTCGGCCTTGGCTTCGCGCCCAGGGTGGCGGCCGGCCGCTGGCAAGTTCACAGCCTCGACCTCGAAAAGAACCTGCTCCCCTTGCTTTCCCCGGATGCTCCGCCCGCAGGAGAAGGGCGTCTCATCGTTATCGACGCGGGCCATGGCGGATCGAACGCGGGTGCAATCAGTGTTTATAACGCGCGTCCCGAGAAGGAACTCACCCTGGACTGGGCCCGGCGGCTCGAAGTCCTTCTGCGGACGAACGGGTGGCAGGTGATGCTCACGCGGACCAATGACCTGGAGTTGGACCTGGCCGCCCGCGCGGCGTTCGCCGATTGGGCGGGGGCCGATCTCTTCGTCAGCCTTCATTTCAATACGGCTGCCCCCAACCCTGCGCCCGCCGGCCTTGAAACCTACTGCGTCACCCCCGTCGGGTTGCCGTCCAACCTTACCCGCAACTACCCTGACCCTCCTCATCGCGCCCTCCCCAATAACGCCTATGACGGCCTGAACCTCCAATGGAGCGTCCGCATCCACCGGGCCCTCCTGCAGGCCACCGGGGCCCTCGACCGCGGGGTGCGCCGCGCGCGATTCATGGACGTCATCGCCCTTCAACGCCGTCCCGCCGTCCTGGTCGAGGGCGGTTACCTGTCTCATCCCGCCGAAGCCCGCCTGATCGCGACGCCCCACTACCGGCAACGCCTGGCCGAAGCCCTCGCCCAGGCCATCGGCCCCGCCCGGCCGGCCCCCTTGCTCGCCACTCCACCCGCCGCCTCCGACTCGGGTGGCGCCGGTCGCTGACGCATGCTCCTGCGTGTGCCCAACGCCGAGGCCAACCGCCGACGCCTATTCCGATGACTCAGCCCGCTCATTTCGTGGTCACCGGCGGCGCCGGATTCATCGGATCCCATCTCGTGGAACGACTGCTCGCCGAAGGCGCCCAAGTGGTGGTCATCGACGACTTCTCCACCGGCAGCGTCCGCAACCTCGCGCCCGTGCGCGATCACCCCCGACTCCGGGTCCGCCAAGCCCGCGTGGCCGATTGCCCCGACCTCGAATCCCTGGTCGCAGGGGCCGCGGTGGTGTTCCACCTCGCGGCCGCCGTGGGAGTGGAGTTGGTGATCAACTCCCCGATCCAGACGATCCGCACCAACCTCGACGACACCGAGGCGATTCTCGAAGCGGCCAGCGCCGCCGCCGTGCCCACCGTCATCGCCTCCACCTCCGAGGTCTATGGCAAGAGTCCGCAGCCGGAATTCCGTGAGGAAAGCGATCTGCTGATCGGCCCGCCCACCCTCGGGCGTTGGAGCTACGCCTGCTCCAAGCTCATGGACGAATTCCTCGCCCTGGCCTACCTGAAGGAACGAGGCCTGCCGGTGACGGTGGTGCGGATCTTCAATACCGTTGGCCCTCGCCAGACCGGCCGCTATGGCATGGTGCTGCCTCGCTTCCTGGAGGCGGCCCAGGTCAATGCGCCACTCCAGGTCTATGGCGACGGATCGCAGACCCGCTGCTTCTGCTGGGTGGGCGACACCGTCGAGGCGCTCTGGCGCCTCCAGGCCACCCCCGCCGCCCGCGGCGAAGTCGTCAATGTCGGAAGCACCCACGAGATCAGCATCCTCCAACTCGCGCGCACCGTGATCGATCGCCTGGGATCGAGTTCCCGCATCGAGTGCGTTCCTTACGCGGCGGCCTACCCATCGGGGTTTGAGGACATGCTCCGGCGCAAGCCTTCGGTGGACAAGCTCGAGCGTCTGACCGGCTTTCGCCCGACCACCCCGCTGGGCGAGATCATCGACCGCACAGCTTCCCGCCTGAGTTAGAGGTTTGCGGCCGATTTAACAGAATCTGCGTGACCCCGGCACACTTCTTGCCTTAGCCTGCCTGTGCTGATGGATCGCGAACGTTTGGACAGTTTGTGCGAGAAGGGCATCCTGGGGTTAGTCCTCGCCATGTTGGCGTTCGGGGTCTTGGCCACGGGCGCCGTTCGCACCTTCGAGTTTCTGGTGGTCCAAGCCATGGCGTTGGGGGTCATGCTGCTCTGGCTGGTTCGGTTCTGGGTTAACCGCAGTCACCGCCTCCTCTGGCCACCGATCTGCTGGGCGGTTCTTGCCTTCGTCCTCTATGCCGTCGTCCGCTACCTCACGGCCGACATCGAATACGTCGCCCGCGAGGAACTCATCCGGGTTCTCGTTTACGCGGTGGTGTTCTTCGCCGTTCTGAACAACCTGCACCGCCAGGAGACCGCCCAACTGGCCGTTTATGTGCTGATCTTCCTCGCCATGGTGGTGTCGATCTACGCCGTCTACCAGTTCATCACCACGTCCGAATACGTCTGGCACTTCAAACGCCCGCTGCAATACATCAAACGCGGCTCCGGCACCTACATTTGCCCGAACCACTTTGCCGGCTTTGCCGAGATGATCCTCCCGTTGGGCGTCGCCCTGACCCTCTCCGGCCGGCTCAAGACCATGCTCAAGGTCTTCCTGGGCTACGCCTCGATCATGATCCTCGCCGGCCTGGGGGCGAGCATCTCTCGGGCGGGGTGGGTCTGCGCCGCCAGTTCCCTCCTCCTGCTCCTCGTCCTCCTCGTCAAACGCCACCCCTTCTATCGCATCCCCGCCCTCATCGCCCTGGCCACCCTCCTCGGCGGCGGGGTCTTCTTTTACTACAAATCCGCCGAGGCCCAACGGCGCATCGCCAAGATGGCCCCCTCCGAGGACAACGTCATTTCCGAATCGGGCATACGCCTGCTTATCTGGAAGTCGGCCGTGCAGATGTGGAAGGAACACCCCTGGGTTGGCGTCGGCCCGGCGCATTTCGATTACCGGTTCCCCGCGTATCGCTCCCCGTACGTGCAGGCTCGTCCCGGGCGGGTTCATAACGACTACCTCAACACCCTGGCCGATTGGGGAGTGGTTGGCTTCAGCCTGATCATGACCGCGCTGGGCCTGTTCACCGCGGGCGTATTGCGTTGCTGGAAGTATGTCCAACACTCCTCCAACACCCTCAGCAGCAAACCCAGCAATCGCTCCGCCCTGGTCCTGGGCGGGGCCATCGGGATCGCCGCCATCGCTCTCCATTCCCTGGCCGACTTCAACCTGCACATCCCCGCCAACGCCATGGTGGCGGTCACCTTGATCGCCCTGACCTCGAGCTACCTCCGCTTCGCCTCCGAACGCTACTGGATCTCGGTCCGCCCCTTGCTCCGCCTCCTGGTCACCCTGGTCCTCCTCGCTGGCCTCGGTTACCTCGGCGCCCAGGAAGTCCGCCGCTTCCGCGAATTCCGCCTGCTCCAGCAGGTCCAGGAGATCCAGACCGACGCCGACCGCCTCGCGCTGCTTGATCGAGCCTACGCCGTCGAGCCGAACAACCCCGACACCTCCTACCTGGCTGGCGAGGTCCTCCGCCTCCAGAGTTGGCGCTTGGATCCCGGGTACGAGACGCTCGCCGACCAAGCCGCCCAGTGGTTCCAACGAGCCATCACCGCCAACCCCTTCGACACCCGCAGCATGCTGCGCCTAGGGATGTGCCTCCACTGGAACAACCGCCACGCCGAGGCCGCACCCTGGTTCGACAAGGCCCGCGCCCTCGACCCGGAGGGCTACTTCACCCTCGCCCACGTCGGCTGGCACCACATCCAGATCGGCCAATGGGCCGAAGCCCGCCAAGCCTTCGAGCGATCCCTCTGGATCAAACCCCACGATAACAAGATCGCTGTCACCTACCTCAAGTTCCTCAACGAACAACATCCCGAGGAGCGGAGTCAGTAGGCCCGTGGTAACCAGGCGCTGTCGAGTGGGCGGTCGTTCCTCTTCAGCGGGCGCTTGGCGCAGCTTACATCGGCATTTCATTCTAATACCTTGTAGGTCAATCCATTACCGGAGTGGGATCTCTCGAATGAGGCGAGGATGTCGGAAATGCTTACGGTTTGCCGCCCTGATGCATAACATTTTGGTTGTCAATAGTTTTCAAGGCGACAAGCAGGCTTTCCGCCGGCGAGGAATCGTCCATTCGTCGGTGCGCTTTACACTCGGCATGGAGTTGACAGGACGTGCCCCACGCGACTCAGTTTCTCATCCTATATCGTAACACATTGGTTTCCAAATAATTGTGTTTGGATCGCGCCGTGGACCATTGGCGATGGCATAAGTAGTGCTGACGGACTCTTAAGGTCTGCTTGTGTCGAATCTCCGCCTGGTTGCTCGGGCGTTCCCGGCAGTTGGTGGAGATTAACAAGCGCCGATAACCCAACAGAAAGCACTCTATGATCCGTTCAAGTCTACTTCGCAATCTCCCCGCCCTGCTGGTGGCCACCGCCAGCCTCGCGAGCCAAGGTTCAGCCCTGGGCGCCACCCTAACGAAGTCCCCTGATCAGGGGAGTTATTGGTATCCCCTTAGCCCGAATTCGACATATGTCTACGCCAACAGCTTCCAGGCGCCCATCAGCGGCACCGTCACCGGCCTCGGCACCTGGTTGAACACAATGAGTTACGATGCCTCTACCGACCTGCGCTTCCAAGTGTGGGGATCGGTCGGCGGCAACCCTGCCAACGGCCCGGATTACTCGCAGGTCCTGGCCACCACGGCTGCCGTAAGCGGCTTCTCCGGACCGCTCGCCTTCTATAGCGCCAGCACGATCTCCAGCGCGCTCCTGACGGCCGGCCAGACCTATTGGTTCGCGGCGACCGCGGTTGGGTCGAGCGGCAGCGGCAGTTACCAAGTGGGCGGGCACACCCAAAACAGCGCGTATAACGACAACGGCACGTTCTGGTATTCGAACGACCCTGCGGGACAGAATTTCGATGGGCAGGGTCTGACTCCGGAAATGGCGTTCCAGGTCCAGATGTCCGCGTCGGTCCCCGACTCGGCTCCGACCGCCCTGCTCCTGGCTTTCCCTCTTGTTGCCCTGGCCGGATGGAACTGCCGGCAACGCCTCTAAGAACCGCGGTTTTCCGGATACCGACGCCCTGCCGATTTCGAGATCGGCGGGGCGTTCGTGTTTCTCCCTTACCCGGTTGGCCTGGCGTTGTTAATCGATCCCGGAGGCTTTGCGCGCACGGGAGAGCACGCCGGCGGCCACCGCGCGGGCCCGGGCGGCGCCTTTTCGGAGCACGCCCTCGACGTAATCGAGGTTCCGGCTCAATTCCGCCCGCTTCGCCCGCGCCGCCGCAAACCGGTGCCAATAATGCTCGAATAACGCCTTCTTCAGATCGCCATAGCCCAATCCACCCGCGCGCAGGCGATCCTCGTAGTCACGTCCCGTTTCCGCTGGCGCCACCAACTTCAACAGTTGCACCGCGAGATTCTGATCGGCATCGGGCTTCGGCTCCTGCGGGGTGCGGCTGTCCATCACGATGCCCATGATCCGCTTCCGCGTCGGCTTCTCCTCGCCGAAGATCTCGATGGTGTTGCCGTAGCTCTTGCTCATCTTTTGGCCGTCGATGCCCGGCACGACCGCGACCTCCTCCCGGATGCGCGGCTCCGGCAGGATGAAGGTTTCGCCATAGGCCTCGTTGAACTTGATCGCGATGTCGCGCGTCACCTCGACGTGCTGTTTTTGATCCCGCCCGACCGGCACCACGTGCGAGTCGTAGATCAGGATGTCGGCCGCCATGAGGACGGGGTAAGCGAACAGGCCGTGGTTGACCGGCACCCCTTTGGCCGTCTTGTCCTTGAAGCTGTGGCAGCGCTCGAGCAGGCCCATTGGAGTGAGCGTGCTCAACAGCCACGTCAACTCGCATACCTCAGGCACATCCGATTGCCGGAAGAACACCGTCCGCTCCGGGTCCAGGCCGCAGGCCAGGAAATCCAGCGCCACATCCAGCGTGTTCCGCCGGCGCTCGCCCGGGTCGAAGAGCGAGGTCATCGAGTGGTAATTCGCGATAAAGAGGAACGCCTCGCCCTGCTGGGCCAGTTCGAGGGCGGGTTGCATCATGCCGAAGTAGTTGCCGAGATGCAGCGCGCCCGAGGGTTGGATGCCGGACAAGATTCGCATGGCGCGCAACCTAGCAAGCGGGCCTTCCGCTCCACAAGGCGCTTCCGCCAGACGCCGCCGGGATGCCGGGTCAGCCGCCCAGCCCGGCGGGGCAGAGTTCATCGTGAGACCGCCTCGCCGCCCGCCGCCGGTTTCACCCGACCAGGGCGCCCCCTCGGACGGTCCAGCGTTGGCTCTGACGTCCCAGCTCTCGGGGCCAATTCTCCTCGGTGCACGTCATGAACACCTGACCCCGCCCGGACCCCGCCTCCTCCAGCAAGGGGAGGAATCCGCTGCGCCGCTTCACGTCCAACTCGCCCATGACATCGTCGATCAACAGCACCGGCGGTTGCCCGTGAACCGAGCCTAGCAACTCGGCTTGGGCCATCTTGAGCGCCAGCGCGAGCGTCCGCTTCTGGCCTTCGCTCCCAAATTGGGCGGCGGACTTCTGGTCCAGCAGCAGGTCGACCTCGTCCCGATGCGGCCCCACCAACGTCACCCGCTGCGCCCGCTCCCGCGCCCGTGTCCGCGCCAGTTCCACCAGGAAATCCTGTTGTACCGACGGCCGATAGGCCATCTGGAACCCTTCCCCGCCGGGCGCCAACCGCCGATGCGCCGCCTCCACGACCGGCGACAGCCGTGGACAGAGTTGCTCGCGACGTTCCCGCATGATCGTCCCATACTCCACCACCTGCCGCGTGAAGGCGTCCAGCGCCGCATCGTCCGCCCGCCCCTGGCGCAGGAGGGCGTTGCGGGAGCGCAGGGCCTGCGCATACCGCTGCAAGGTCCCCAGGTAGCCAGCCTCCGTCTGACACAACAGCAGATCCAGAAACCGCCGCCGCACCCGGCCGGTGCCCTTGATCAACTGGAGATCCTCCGTGCAAAACACCACCGCCCGCAACGTCCCCAGGTAGTCCGATAACCGCCGCACCGGTTGCCCATCCAAGGACAACTTCCGAGCGGACGCGGACCAATAGATCCTCACCTCGCGGGACGTCTGCCCCGTGATGCGCGCCCCCACGAAGTAACCCGGGCGTCCGTGCCGGACCATCTGGGGGCCGCTGACTCCGCGGAACGACCGCAACGTCGCCAGCAGGTAGATCGCCTCCAGGATGTTCGTCTTTCCTTGGGCGTTGTCGCCGAGCAAGAGGTGGAAGCCCGGCCCGAAATCCGCATCGAGCCGGGCGTAATTGCGAAAATCTCGCAGACGAAGGTGCGCCAAATGCACGTCCTCAGCTTGGGTCCAACGACCCTGTGGAACCAGCCGAAACCGTCCCCTGCAGCCGGGATCTGACGGCGAACCACAGCGAACCTGTCACCTTGACGCTGGAACGTTCCCCCTGGGTGAGAGGCAGAGGCTTCAGACCGCCCCCGGGGGTGGACAATCCCTGATGCACGTGCATCGCGGATTGTCCAGGGCGGGCACGGCCGGGTTGTTGGGATCTGTGCGGGGATAGCAGTGGCAGTGAGCCTGTCACCCTTGCCGGTCGTCCCCTCCAAGTTTTCCGTAACAACGATCGAATTATCCGTATTGAGAGGTTGCAGGCCCGAGCGGCCCCGATTCCCCCGCCAAGGAGGTGGGGTTGGGACGCGGTGGGGGCAGGCGGTCTACCCCCTGCCTCCACCGCGACGCGCGGACCGTGGGGTGGCAGTTCGAAACCTCCAGGTTCGGCGGCGATGAACCAGAGAGGCACAGGGGCACAGAGGGGGCGATGCGGGAGTGCGCTGTTCGGGGAGTCTCACGATGTGACCCAAGGGGTTCCGTTTCTGTGCCGCCGCGCCTCTGTGGTTCGCTTCCCAGGCGAGGCACTCTCCGCCTCCACGGCGAGGGGGCGCCGGGGAACGCCGAACCAGGCACTTCTGCCAACGCTGGGGGGACGCCGCTCGGCGGAGGTTGGGCCGCCCAGTCCGGCGTGGCCGAGTTCAGCGTTACGCGCTCGGCGGGGGATCGCCCGCAGCCAATTCCACCACGGGTTCGCCGCTCTCGTGCCGGATAATGCGGACGATCGTGCCCCTCTCGATCAGGTCGCCCTGGGTGCGCACATCGAGGATCGCGTCGCCGAACTGGGCTTTCCCCCCGGGCCGCAGGATGGACAACGCCACGCCGACCTGGCCGATGCGCCCCTGCAGGGCGCGTTCTCGTTCCTCCACCACTCGATTCCCGCTCACCCCTTGCGAGACCAACGCGGTATAGGCGGAGGTCTTGGGCAGGAGTCGGGCCAGGATCGCCACCACGACCGCCGACCCCATCATCGCCAGCAGGAGTTGTGTGACCGGCAGGCGGAGTTGGGGAAGCGACGGCAGGGCGGGTCCGCCGGGATAAAGGTCCGCCATCGCCATCAGGATGGAAACCAACACGAGGAAGGCCCCGCCAATGCCCAGCACGATCGTGCCGCTGAACACGA
This sequence comes from uncultured Verrucomicrobiota bacterium, assembly GCA_964629545.1. Taxonomy (GTDB): domain Bacteria; phylum Verrucomicrobiota; class Verrucomicrobiia; order Limisphaerales; family CAZVRY01; genus CAZVRY01. The sequence continues at coordinate 34,397 of CAZVRY010000021.1, read as the reverse complement.
ACAGCTCCAAACCAATCAGCACCAATCCCAGCACGAACAGCGCCGCCCATTCCAACCCCGCCAACCCCGCCACATATCCCCCCAGGAAGTAAATCGCAAACGCCGTCAGCCCCACGATCCCAGGAATCCCGAACCCAGGCGTCTTGAACTCGATGTAAAGCCCCACAATGCCAATCATCAGGATGATCGGGCTGATGGCTGTGATCCAGAACGCCAACCGTTCCGCCCCCAACGGCTCGATGTTCACGCGGGCCGCCCCGGCAAATCCCAGCTTGGCCATCACTTGCTCGACGCTCTCCACCGTCCCCGCCGAAAGCAGCGGCCGCGGGGGTGTTCCATACTCCTTCTCCGCCTCCCCATTCGTCAACGTGAGGATCTGCCCCTTCTCGTTCAACACCTTCCCGTCGATCGTCAACTCCTTGGTCTTCTTGACCATCGCGTCCGCCACCTCGACGTTGTGCCCATACTTCTCCGCGTTCGCCCGGACCAGAGCGCTGATCGCCGAGACCGTCTTGGCCTCGAGCGTGTCCGGCATCTCCTCCGTCCCCGTGCCTCCCGGCGACATCAGGATTGGGGCCGCCGCCCCGATGACGCTTTGGGGGGCCATGTAGATTCGCTGGGTGGCAAACGAGATGAATGCCCCGGCCGAAAAGGCCTTGCGGTTCACGAAGGTGGCGGTCTGCCCCTTGAACCGACCGATGATCTCGATCAACTCCTCGGTCACGTCCACCCGCCCGCCATTGGTGTCCATGTCCAGGATCAGCAGATCCGCTTTGGCCTCCATCGCCTCCTTCACCCCTCGGCGAACCAGATAGACCAAGGGCGGCATAATGTCCTCGCGAATGGGAATGACATACACCTTTCGAGCCGTCGCCTGAGGTGGCGCGTCGTCAGCAGCGGCCGAACCCAAAACGACGCTCGGAGCCGTCAGCAGGGCCATCAAGCAAAGCCAGTGTCTCATAAGGCCATCGTAGTCCAATCCCCCGACCCTGTCTATGCACGTCCGCCCCCCTCGATCCGCAGCGAGCAGACCTGGAACAACCGCGCAATGCGGGGTCTGTGGCCTGTCTTCCTGTCCCCTGGTCTGCTATGGCGCATCGTTCACCACGCGGTAAAACCGTCGTGGCAAGGCCGTCACCGGCGCGGTGTCGCGGAGGGTGATCGTCTGGAAGGCCCCCGGCTGAAGCAGGATCTCTTCGAGCGGACCGTTGTGTTGTGCCCCGGAGGCGGCATACGAACTGGCCGGGAGCCACGTCTCCAGGTCGGCTGAATACTCAACCCTCTGGCGCACGCGTTCAGCCGCCACCTGCCGCTTGAAGGTGACCGTCGGATAGGCCGCGCCGCCGAGTTGAGTCGTGGCCACGACCGGGAGGTTGTTCGCTTTCCAATGGCGGAGGAGGCGGCGCAAGGCCTCAGGCGGCTGACTGGCCGACGCCCGCCCGGCCTGGTCCTGCCGGTTGACCCCGTGGCAGTTCGCACAGGATCGGATCTCGCCGGGCTGGAAGGTGATCCAATAGCGCTCGCGCACGACCGGGGTTCCGACCGGATCCGTGATTTGCCAACTCATGGCGCGGCGGGCCGGCACCAAGGCGGCGGCCGAACCGTCCGGGGCAATGCGCACACTGCCTGGCGGGGCTTCCGGGTTGTCGCTCACCGACGGGTTGTCTGCGAGCGGATCGTGCAGCACCTGCGCCAGCACACGCCGCCCGGGCCGGGGATCCCCGCCCCTCAAGCCAATGCCCCGCAGTAGGTCCGCCTGAAAGAGCTGGAGATACTGGACGTCGTAGAGGCGACCGCTCGCGCCCACCGTCTCGCGGCCCCCCGGCACGCGCAAGTTGAACGGCTGCTGGCGGTCGCCCGCGTCGCGGCCCGTCACGTCGCGAGTCACCATCAAGGCGAGATCGCGGAGGCGGAGGTAGTGGCGGAACACGGCCGGATCCACCCCCTCTTCGCGAAAGACGATGGCTTCCGGCTCGGGCAGATGCGACCCGGAGGGGGACGGGCGCGACCGTGGCCGGACCTCGACCGGATCCAGTTCCCAGAGCGGGCCGGAATAACTGATCAGGTAGTCGGGTTGCCACCAGGACACGGTCGCGGACAGTCCGGGAGTGAGAGAGACGTCTGACTGCCAATGACCGCCCACCGATTTGAGGAGCTTCAGCCGGAAGTCATACCGCGATTGGGGCGCCGCCGCGGACCCCTCGTTGCGGTCCGCCCGCGTCTCCGGGGTGTGCACCGCCGCCAGGCGACCGTCGCTGAGCGGAAGCGGGTTGCGATACAGCCCCGTATGCGACGCGGACGGCGTCCCGTTGTCCTCGGTGAAACTCGCGGTGGCCCGCGACGTGACGTAGAAGAGCTTCATGAGGTCGGGGTTGATCGTGGGGGCCCCTTCGATGGCGATGATCTGACCGGCGGCGTGGGTGCCGAACTCGGGGGCATCGATGCCATAGATCAGGCCGGGCGAGGTGGGGGATTCGCGGAGTTGGATGAAGTTGTTGATGGTGTTGGTGTTGGGCTTGTTGCCAAAGTAGTAGAGCTCGACCACGTTGGGATCATCACTGAGCGACGCCGCCCGATAGCTGCCCCCAAGCTCGTGGCGCCCGATGTGATTCAGCGTCTCCTCCTCGGTTCCGTCCTGGTTGATCTGCCAAGGAAAGAAATGATTGAAGACGTGGCCGTTGGTTGTCGATTCCGCGTAGCGCGGTTCCGGAAACACCTCGGCCCGGTTGTTGGTCAGGATGAGGGCCGAGGCCGACTCGTCGCTGTAATTGAACGTCCCGTAGGCGGTGCCGCCGCTCGCACGATCGGCATCCGCCTGCTGATCACGCTGGAGATGATCCCACCGGCTGAACAGGACACGCCCAAAACTATCGACGCCAGGGGAGAACACCCCCGAGGGCGAATGGTTCAGGAGGAATAGATCGCCGGTGGCAGGATCCAGCGACCACAGCCCCGAAACCACCGGAGCCTCCTCGTATTCATCAAGCTGCGGATACAGATGGCGCTGGCCATCCCGCGGGCGGTCGCTCGTGAACAGGATGCGATCGTCGGAACCGTAGATGGGCGACACATTATTGTAGTCGGCGGGTTGGTGGGGCACGATCGTGATGACCGGCACCTCATTCGATCGGAAGTGGCTGATCTCGTAGATCTGCCAGTAATAGGACTGATAGTCATACTGCCGTTTCGGGGCCCCAACCACCATGCTGAAGAGCGCCTTGGCCCCGTCCCAGTGCACGCAAGGTTCGCGCACGGCGATTCCGTTGGTGTGCTGCGCCCCCTCGACGCCATAGCCCGCCGCCTGGGTCAGATTCCGGAGGGTCCCGTCTTCGTAGCGGATCCACAACGCCCCTCCACGAGGCGCACTTTCGGGCGTGCCCCGGTGATTCCCAAACAGCGCGGTCACCGTCGTGAAATCCATCGGTTGCGGCGTCTGGGTCACGAAGAGGACGGGATACGGCAGCACGGGATCGGCCGCGTGCAGGGTGATTAGAGCGGGAGCAGCAGCCCAGAGCATGGCGTGGAAGAGGCGCATATAGGGTCTCGGTTGTCGGACGGCAACGACGAAGCAGGTTGGTGGCCAATCCTGCCGTTGCGATTAGTCGCGCGCAACCGAACCATGAGCCGAATTGGGGATCCGGCTGAACCTGTCACCCTGTCCTTCCGCGGCCTCGGAACCATCGGCAAGCCGCCGACTTGCTCCGTGGCCGGGCACGAACTTTGATCGTGAAACGGAACAGGGTCACGGGTTCTGTTCCTCCAAACCAAGCCCTTCCCCTGACCGTTGCTCCACCCTGCCCCTCACCCTAGCCGGAACCACGCAATCGAGCAGCTGGCCGACCGGGTTCCCGGCCGCACCTCCAGAGCGGGAGGCTCCTACGCCCGCCGCCTCCGGATGACCCAGGAGCCTACTGCTGCCAACGCAACCGCCAACATCGTTGAGCCTGCTTCCGGTACGGCTCCTCGTTGACCCATGGCGACGTAGGTGATTCCTGGGAGATTTCCCCCCCCCAAATCCGCTGAGATCTTAAAACTTGCTCGCGCACCAATGACGGAAAGTGCTCTACCCGGCTTTCCGCATCCAGCCGGCCAACGCCAGACACCCACACCCCAGGAGCATCAGCGTCGACCCAGCCTCGGGAGTTGGCACCCCGCCGACCCCAACCCCAAAGTCCGCCGCATCGAGGAAATTGCCCACAGAGATCCCGCCCGCGGCCGAGACCGCCTGGTAGGAAAAACGCACCGTGTTGCCGAGCGCATAGATCGGCGCTTCGCCGGAGGCATCATAAAACCCCCACCCGGACGTCCCATCTGTGTAATCCTTCGTAAACAAGACCGTGTCGGCGTTCACCCCCGCACCTCCGGGCGATCCATCCTGCCCCAAATCCGTCAACGTGAACCGCATCGTATCCAACCCCGCCCGCCCCCGATGGGCAAACTCGAAACCCACCCGTGCCCCCGCTGCAATCCCGGGCACATCCTGATACAAGGTCCCCGCGATATAAGCGTTCAGTTCGGCGAACTGCACTCCTTCATACGAGGGCACCCCGTTAAAGCCGGACCCCCAGATTTCAAAACTAGAGTCCGTCGTCGACCAACCGGGAATCGACCCCGGATAACTGTTCGATCCGGGACCAAACGACGGGGATTCGAACCCGCCGTTGATCAGCCCGGCGAGCGCCCCGGAGATCGTTCCCCACGTGCCAGCCAGTGCCAATGCTTGAACCAATTGTCTTCTCATAATCAGATTCGCCCAACCCAAGCCCGGTCCAGGCGGACTGCCTCGACCATTTCACTTCACCATCAGGATTAGCAATCCTTGGGCCATTTCGCTAGAAACGTCAGGGCTAGATCACTAAACAATTGATCGCCAGGATATTATGCGATCAGTTGGTTGACCGCCGTGAGGGGTGTTCCTTGGCCTTCGTTTCCCAAGTGTAAAGAACTCCGACGTCGCCGGGCCGCCTTCGACCGCTCCATTTCCCTATAATAATATGCGCTTCAATTAGATACATCGTCGACCAGGAGCCCCGTCCCCCTCTTGGGAACTGTCAAAGGCGCCGACATCACCCCTTGTTCTGCCTTCCGCGCTGCCGCGCGTTATCGGGCCGAGCGACTGCCTTGGATCCTGGCTTCCCTTGGGGCGGGTTGCCTCCTACACTCCCGCGCTCATGAGCTTGCTCGACCAATTGAAGTTCAATGGGGACGGGTTGATTCCGGCCATTATCCAGGATCAGGCGTCGGGACGGGTATTAATGATGGCGTGGATGAACCGGGCCTCCCTGGAGAAGACCATTGAGACCGGGAAGACCTGGTTTTGGAGTCGGTCTCGGCAGAAATACTGGATGAAAGGAGAGTCGAGCGGCCATGTGCAGGTGGTGAAAGACATCGCGTTCGATTGCGACGCCGACACGGTGCTGATCCAGGTTGAGCAGACTGGGGCGGCCTGCCACGAGGGCTACCGATCCTGCTTCTTTCGTTCCGCCGGCACTGGGGGGGCTCTGGTCCAGGTGACCGAGCCGCAGTTGGTCAGGCCGGAGGAGATCTACGGGCGTTCCGCGTGATGGACCAGGTCGCCATCGGAGGGCCGGACTATTGGATCTTGCTCGGGATCCTGATCTTCGGGCGGGGGATGGATTTTCTGAGCACCTGGGTGGCCACGCCTGGGTTGGTGCTCGAGGCCAATCCGATGGCGCGGCGTCTGGGTTGGCGTTGGGGCGCGCTGGTGAACGTCGTGGTCAGCACGATCTGTGCGGCCTGGCCGCTCCCCGCGCTCATCATCGCCACGACCAGCATCCTGGTTGCCGCCCGCAATTTCCAGTCTGCCTGGCTGATGCGCACGATGGGTGAGGAACGTTACCGCTGCTGGTTTCTGGATCGCGTCCTGGAGACGCCGAAGGGTCTCTATGTGGGCTGTGTGTTGGCCCAGGCGCTCCTCACGGGCCTGGTCGGAGCCGGACTCATGTATGCCGCCGGCCAACGGTTGGTGCCGTTGGCCATTGGGATGGGCATCATTACCTATGCAATCGCCGTCGCCTTCTACACCCTGCTCGCCGTCTGGCGTCTCCGCCGTTCGCTGTCTTGACCCCGTTGCCCACCCTCGCCATGCACTCCCCTGACCTGCCGACGTTCCTGGACTTGGCCCAGCGCGGCAATTTGATTCCCGTGACCCGCCGCCTGCTCGCGGACGTGGAAACGCCGCTCTCGGCCTACCGCAAAATCCGCGGTCAGGGCGAGTCCTTCCTGCTCGAGTCGGTCGAAGGCGGTGAGCACATTGGGCGCTACTCGTTCGTGGGGTGCAGCCCCCGCGCCATCATCCGCCAGCTTGGCTCCCGCATCGAGGTCCTGGCAGGGGGCCAGGTGACGGAGAAGTACGCCATTCCGCGCCAGCCTAACCCCGACTGCACCCAATGCGTCCGCGACGGTCTGGAGGTGATTGAACGCGTCCTGCAGCGGTATCGCCCGGTGGATGTGCCCGGGTTGCCTCGCTTCAGCGGAGGCGCCGTCGGCTTCATTGGCTATGAGTTCATCCACGACGTCGAACCCGTGGTCCCCCGCCCCCCGCGCGACGATCTCGGAACGCCGGTGATGTACTTCCTCATCGCCGACGAGTTGCTGATTTTCGACCGACTCCAGCAGACCCTGACCGTGTTGGTCAACGCGGTGGTCGAAGAGGGGGTGTCTCCGGCGGAGGCCTACGAGAACGCCGTTGGGGAGATCGAACGTTTGGTCTCGCTCCTGGAGCAGCCGATGGAACACGTCCCGGTGACTCTGCCGGAGGAGGTGCCGCCGGTGCCGTTCGAGTCCAACTTGCCCAAGGAGCAGTTCCTGGCCAACGTCCTCAAGGCCAAGGAGTACATCGTGGCGGGCGATATCATCCAGGTGGTCGGTTCGCAGCGATTCTCGACACCCGTCCGGGCCTCCGCGCTCGACCTTTACCGGGCCACCCGCTCCACCAACCCCTCCCCATACATGTTCCTCTTCGAACTCGATGGGTTTTCCCTGGTCGGCGCCTCGCCCGAAATCCATGTCCGCTGCGAGAATCATCGGGTCGAGATCCGCCCCATCGCCGGCACCCGCCGGCGCGGCCGTTCGGAAGCGGAGGATGCCGAACTCGAGCGCGAGCTGCTGGCCGACCCGAAGGAGCGCGCCGAGCACGTGATGCTCGTCGATCTCGCCCGCAACGACCTTGGCCGGGTCTGCGATTTCGGCTCAGTCCAGGTGCGCGATTTGATGGTGATCGAGCGCTACAGCCACGTGATGCACATTGTGTCGCAGGTGGAAGGCCAGTTGGCGGCGGACCGAACGCCCTACGACCTCATGCGCGCCACCTTCCCGGCCGGCACACTCTCGGGGGCCCCCAAGATCCGCGCCATGCAGATCATCGCGGAACTCGAGCAAACCGCCCGCGGCCCCTACGGCGGCTGCGTTGGTTACTTCAGCTTCAACGGCAACCTCGACTGCTGCATTACCATCCGGACGGCCCTCTTGAAAGACGGCCGCGCTTATGTGCAGGCCGGCGGAGGGTGGGTCAACGACTCCACCCCCGAGGCGGAGTTTCAGGAGACGGTCAACAAGGCCAAGGCCATGCTGAAGGCGGTGGCCCTGGCGGAGAGTTTCGCTTGAACCTCCCCCACCCCATCAACCTGCTTGTCGTGGTACCTGTTCCGTTTCCCTGCGTTCTCCTTGAGCCGGTCCGAAGACACCTCCGCAATCCGCAATCCGCAATGGTCACGGCCCGCGGTTGGTGAGGGTCATCGCTGGCGAGCGTGGGGTGGCGGGTGGGGTGGGCGGGACAGGGGGAACGCGCTTGAACCCCGGGGGTAAGGGTGGGGTTCGGTGCACGAGGCTGCGCCAGGTTTGGCGTTCCGCCGGAGTCATCGCCTGCCAGCGTTCGGCATGGCGCAGGAATTCGTCCCGCTCGGCCGCACTCATGCTGGAGAACCGGCGGAACCCGTCGAGGCAGGCCGTTCGCCGTTCGGGCGAGAGTTGCTCGAAGCGCTTGAGGGTGGCTTCCATCTGCCGCCGCTCGACCTCCGACAAGGCGTTCAACGTTTTGCGTCGCTCGGGTCCGGGCAACTCGAAGAACCGCTCGAAGTGTTCGGTGAGCCGTTGACGCTGCGCGGGAGGCAGCTCGCGCCAGCGGGCGAGGTTCTCTTGCAGCCGCTGTCGCTGGGGCGCGGAAAGTCGGTTCATGGCCGTTTGGCGCTCCGCCGCGGGGGTTGCGGCCAGGCTGAGAAACTGCCTGGCGGTGGCCTCGTTTTCGAGGAGTTCGGTCCGCGCATCCTCCGGCATCGCGTCCCACTGCCGCAGGCGCTCGTCGACCAGCGGCCGCAGGTCCTCCGTCACGGTGGCCAACCGGGGACCGCGTTGCTCGGGGGAGAGGCGCATCAAATAGGTCAGGTGCCAGCGCAAGTCGAGCACGCGCAGGCGTGCTTCCCGATCTTCCGGGGGCAAGTCGGCGTACTCATCCAGCTTGGAACGTAAGGCCTCGGCCAGGGGGCGTCGCTCGGCTGGCCAGGCGGCCATGGCAGCCTCCTGCTGGGACGGCGGCAACGCCAGGAGACGCCGGAACTCGGCCACGGGTGATCCCGCGACGGCCACGGACGGCGGCGGTGGAGGAGGAGGAACGGGCCGCCCAGGGCGGGGGTCAGCGGCGCGGGTGGGGAAGGTCACCCACGCGAGGCCGAGCACCAGGAGCCGGAGTGACAAGCGCATAAAACAAATTCAGCGAGGAGCCCACTCGGGCAGTTCGGTCAAGGCCGTCAGCGTGGCGAACAGTTCTTCGTCCATCGGCGCCGATTCGCCGAGTCGCTGAATGACCTCGAAGTCCGCCAGCACCTCGACGCCTGGCACGGCGGCGACTTCGCTGGCCACGGCGACGCTCCGCGCCAGTTCGGCCCGGAGGTGCGTGTTGCGTTGGTGGAGGAAGAGGACGCCGAGCGCGGCCAACACCATGGCGGTAGCGCCCAAGCGGACCACGAGCGGGAGCCGGACCCAGAACGGCCGTCGCCCTGGGGTGATCGGAGCCGTCGCCTCTCGGTCGACGGCCTCGAGCACCCGGCGGGTGAAGTTGCTGGCCACAGGCACATCCGCCAGGCGCTGGAGCCGTTCTCCTAACGCCAGTTCCGTGGCCCAATCCGCCCTCGCCTCCGGGTGCGCCTCCAGCCAACCCCGGATCTGTTCCTGTTCCTCCGCGGTCAACGGACGGCGCCACAGCGCCTCTCGGAGTTCCTGGATTCGGGATGCATTCATGTCGGCTTGAGTCATAAAAACCACGCCCGCTCTAAAGTTGCGCGTCGCGCGACGACCATGCGCCGGTCCGCAGATAGGCCTTGAGCCGTTCCTTGAGGGTCTCGCGGCCGCGATGGATCAAGGACTTGGTCGCGGACAACGAGCAGCCCAGCACTTGGGCGATGTCTTCGTAGGACAACTCCTGTTGCCGGCAGAGCAGGATTGCCGTGCGCTGGGTTTCCGGGAGGTCGCCCAACGCCTCCTGGATCTTCGCCTCCAACTCCGCCTCCAGGAGGCTCTCCACCGGACCCGTGGGCCGACGGTCTGCCACTTGCCGGGCTGCCGATTCCTCGCTGTCACCGGGGCCGCCGTCGAGCGAGTCGGCCGGATGCCGGGCGCGACGGCGGATTTCGTTGAGGCAGAAATTGCGCGCGATGGTGAACAGCCAGGTGGAGAACTTGGCGGAGGGTTCGTAGCGGGGCGCCGCCTTGAAGGCCTGCACGAACACGTTCTGCGCGATGTCCTCGGCCTCGTTCGCATCGGAGAGAGTGCGGGTCACAAGGTTCACCACCGGCTGCTTGAACTTCTCCACGAGGGCCGCGAAAGCCGCCCGGTCACCCCGCTTCACGCGCAGCATCAGTTCGGCATCGGGATCGAGGTCGGGCATCGGCCGGACAGTATCAAACCCCGCTCCCGCGACAAGGTTCCGCCCGCCTTTCTCATGAACGGCCCATCGAGGAGCCCGCCGGCTCATTTCATGGTCGCCCCGAACTCATGAGGCGTTTCCCTCTCCATGAACCGGAAAGGCAGAAGGCAGAGTGCAAGAGGCAGAATTCGTGCTCTTGCTCTTGCTCTTGCTCCCGGTCCGCCCGGTTCATGGTCCCCATGCGCGTCGGTTCGTTCGACTTGGAAGCTCCCCATGAACCGGAAAGGCAGAAGGCAGAGTGCAGAAGGCAGAATCCCAGTCCCTACTCGTAATCCTACTCCTACTCGTAATCCCCTCCCGGTTCAGGGATTCCATGTGCGAATTACTGGTTCGGAGAATTCTCCCCAGGAACCGTCCGTCCCTCTCCCCAACCCTTGAAAGCGAAGCGATGGAGAGGGGTTGGGGAGGGGGAGAGGGGGCCTGCGGGCGGTGAAGCCTCCGGGTCAAGCGCCCCGCTCAAAGCGCCCCTGGGCCAGGAAGTGGGCGATTTGATCCAAGGTCATCCGCCGCCACATCATCCAGGTGTGCGACGTGGGGAGGACGACGAAATCCCTCATGCCCGGGACCTGGGCCGAGGCCACGGAGACCTTGCCGTCGTCCGGGCCCTTGAGCAGGGCTGAGAAGAGAGGGTTGAACGAGCGGTTGCCGGCAATGATGCCCAACTCGAAGCGCACGGGCCCGAGTCGCTGGGGCACGTCGGTCGGGGAAGTGCCCAGTTGTAGAAAGGCCGGCCCCAACAGCCAGCGGATGGGAGGGATGCGGCGCAGGGTATCCGCCACTTCGCTGCCCTGGTTGGGAGGGGCCAACATGACCACGCGACCCAAGTCCGGCCGCGGGTGGCGGTCCAGGTAGGATCGGAGGACGATGCCGCCCATCGAGTGGGTCACGAAATGGACTCGTCCCCCCCGGGGCCCCGGATGGGCGGCCAAGGCAGCGGGCAACACCTCGTCGGCGAGTTGGCGGATGGGCCAGCGCTTCGAGGGGTAGTCCACGTTGAGGACCTCGTAACCGCGGCGGCGCAGATCCCACTCGATGCGCTTCATCGAGAGGCTCGACCGCCCGAGCCCGTGCAGGAGGACGACCTGGTCGCGCGGGGGTGGGTTGGCGGCGAGGGTGCTCAGAAGCAACGCCCCTCCCAGGAGCAGAAGGCTGGGACTGGAACAGCCCCGGATCCGGAGGCGCCGGGGCGATGTGAGTTGGGTTGACATGGGCTTGGGCGGGTGCGGTGGCGGGTGCCCGGGAGGTGCCGGATCTCGCGGGCGTTCATGCCTCCAGGATGCGGGCCAGCGAGCGGTGGTCCACTTTGCCCGTGCCCAGTTTCGGGATCTCCCGCACCACGCGGATTTCCCGCGGCACGCAGAGGTTGCTGTAGCCTTTGGCCTTCAACACGGCGCGGATCTCCTCGAGGGTGAGCTTGGATTCGTTGCTTACGGCGATCAGGGCCTCGCCCTTGTCTGGGTCGGGGCGGCTCACCACCGCCACTTGGCAGCGCAGGCCGTAGTGCGGGAACGCCCCCGCGAGCGAGTCTTCCACCGCCGTCAGGCTAACCATCTCCCCGCTGATCTTGGCGAAGCGTTTGAGCCGCCCCAGAATCCGCACAAAGCCCTCTTCGTCGACGCTCACGATGTCGCCCGTGTCATACCAGCCGCCCAAGGCCAGGAACTTCGCGTTGGCATCGGCGTTCAAGTAGCCCTTCATGATGTTCGGACCGCGCACGTGCAACCGGCCCCCGTCGGCGACGCCCTCGACCGGGTCCAGCCGATACTCGACGCCGGGCAGGAACCGGCCGGCCGTGCCGTGCTTGGGGGACATGGGGACCGCCACGCTGAGCGCAGGACTGCATTCGGTCGCCCCGTAGCCTTCGAGCACTCGCACCCCGAACCGCTGCGCCCACACGGCCGCCGTTGCATCCTGGAGCTTCTCCGCCGCGGCGAAGAGGAAGCGAGCGAAGCGGAAGTCGTAAGGATGCGCCTTCCGCGCGTAACCGTTCAGGAAGGTGTTCGTCCCCAGCATGACCGTGGCATTGACGTCATAGACCGCCACGGGCACCAGGCGATAGTGGAGAGGAGACGGGTAGACGAACACGTAGAGGCCCCGCACCAGCGGCAGGAAGGTGCCCACCGAAAGGCCGAAGCTATGGAACATGGGCAGGGCGTTGAACACGCGGTCGTGGTCGGTCAGGTCGATCACCGACAACATCTGGCGAATGTTCGCCAGCACATTGCGGTGGGTCAGTTCCACCCCCTTCGGCACCCCCTCCGAGCCGCTGGTGAACAACACCACCGCCGTGTCGTCGCTGCTCACGGGCGCAGCCTCGGGTCGCACGAAAAGCTGCCGCAGCGCCGCCGCCCACTTGACGCCGCGGGTGAACCCCGCCGCCAAATCCTCGAGATAGAGGAACTCCAAGCCAGCTTCGGTCAGCGGACCGAGGTCGAGCTTGGCCCGTTGGACGAACACCCGCGAGGTGATGATCTGTCGCAAGCCTGCCAGTTGGGCGCAGACCAACATGGTGGCGGGCCCGGTGGAGAAGTTCAGCAAGGCCGGCACCCGCCCGGTCGCCCAAAGACTCATCGCCACCATGGGCGTGGCACAGATGTTGGGGAGGAGCACCCCCACCCGAGCCTGCTCCGGGGCCGAGGCCGGCCGCAGAACCCGCCGCCACACGCCCGCCATCAGGTCCACGCCGATCATGAGCTTGCGATACGTCAACGGCTGCCGGCGCGCATCCTCCAGCACGACCCGCCCTGGCTGCTGCTCCGCCGTCTCGCGCACCGCGTCCAGCACGTTCGCTGGGCCCTGCGCCATCTCAACCTCGAACTGCTGCCGCATCATCGCATCCCGCAACCAGGTGGTCAGCCGCGACCGGGCCTGAGATGTGCTCAGACCGTGCAGTTCCGGCGGGGTGAGCACGTCGCTGAAATGGGCGGTCACGCGCGGGAACCACCGCGTCCAACCGGTTTGCCGCACCCACGGCAGCCGGTGCGCGTTCCGCAAATACGCCGTGATCACCTTGGCCTTCGTCTTGTGGAGGAGAAACCCGGTCCCATCGAACAGCTTCATCAGGGTGCCGGTCTTCGATATCCGCCCCTCGGCGAACAGCACCAGCCGCCCCCCGCGTTCGAGGAATTCGGCCATCCGCTTCACCCCGTAGGGGGAGGCGGGATCGATGGGGAAGGTGCGCGCATTGCGGAGCAGCTTGCGGTGCACCCAGGAATACTCGGCCGCCACGCTCGACACGACGAACCGCCAATCCCGGTCCAGCAGCACCCCCAGAAACAGCCAATCCAACCAGGACACATGATTGGGGATCAGGAGCACCGGCCCCGGCGCGCGCAGGACCTCCGCGTGGTAGCCGCGAAACCGATAGCACAGGCGCAGGAGCGTATGCAGAAAGGAGATGATCATGATCGTGAAGGCCTAGAGTCGATGGACCTTGGCGTTGGCAGTCGAGGGGATGCGGAGGGCGAAGGCGATCAGGCCCAGGGCCACGGGCAGCGCGATGAAGACCTGGGCCGGCGTCAGGTTGAACTTGGTCAGCCCGGCGAGGAAACCCGCCCCAATCAGCATGGCCAGGTAGTCGATGAAATTCTGAATGGAAATGGTCTTGCCGAGCTTGGCGGGATCGCTTTCGTGCTGGAGGGCGGCGTTCAAAGGGACGATCAGGAGACCGGCAAACACACCCGCTGCCACCAGAGCGGCGCATACCACCACGAGGCCCCAATGACCCCCAAGCATCCCCAGCAACAGGATGCAGACCGCCATGAAAAACCCGTATCGGCGCGTCCAGCTCAAGTCGCCCACCTTGTGCAACTGGCCGGCGAGCAGACTGCCCGCCACGATGCCGAGGATCAGTCCCACCTTCAGCAGGACCAGCTTCTCGTTGTCGATCTTCTCGATCCCTGCGGCCTTGAACACCTCCAACCCCCAGCCCTGCAGGTTGTTCCGAAGGGTGGCGCCGGTGAACCAGAACAAGCCGCACCCCAACAGCACCCGGCCCAACCGTGGGTGACGGAGCAACCCCAGGAGGTTCGAACCGAACTCGCCCACGCTGTGACGAAACGTCGCCCCCGCGTTGCAGGGGGTGCGGGTCATGAAGGAATTGAAGGCCAGGGCCGCCGCATAGAGGGCCAGCGATGCCCCATAGCAAACCGGGAGCGACCTCACCTTGTCATACAGAATCGCGCCGCCTCCCAGGCCCCCAAGAATAGCCACCAGAGTTAGCATCTCGACGGTGCCGTTGGCCTTCACCAACCGTTCGCCCGGAAGGATTTCGGGTAGAATGCCATACTTGGCCGGCGAGTAGACGCAGGCGCCGATGCCCACGATGAAATACCCGACCACCTGCCACGGCCGATCCGCCGCGGCATTGCCGTGATGCAGACACACCCCGACCAAGCCTACCGCCGTCCCAAGCAGCTTCAGTGCATTGCCCCCGGCCAGCCACGCGGTCTTGGGCATGCGATCGTTCAGGAACCCGGCGAGGGGGGCCAGCACGATGAAGGCGACGAAGAACACCGCGCTGTAGAGGGCATTCGCCGCATTGACGTCCTGTTCCGTGATGGAACCCGCAGTGAGTTGGAAGGTGAGCGGCGCGAGGATCGCGGCGAGGAGGAAGTTGTCGCCGAAGGCGCCCAGGAACTGGCTCGCCAGGAGCAAAGGATAATTGCGCTTGGGATGGTTCATGGATGGGGGGGCTGGACGGCGGCCAATCGTTCGGCCTGCTGGGCGACTTGTTGCAGCTCCAGCGCGAGCCGATTCACCTGCGTCACGTTCAGATCGCCCCAGACCGCCTCGGCGGCGGCGAAGTAATGAGGCATGACCGACTCGATCAGGCGGCGACCGGCCGGTGTGAGGACCACGCGCCAGGAGCGGCGATCGTTCTCGCTGGGCTGGCGTTCGAGCAACTGGCGGGTCTCGAGGCGGTCGACCAGGCCGGTGACATTGGACCGGTGCATGATGAGGAGCCGGCTGAGTTCGACTTGGGTGAGCCCTTGGGGGGTTTCGCGGAGGACATTGAGGACGTTGAACTGGCTCGGGCTGAGGTTCCAGCGGGCGAAGAAGAGCCGGCTCGCGTTCCAAACCGTTTCGCTGGTGCGGAGGAGTTGGAGCAGGGCCGGGTAACGGGGGCCGGGTTGATCGGGCAACGCACTCACGCGGCACCGTCTACTCCATCATTGTTGATATGTCAACAGTTGATTCGCGTCGGATCCGCGGCGTGGAGATACGGCGACAGATAGGGTGACAGGTTCGTTTTCACCCCCCCGTGTGGATAGGGTGACAGGTTCGTTTTCACCCCCCGGAACCTATTGGCAAACCGCCCCCCCCCCGTTCTGGAACATCCTCGTCACGAACGCCATCATGTCCGTTCAAGTGCCGCTGGCGGAGATCGACGCCCCCGCCATCTTCCTGCGACTGGTCGGCTCCTCCAACCCGCTGGTCCGAGGCGATGTGTATGACGTGGATGCGAACGGCATCCCCAAGTTCGTGAATGTCGACTACATTCAGTTGGCCAAGATCGAAAGGCTCACCCGCTCCCGGTCGGGCTGGGGCGTTGATTACTCCGACGATTTCGAATCCTGCCGGAACATGCAGCACGGCTTTGCCCCATACCCGCTGGGCGATTGGACCGACGTTCAGATCCGGGTCCCGGTCGAAGGGATGGTGACAGAACTTCTACCGGTCGGTGGCGGTGGGATGCTGGTCGCGATCCGCTCCAGCGAGCCGCCGGGCTTCCTCTTTGACCTCCTCGGCGTGCAGTTGACCGTACCCCTCGCACTCTATGACCGCGTGCAGGCCGGGCAGTTGCCGGGACACCACGTAGGCCGCCAAGCGTGGTCCCAAAACGCCGTCGAGGTGGAAACACCGACGGGCCGGAAACACCTGTCCTACTTCGAACTGATGACCGACGCGCTTTTCGCCGCCTATCAGGCCCGGCGCGTGAACACCCGGGCCGATCTCGTGATCACTTCCGCCTCGGATACATTCCCGCCAATCCCAAGAACGCCATCCCGCACAGGGCGATCGTGGCGCCCGCCTCCGGCACGCCATGAGGATCGCGCACGTACCAGGTTTCCGGGACGCCTCCCGCGTAGCCAACGGGGCCACTCGCAATATTCCCCATATCCGCATCCCCTAAGTCGACGTGCGTGAAGGTAGACCAGTACTCGGACGTAAACCGGTACTTGGCATGATCCGACCAGCCATTCCAGGCTGGAACATCTCCGGGACCGTAACCGGGTTTGATAAAATCCTGCCATGCAGGGCGGCTCGCCCATTCGGTGAGGGTGGCAAACCTCCAACCCTCCGACGCACGATAAGAGGGCGGATGAATATAACCAACCCCCCATTCTTCGGCCCCAATGGGGCCCGCGTAGACCCATTCCAACCCACCGTAGCTCAGGATCTCCGAGGCCGGGATGGGCGTGCCTACGCCGATAATGCTCGCAGCTCGCACTGTCTGAGCGGAGAAAATGACCAGCAGAGCCGTCATCAGCCCGCTCGCCCATTTGTGATTAATGAATCTCTTGATCATAGCGTGTGAGTCTCGTTGTGCCGTTGTTTGTTGTTGCCTGAGACCAACCCACGAAGGGCGCCCAGTCACCACCCACATCAAGCACTTCTAAGGCCGCACATGTTCGAAGAGTCGAGGTCGACGGTCTATCATCCTCATTAGGTGATACTTGCATTGGATCGCCATCGCGCTGTCTCCCCCCTGAACTCCCTGGCCATTCTCCGATTGTCAAATATCCCGACGTTATTCATGGGCCGGATCGACGGTGGTCGATCTTATCACCCTCATCATCAACACCCTGTATCACGGATGCCCCCACCTGCTCCGCACTCGAAACAGTGTAAACCAATCCGACAAACACCATGCGCTCATGAATCGCCCCGATCTTTTTGGCGTGTTACCGTTTGATCATTAACGAGTTAAGATTGAGATAACCTCAGCGATGTTCGTGTAAAGCGCGCCGACGCCTCCCCCGTTCGCGAATCCTCAGGTCGCCACCACCGCACTCGAGGTTCATCAACGAACGCGCCACCCTGTTCATCCCTCCCCGTGTGAATAGGGTGACAGGTTCATCGCAAGGAGATCCGCGGGCCTCTGATCGAGGCGCGGTCGACGTCAGAAGGCGCGGCCCTGGCGGCCCGCCCCGGCGATTCGTGGCCCCGCCGGCGGCAGGCGGCGCTCGCCCGGGCGGATGGACCCTGGCCGGTGCATTCCTGGGCGTTCTGTTGGGGGGCTTGCTGTCGATGGGCGCTTTGGTGTTCTTGGGTAAGACGGCTGGCTGGCCGCGCCTGCCGCTTTGGCTGGAGGCGCTGCTGTTCTTCGGCGGCCCTCTCTCGGGGATCGTTCTCGGGGGTATCCTGGGCCATCGCATCCAAGCCGCGCGGGCGCGTCGTTAAGGGCCCATCTGCGGGTCTTGGAGGGCCACACGGAACCGCCGCCCAAGCGACAGGAGGACTGTTCAAATCGCGCGGCTTGGGGCAAGCTGGCCACCTGCCATGAATGCTCCCTCGGATCGTCGGCTCGCGGGGCGGGTTCGGCTGCCCGCGCCTCTCCCTCCCGCTCGTCACACCCACGGACTCGTCTGGAAAGTCGCCCGCGGGTTTCTGCTCACGACGCTGCTGCTCATGGCCCGGTCCGATGCGGCCGCCCAGGAACCCGTGGCGACGTTTCGCACCGACCACGCCACCCTCGCCATCAGCGCTCACGGCGCCCTCAGCGCGATCACCCGTTTGGCTGACGGCCGCGGCTATCTGGCCGCGGGCCAACCGGCGCCGTTGCTCAGCGTGCGGGTGAACGGGCATCTGCATGCCCCGAACCGGGCCACGTTCGCGCCTGCCGCCGGCCAGCTCACGCTGCAGTATTCTGACCTTGGAGCGCGTGCCGTGCTGCAAACCGCGGTTCGCCCCACCCACGTCGTCTTCGAACTGATCCAGCTGCAACCGACGAACCTGGCTGAATTGGTCCTGTGGGGTCCTTACCCAACGACCATCCGCGAGATCATCGGCGAAGTGATCGGCGTGGTGCGGGACGATTCATTCGCCGTTGGAATCCAGGCCCTCAACGCCAAGACCCTCGGCGGTTACCCGCGGACCGAGGACGACATCGAGGGCGGCGACAGCGCCGACGATCTGGGCGACTATCCGAACCTCCCTGCGGAGCTGAAAAAGGGGCAAGCTTACCGGGGTGACACGGCCCGGCAGGCGCCCTTTGGCAGTGTGCTGCAGGCCTTCTGCCGCCACCGGGATCGGGACCGGCTGATCGCCAATTGGGGCCATGAGCAATTTGTCGCCCCCGCCTTCGCCGATGGCGGTGTCATTGGCAGCAAGATCGCTCTCTTCGCCGTCCCGGCCGCGGCGGCGCTGGACACCCTCGGCGCCATCGAACTGGCGGAGGGGCTGCCCCATCCCCTGCTGGACGGCGTTTGGGGCAAGCAGGCGCCCAACGCCAACGGCTCCTACCTGATCGTCGATTTCGGCGAGAACACCATCGAACGGGCCATCGACATGACGAAGCGCGCCGGCCTGGCTTACCTCTATCACAGCTCCCCGTTTGCGACCTGGGGCCATTTCCAGCTCAAGCCCGACCTGTTTCCCCACGGCCGCGAAGGGTTGCGAACCTGCGTTGAAAAGGCCAAAGCGGCGGGCGTCCGGATCGGCATCCACACCCTCTCGAATTTCATCACGCCGAACGATCCCTATGTCACGCCCAAGCCGGATCCGCGGCTGGCGCGCATCGGCACCAGCCGGCTGGCGGCCGGGGTGGACGCCGAGCAACAGGAGATCGCGGTGGCAGAGCCGCAGTTCTTCCGGAAGAAGACGGCGATGAACACGGTGGCGATCGGCGACGAGCTGATCCGGTTCGCGTCGTTGTCGGCTGAGCCCCCCTGGCGGCTGTTGGATTGCGAGCGTGGCGCCTGGGGTACCCGGGCCGCGCCCCATCCGCCTGGCGCGCCTGTAGGACGCTTGCTGGATCATGACTACAAGGTGTTTCTGACCGACGCGCACCTCACTCAGGAGGTCGCGCGGAATCTGGCTGACCTCTGCAACTTCGCCGGGACCCGGCAGATTTCCCTGGACGGCCTGGAGGGCTGTTGGTCGACCGGCCTGGGGCAGTATGGGCGGACCCTCTTCACGCTGGCCTGGTATGAGGCCCTGGCGCCGGACCTGCGCGGACAAATCAATGACGCCAGCAATCCGGGCCATTTCAACTGGCACGTCTACACGCGCATGAACTGGGGGGAGCCCTGGTATGCGGGCTTCCGCGAAAGCCAGACGCTCTACCGCTTCAAGAACCAGCTCCACTTCGAACGTAACCTCATGCCACACATGCTCGGCTGGTTCGCCCTGCGGCCAGATACGAGCCTGGAGGACGCCGAGTGGCTTCTCGCCCGAGCCGCCGGCTTCGACGCCGGCTTTGCCCTGGCCGCCAGCCTGGCGAGCACGGCGCAACTGGAGGCCGATCCGACCTCCGCCGAGGCGGCCCGGCAGTTCGGCGCCCTGCCCGGCATCCTCGCCGCCATCCGCCAATGGGAGACCGCGCGTCTGGCCGGGGCCTTCCCGCCATCCGTGAAGGCCCTGCTGCGCGATAACCTCCGCGAATTCCATCTGCAGCCGGTGGCGCCCGGACGTTGGGACCTCTTCGAAGTCCGCCTGGCCCGGGCAGAACTCAAGGCCCAGCAGCCGACTTCCACGGACCTGACTTTCGATCACTCCGAACCGGCGCAACCCCTGCAATGGATCCTCCGCTCTTCCACCGACACCCCGCTGGGTGCTCTGCGACTGGTCATCGATGGCCGCCTGGCGGTCGAGTTGAAGGATGCGGTCCTGCCGGCCCGCGGGGCCTTGAAGTACGGGGGCGGCGCGACCGCGACCCTGCAGGACGCCACCTGGAAGGAGACGGCTCGCGTAACCGTGGCCACTAACGCCACCTGGCTGCGTCCGGGCTCGCATCGGGTGACACTGGCCTTCGACGGCCCAGGGCCGGCCGACTGCAAGCTGGAGTTGCGCACGCTGGGCCCGGCCACGCGCATCGTTGCCCCCCCGGTTTCGTCATGGTCGCCCTGAACTCACGGGGCTCACCCTGACGGCACCCCCCAAGCAAACGGTGTCCGCTGGGCACTTATCCCACTTTCATCATCGCTACCACCCCGCCCACTGCCACGACACCTCCCAGCAAGGCCCTCGCCCCGGGGCGGTCGCCTTCGAGATGATACGAGAAGGGGATCACGACCAAGGGCGTCGTGGCCACGATCGGCAAAACAATCCCGCTCGGGGTGGTCGCCAGGGCCCACTGATAGCAGGCTACCCCGATGACGGGTCCAGCCAGGCTGTTCCCAAGGATCCAAGGCCAGATCCCTCGCCAATCCACCGGCGTTCCCGACACCCCCACGCCCCTCCCCGCCCGCCTCACGAGGATCACCAGCAACGGCAGCGCGCCGACCAGAATACCGCCCAGAATCCGTTGGTAGGCCGCCGTCCCCCCGTCCAGTGTCCCTCCGGCCTGGGCAATGGCGTCGTAGGCCTTGCGGCTTAAGACGGCGCCCATCCCCTGACCGAACGCCGCGACCACGCCGAAGGCCACTCCTTCCACCAGCTTTCGACGCCCCAGATGCAGCGTTTCCCCTGGGGCGAGGGCCAGCGAGACCCCGATCAGGATCAGCGCGCCGGCTCCGATCTGCGGCAGGGTCAGGTTCGTGCCCAGCCACAGCCACTCGACCAGCGCGGCCAGCGGAGCGGCCAAACACTGCACCAGCAGGATGGTCAAACGCGAACCGATCCGGCCCAGGGCCTGGTAAAGGGCCAAGTCGCCGATGCCGAACCCGACGCAACCGCTGAGGAAGAAGATCCCCAGGGCCCCTCCGCCGAGGCCGCCCCCGAAGCCGTGCGCCCACCCGGCCAGCAACGCGGTCGCCAGGCAGAGTCGGATGAAGTTCGCCCGCGAAGGGCCCAGCATCCGGGTGGTGCGATTGGCGAACACCGCGGACAGCGAAAACAACACCGTGGTGAGGAAGGCGGGCAACATGCGGCGCTTTGCGGCCGGTCAGACTGGGTCATGCGCCCCGAAAAGCAATGCATTTCAGGGCACTCGAAGCCGAGCCTTCAGTTTCCTTTCATGCTCGCCCTGAATTCATGAGGCTTACCCCGCGGCGACTTGCGACCTCCGGCGGGAGCGAGCGAGCGCGACGTTGAACCAGGCAGGGTTGCCAGCACTGGGGGAACGTGTCCGAGGGAGGTCGAGGCGCCCGGTCCGGCGTGGCAGAACTCTGCGATCGCTGCGGGCTCGAAGTCGTTGTTGCGCGGGGGTTCGCGGGCTGCTCAGACGTAAGGATGTCCAGACAAGCCGTCGGGATTTTTTACACCCCGAGTGCGCTCTCTATTTTGTTTGGTACTAGGAGGTTAGGTGCCGGGAGAACTTTGCTGGCGGTGAGAGCGTCGGCCGGCTTTACACATGGGGCAGGGTGCGGTGGGGTTTTGAAGAACACCAATGAATGCTCAACTCGTTGATTGACAATAGGATGAATACACACTTGGGCTTTCCTTGCCGGTGCTGGCACCGTAACTGCTAGTGAGGCCTTGATGTACGTGGCGACGGGAGGCCCTGCCTTCTCCCTGATTTGTCGCGACGGGCACATTCATGAACCCAACTCATTGGAGCCTAAACACGGCCCGTGTGGCCAGCCAGAGCCCCGTAAGGCTATGGGACTCGGTGCCGTTTCATTTTGGAGCGGCGTGGGGCTCGATGCATGGGCCAAGCTGGTCGTGTTTCGGGGTTCGACCGGACCGCCCTTAATAACAGAGGAACCAGGATGAGATCGAAAACTACCTTAGCTGCCGTCGTCGGGATCGTGGGCACAGCCGCCTCGGCTTACGGCCTTCAGTTCGACCAAAATGTGGCGCCACGGGTCATATTTGGCAGCGGCAATGCCAATGGGGCTTGGACCACGGATCGAGCGGGCGAAGTTGAGTTGGGCTTGCGCGGGAAACTGCGCTTCAATGCCTCCAACCTTCCGGAGAACACGTTCAACAGCAACGGGGATGGCACCTACAGCTTCGCCCCGGGATCACCCACCGGAGGGGCGGGTTGGGTGACGGCTTCCACCCCCATTTGGAACTTCGAATGGGCCATCAATGTGGATACAGAGGACCCGGTCTCCAGTTCGCTCGATGATTACGGTTACCTGCTGGAGATCGACTTCGATCCCAGCCAGGGGACGAGCTACTACTCGTTCGATCCCATCAATGTCACCCTCGCGGATCATGCGATTGGCGACAACCTCACGACCTCGGCCAACAAGTTCGTGGCGGCCAATGCCGGCGCCTACGCCTTCCTGATCTCCAATTACAACGTGGCTCAGAATTCGTGGAACATGGAGTTCTTCAATTCGCCCGTCTCGAGTTACGCATTCAACCCTCTCCTCGACGCCACCTACAACTTCCGCCTCAGTGCCTTTAGTGGATCGGTGTTGGTGGCTCGCACCGAGATCGACATCATCGTTGGCCAGGGCGGGGCCGCCGTTCCCGAGGCTGGCACAACGCTTGGTTTGCTTGGCTTGGCGGCGCTTGGTCTGGGCGGTCTGCGTCGGCGTGCGTCGGCCTAGTTGGATTTGCTCCTGAGCTTCGTTCCCTCGTCCTGCAGCCGTCCTCCCTGAGGGCGGCTGCGGTTTTTTCGGTACGCTTGACACCCCTAGGCTCGTTGATAATGTCTCGCGTTCCGCCCTTTCGGGGCGCGTTTAGGGTATGGCGGCCGGATCCTGGAACGGGGTTCCGCCACTTGACTTCGTCACTGAGACACGCATGAAACGCACGTATCAACCGTCCAAGATTCGCCGGAAACGCCAGCACGGTTTCCTTGCCCGCAACAGCAGCAAGAGCGGTCGCGCCATCCTCGCCCGCCGTCGCCGCGAAGGCCGCAAGCGCCTCACCCCTGTCTAGGTTTGACATGGCCAGTGTGCCCCGGCTCCGATTGGGCTTGCCCCGGGCGATGCGGTTGCGTCGCGGGTGCGAGTTTGCGCGGATTCGGGATACGGGCCAGCGTCGGGCGGGGGGTTGTCTGGTTGCCAATTGGCTGCCGCTGCCGCCGGGATCGCGTTCTCGTTTGGGAGTGGTGACCTCGCGCCGGGTTGGCTCAGCCGTGGTGCGGAGTCGGGCGCGGCGTTTGCTGCGCGAGGCCTATCGCCTGCACCAGGGGCGGCTGCGCCATCCGCTCGAACTCGTGTTGGTTGCTCGTCCCTCCATCGCGGGGCGTTCGCTGGCGGTGGTGATGAACGACTTGCTCGGCGTGCTTCGTCGGGAAGGGTTGCTGATCGAGTGACTCCACGTGTCGTGAGCTGCGAGCTTTCATCGTCGTCGGCCGGCCTGGGTCGCCGGTGCGCCTGGGCTTGGCCGCGGTTGGACCTGGCTGGAGGCGTTCTGGTGGCGCTGTTGCACGGCTATCGCTGGGTGATTTCGCCGGTTAAGACCGCGCTGTTCGGCCCGTTAGGCCGGTGTCGTTTCACGCCGTCCTGTTCGGCCTATGCGCTGGAGGCGGTGCGTGCGCATGGGGCGTGGCGGGGCGGGTGGCTGGCGTTGCGGCGCCTGGGCCGGTGCCATCCGTGGGGTGGCTGCGGCCACGATCCGGTCCCTGGCTGCCCTCCCTTCGACCGGGCTCGGGTTCAGGGGGTGGTTTCTCCGTCGGGCGAGGTTTGATTTCTGGAATGGATCGCAAGACCGTCATTGTTCTCGTTGCCTGTTTCTTCATGCTGCTGGCTTGGCCGGCGTTGATCAACAAGCTCTACCCGCCGAAGATCCTGCCCAAGGCCGGGACGAACGCAGTCCAGGTCGCGACCAATCTCGTTACGGGTCCGGCGGCCACGAACCTCCTCCTGGGCGCGACCAACCTGGTGGCGCCCCCTCCCTCGACGGCGCCGACTGCGCAGATGACCGGTTTGGGACCGCTGCCGTTTACGGTTCCGCCGGGAACCCAGGAGAGGACGCGCGTCCTGGAGACCGACGCTGCGCGTTACGTCTTCTCCTCGCTGGGGGGTGGGCTCAAGCTGGTCGAGCTCAAGAAGTATCCGGAGACGGTCACTCGGGGGATGAAGCGGAAGGAGCAGCCGAAGGAGTTTGCCACGCTCAACACGGATGCCCCGGTTCCTGCCTTCGCGACGCTGGGGGGCCCGGAGTTGCAGGGGGACGGCGTGTTTGAGCTGGGCGGCGACGCCACGCGGGTTCGGGCTGAGAAGGCCTTGGGCAACGGCCTGCATCTGGTGCGCGAGTATGCCCTGCAGACGAACCAGCTTCTGAACGTTGTTTCGCGCATTGAGAATCGGTCGACCCAACCGGTGGGGCTGGGCCCCTACGAGGTGGTGATTGGCACGGCCACGCCGTTGGGTCCCAAGGACGACGGGACCACGGTGGGGATGATGTGGTTCGATGGGCGCGGGGAGGAGGAGGCGGCGGCTTCGTATTTTCGGGGGGGCTTTGGGTGCAGTTCGGGACCGACGAAGAGCGAGTATGCGGGCGGGGCGAGCAACGTGGTGTGGGCGGCGGTTTACAATCAGTTTTTCACCCTGGCCGCCATCCCTCAGGCCCCGGCCCTGCGGGTGGCTTCCCGTCTGGTGGATCTTCCCCCGCCGAGTCCGGAGGAGCTGGCGGCGAATCCGAAACTGACGGCGAAGCCTTTGGGTTACCAGACCTCGATGTTGTTCCCTGGCGGGACGTTGGCTCCGGGCCAGGCCGTGCAACAGCAGTTCCAACTGTACGCGGGGCCCAAGGAGTATCGGATTCTTGCGCGCCTTGGGAAGGAGATGAACAACAAGCTGGACCTGGTGATGAACTTTGGGGGGTTCTTCGGGT
This sequence comes from uncultured Verrucomicrobiota bacterium, assembly GCA_964629545.1. GTDB lineage: Bacteria > Verrucomicrobiota > Verrucomicrobiia > Limisphaerales > CAZVRY01 > CAZVRY01. Next base: position 9,613 of record CAZVRY010000021.1, on the reverse strand, counting down.
TTTTCGCCAAGGCCCTGCTGCTGTCCATGAATGGGCTCTACGCCCTCTTCGGGGGTTACCTGGGCTACGGCTGGATCATCATCCTGATCACGGTCATCATCAAGGTCCTCTTCTGGCCGCTCACCCAGGCCAGCACTCGGTCGATGAAGCGCATGGCCGAGCTTCAGCCCCAGATGAAGGCCCTGCAGGAGAAGTACAAGGACGACCCCAAGAAGATGAACCAGAAGCTCATGGAGTTCATGAAGGAGAATCGGGTCAATCCCATGGGCGGCTGCCTCCCCATCCTGGTGCAGATCCCGATCTTCTTTGGCTTCTTTACCATGCTCCGCAGCGCCATCGAACTCCGCGGGGCCAGCTTCCTTTGGGCCTACGATCTCTCGCAGCCCGACACCATTTTCACGATCCCGGGGCTGGGGTGGATCCCGGTCGTCGGCCATCCTGGGGAGGGGTTGCCGATCAACCCGCTCCCGATTCTCATGGGGGTGACGCAGTTTTATCAGGCCCGGATGACGCCGCCTTCGCCTGGGATGGACCCTATTCAGCAGAAGATGCTTCAGTACATGCCGCTCTTCTTCCTGGTGATTCTTTACAACTATTCGGCGGGTTTGGCGCTTTACTGGACGGTGCAGAACCTGCTAACCATCCTGCAGATGAAGCTCACCAAGAGCAGTGCGGTCAAACCGGGCCCCGCGCCGGCGCCGTCTAAACCCAGCCCCTCCCCCAAACGCAAATAGTCCCTCCCACCTCGGCCATCCCCTCCCTCCCCCATGCCTGCGGAACCCAAAGCCACGCTTGAACAACTCCTGAAACACCTCGGCTTCGAGGCCACCATCGAGGAACACCCCTTGGACGAGGGCCTCCTCCTGGATGTGAAGTCGGATGACGCCGGTCGTCTCATTGGCCGCCAGGGCCAGACCCTCGGCGAACTCCAGTACATCCTCAATCGCCTCCTGTTCGTGCAGGATCCGCGGTCGCCCAAGGTCACGGTCGACGTCGGCGGCTACCGCACCCAGGCGCGCGACGCCCTCGTCCAGCGCGCCCTGGATGCCGCGCAGAAGGTCCGACGCTGGGGCGATATTGTTGAACTCGAGCCGATGAACGCCTTCGACCGCCGGATTGTTCACAACGCCCTGCGGGACGACCCTACGGTCGAAACCCACAGCGTCGAGGTCGAAGGCTCGGAGAAGAAGGCCATTCTGCTCCGGCCGCGCCACTGAACGGCCCTGGGACGGTTCCCCGCTCGGCCTGGACCGTGATGGGTTCGCCCGCCCACGATGACGAGGCCTCCCGGGTGGTGCCGGGCGTGCCGCGCGACTTCGGACTCCCGGACGCCGTGGCCGGCTGGGATGATCAGGCGTTCTTCACGTTTCTCCAGGACCATCAACTCGGCTACCAGGCGCTCCTGGACGATTTGAAGGCCCGCGGCCTGCAGGAGTCGGCGGACTTTCGGCACTACCGGGTCCAGTTCCAGAAAGTGGAGGCCCTCCTGGCGCGCGACTTCAACCGGCGATATCAACAGGGCTGATGGAGCACTCGGTGCACCGTCTGCAGGAGGGTGTCAGCATTGAAGGGTTTCTGCAGGAACTCCTCCACCTTGAGCTGACGCAACTCCGTCGCCCGATCCCCCTCCTCGAAGATGCCCGCCATGCCGCTCATCGCAATCACCCGCAGCTCGGGATCGATCTTGCGCAGCGCCCGCGTCAGGGCGATGCCATCCATGAACGGCATGACGACATCCGTCAACACCAGCCGGATCGCATCCCGGCGGAGGGCGAACATCGCCACGGCCTCGGTGCCGTCTTCCGCCACCAGCACCTCGTAACCGTGGAGGCTGAGCAGCTCGCGGGTCGCATCCCGGATGCCGGCCTCGTCGTCCGCCACCAGGATGGTCTCGCCGTGACCTCGCGGCGCGGGGGACTTCTGGATCTCGAGGGGGACGGCGGCCGGCAGGTTGGAAGGCAAAGCGGGGAGGAACACGCGCACGGCGGTGCCCTTGCTGAGGTCGCTTTGGACCTGGAGGAAGCCCTGGTGACTGCGGACGATGCCGAGGACGCTGGAGAGGCCGAGCCCGGCTCCTTTGCCCGGTTCTTTGGTGGTGAAGAAGGGCTCGAAGATCTTGTCCACGATGGCTGGGGGGATGCCGGTGCCCGTGTCGGCCACCTCGAGGACCACATACGAACCGGGCCGGGCATCGGGGATCTGGCTGGCCTCGTAATCGTCGAGCACGCGATTGGCTGCGGTCAGCCAAAGCGCCCCCCCCCCTGGCATGGCGTCGCGGGCATTGACACAGAGGTTCATCAGCACTTGGCGCAGGTGGGTCGGATCGCCGCTGACCGTCCAGAGGTCGTCGGGCAACCGGCGGTGGATCTGGATGGTCTTGGGAAAGGTCTCCTTGGCGACGCGCGCCATTTCCTTGAGCAAATGGCGGGGTTGGATCAGGAGCCGTTCGCCTTCCAGCCCATGGGCGAACGTCAGGACTTGGCGGACAATCTCCGCCCCGCGGCGCGCGCTGTTCTCGATGGTGGCCAGGAGATTTTGGGCCTCGGGTTCAGGGCGCTGCAATTGCAGCACCTGGGTGGCCATGGTGATTGGGGCGAAGATGTTGTTGAGGTCATGGGCGATGCCGCTCGCCAACGTGCCGATGCCCTCCATGCGCTGGGCACGCAGGAACCGTCCTTCCATCTCCTTCCGTTGGGCGAGGTCTCGCCAGACCAGCACCCAGCTGCCCACCGCCGGGCGACCCAGCAGGTTGCGCCCGACCACTTCGAACCAGCACCAACGCTGCTCGCGATGCCTTAGCCGGACTTCCATCGGCCGGTCCAGGCCCGCCGCTTCCGCGCCGGCGGCCAACGCCTGGCGGAGGGTCTCGCCATCGTCCGGGTGCATCCAGGCCGACACCGGTTGCCCTTCGAGATCGGCCACCAATTGTCCAAGCAACCGTTCCACCGACGGGGTCACCATCGTGATGGCTCCCTGGGCGTCCACCACGGTGATGATGTCCTGGATGTTCTCGACCACGGCTCGAAAGCGCTCCTCGCTGGCCCGAAGCGCACGCTCGGCATGGCGCCGCTCCCGTTGCACCGCATGCTCCCGCAAGGCCCGCGTCATCGCCCGCGCG
>CAZVRY010000021.1:0-6485 GCA_964629545.1 uncultured Verrucomicrobiota bacterium | reverse complement strand
ACCCGCCCAGGTGCTCCTTCGACACATAGTCCGTCGCCCCCTTCCGCACCAACGCGAACGCCATCTCCTCCCCAATCGAACCCGACACCACGATGAACGGGGTGTCCAGCGGCCGGGCCCGCAACAGATCCAGCGCCTGCAGTCCATCGAATTCACCCATCCTAAAATCCGACAACACCAGGTCGTAGTCCTCGCCCAGCGCCTGGACAAAGTCGGCCCGATTGTCGACCCGCCGCCACTGGGGATCGAAGCCGGCCTGGCGGACCTCCTCGAGGACGACGGCCGCGTCGGTCGGGCTGTCTTCCGCGATCAGGAGGCGCAAGGGCGTGGCCATGACTCTTCCTAAGGCTCCGGCGTCGCCGGAGCAAGTTCCGATTGGCCCAGTTCCGATGGGCCCGGATCCTCGGCGAGGGCTTGCGACAACCTTCTTCGGCTTCCAGAGCAGGTCGCGGTCCTTGACGCACGATTGCCTATGAATCCCCCATCCCTTCCGGGATACCACGTCGCGTGAGAACGACAGTTTCGTTCATTTGCAATGACTTGCGTGGCTATTCTCGGGGTGAGGGGCGACGGTTCGTGGGGAGCTTCCAAGTCGAACGAACCGACGCGCATGGGGACCATGAACCTGAAATGCGCAAGGGCTTGGAAATCAACGAACGCATGTTCCGGTTCATGGAGAGTTACGGTGACAGGTTCAGAGCGGTTGCGCATTCCCCTGAAACTCTGAACCTGTCACCTTTCCATTCAGGGCGGATCATGAATTCAACAATCCGCCCGCCCCGTCCCCTTCATGTTCGTCCCGAATTGATGAGGCTCATGGAGAGAATTCGCCGAACCAAGGCTTTGCGCATGGAACCCCTGGACCAGGAAGGGACGCGATTAGGATTAGGATTAAGATTAGGATTGAGATTAAGATTAAGATTAGGATTAGGATTAGGAGTTGGGGGTCCGCCTTCTGCACTCTTCCTTCTGCCTTGGTTCATGGAGAGAATTCCCCGATCAGAATCGCGCCTTGAACCGATGAACCTTTGACGTTTCCCCTCTCCCTATCTCCCTCTCCCCAACCTGAGTGATCGCTTCGCTGGAAACGGTTGGGGCGAGGGACGGGGGGAGGGGACGGTTCATGGAGGGGGTGGCCAGAGGTCGGGTGAGGGGCCGTCCGAGTTTCAAAATGAGCAGTGCAGGGGGACGGGCCCGGGCGGTTGACAGTCCCCGGGGCTTGGCGCTAAATCCACCCCGCCCAGTCCCATGTCGGTGCAACCGCACAGCCCGTGTGCCCCGGTGCGTCCACGCCCGGCCGTCGGCGCCCAAGAGCAGGCGCGGCGCCAGTTCCTCCGCTTCCTGGCTGCCCTGGCCAGCGTGGCCTGGCTGGTCGCGGGGCAAGGCGCGGAGGGTTGGCAGCGCGGCGTCGGTTGCCAGTGGCGCGCGTTAACCGTCCCGCCTCCCGGTTCTCCCGGCTTCACCTCGCTCGACCCCGCTCTAACCGGCGTGACGTTCTCCAACCGTCTCACCACCGCCCTCATGAACCGGTTCTCCAATATCATGAACGGCTCCGGCGTGGCCCTTGGCGACGTCGACGGCGACGGGCGCTGCGACCTTTTCTTCTGCGGTCTCGAGACGACCAATCGTCTTTACCGCAACCTGGGGGATTGGCAGTTCGAGGACATCACCGCGGGGAGTGGGGTGGCTTTGCCCGAGGCCTGGTGCCGGGGAGCCGTTCTGGCCGACCTGGACGGGGATCGCGACCTTGACCTGCTGATCACCACGTTCCAAGGCGGTTTGCGCGGCCTGCTCAACGACGGCCGCGGGCGGTTCGTCGATATCACGGTTTCCTCCGGTTTGGCCGGCAGGACCACCGGGACCAGCCTGGCCCTGGCCGATCTCGAGGGCGATGGCGACCTCGATCTTTATGTGGCCAACTTCGGCGACATCTCGGTCCTGCGGGACGGGGGCCCGTTTGGGGTTCGCATGATCCAGGGCAAACCGGTGATCAGCGGGCGCCACGGCGCCCGTCTCAAGATCGTGGACGGTCGCCTTTTCGAATTGGGCGAGGCGGATGCTCTGTATGTGAACGACGGTCAAGGGCGCTTTGCGCTGGAACCCTGGGAGCGAGGGCGCTTCCGGGACGAGGAGGGCCGGCCGATGAAGGCCCCCCTGGACTTCGGGCTGAGTGTCCAGTTCCGGGACCTCAATGGCGACGGGGCTCCGGACCTCTATGTCTGCAACGATTTCCAAACCCCCGATCGCCTCTGGCTGAACGACGCACAGGGGGGCTTCCAACTCATCCCTCGCCTCTCGCTTCGCACGACGAGCTACGCCTCCATGGGCGTCGACGTCGCCGACTTCGATCGCGATGGTTATTTCGATCTGTTCGTGGTCGAGATGCTCAGCCGCGAACACCCCCGGCGCATGTGGCAGATGGTCCCCAACAACCCGCTTCCTCCCACCCCGGGTCGGGTCGACGACTGCTGGCAGGTCGCCCGCAACACCCTGCTGTGGAACCGTGGCGACGGGTCCTACGCCGAGATCGCCCAGTTCGCGGGCGTGGCCGCCTCCGAGTGGTCGTGGATGCCCCTGGCCCTCGATGTCGACCTCGACGGGTTCGAGGACCTCCTGATCCCGAACGGACATGTCCACGACATGAACGACCTGGACTTAGCCGATTGGTTCCGTGCCCAGACCCGGCTCCAGCCCTCGATTCGCAAGGACATCGTCCACTTCCCCGCCCTCGAGACCGCCAACGTGGCCTTCCGCAACCGGGGCGATCTTACGTTCGAGGAATGCGGCCGGAGCTGGGGCTTCGATTCCACCCGCTTTTCCCACGGCACCGCCACCGCCGACCTCGATGACGACGGCGACCTCGACGTGGCCATCAACTGCCTGCACGCCCCCGCCCTCATCCTCCGCAACAACGCCTCCGCTCCTCGCCTGGCCGTCCGTCTCCGCGGCCTTCCCCCCAATCCGCATGGCATCGGCGCGCTCGTCACCCTGCGGCAGGACACCCTCCCCCTTCAGAAGCAGGAGGTGCTCGCGGGCGGACGCTACCTCTCTTCCGATGACGCCCTCCGCGTCTTCGCTGCCACCGCGCCGGGGACGCCCGTCACGATCGAGGTCCAGTGGCGTTCGGGCCGGCGGTCGGTGATCCACGACGCCCGCGCGAATCGCCTCTACGAGATCGAAGAACCAGGCCCCGCAACGGTCGTTCCTCCCCCCCCCGCTCAGCCAACGCCGCGCCCGTGGTTCCAGGACGTCTCCGCGTTGCTCAACCATCGCCACGAGGAGAGCCTCTTCGACGACCTCCTCCTTCAACCCCTCCTGCCCCGTCGCCTGGCCCAGGCAGGCCCTGGCGTCGCCTGGATCGACCTCGACCAGGACGGCGACGACGATCTGGTCGTCGGGGCGGGACGCGGGGGTTCGCTCGCCTCTTTCCGCAACGAGGGCCGGGGACACTTTGAGCCCTGGGGCTCGGGTTGGCGCTGGCCCGTCCTGCCCGACGACGGACTCGGTCTCGCCGCCTGGGTGGGGACGCCCGGACACCGCAGCCTGCTTTTGGCCATCGCCCGCTACGAAACCAACCACCCAGCCCATCCTTCCGTGCTCGAGTGTTCGCTTCCGCCTACGCCCTCGGCGCCTCTGCGCGTGCTTTCCGGGGTCAACCTGCCCGCGTCTCCCGGTCCGTTGGCCGTTGCCGATGTGGACGGGGACGGCGATCTCGATGTTTTCGTGGGTAGCCGTGTGGCCGCCGGGCGTTACCCGGAAGCGCCCGCCTCGATGCTGTTTCGGAACCAGGACGGCGGACTCGCCGTCGATCCTGCCAGTGCGGAACTCTTGCGGCACGCGGGGTTGGTCCAAGGGGCCGTGTTCGCCGACCTCGAGGGGGATGGATTTCCGGAACTCGTCTTGGCGTGCGAATGGGGCCCCCTGCGGATCCTGGGAAACAGGGGGGGCCGGTTCCGTGAATCAACCTCGGCGCTCGGGTTGGCCGAGGCCACTGGTTGGTGGCGGAGCGTGACCGCCGCCGACGTGGACGGCGATGGGCGCCTCGACCTGATCGCCGGCAACTGGGGCGAGAACAGCCCGTATCAACCCTCGCCCGCTCATCCGATCCAGATCGTGTTCGGCGATTTGACGGGAGACGGCTCGGTGTCCCTGGTGGAAACCTATCGGGATCAGGCTCTGGGCCAATGGGTCCCCTACCGCAATCTGGTCGAATTGGGCGGCGCCCTGCCCGAGATCCGGGGCCGCTTCGATAGTCACAAGGCGTATGGGCGGGCCAGCCTTGACCAAATTCTGGGCCCGGCGGGGGGGCGCGTGGAGCGTTGGCAAGCGGCGACCCTTCAGTCCAGGGTCTTGCTCAATCGGGGTGATCGCTTCGAGGCGATCCCCTTGCCGCGCGAAGCCCAATGGTCCCCGTGCTTCGGCCTTGGCGCTGCCGACTTCGACGGCGACGGCTACCTGGACCTGTTCCTGGCCCAGAACTTCTTCGCCCTGCCCACGGACGCCTGGCGCCAGGATGCAGGACGGGGACTTCTGCTGCGCGGGGATGGCCGTGGGGGATTCACGGCCGTGCCCTCGCTGGCCAGCGGGTTTGCCATCCATGGCGAGCAGCGAGGCTGCGCGGTGGGGGACTTCGATGCCGATGGGCGGCCGGATCTGGTGGTGGGCCAGAACGGCCAGCCCACGCGGTTGCTCCGCAACCTCGGGGCCCAACCCGGGCTGCGGGTCAGGCTGGTGGGTCCGCCGGGCAATCCGGACGGGATTGGGGCCGTGGCGCGGTTGCGATTTGGTGCGACGATTGGCCCCGCCTCAGAAATCCATGCCGGCAGCGGCTACCTTTCCCAGGATAGCCTGACGCTGGTTCTCGCGACCCCGCACACGCCCACCCAGCTCCACATCCGCTGGCCGGGAGGCCGGGAGAGCCTCACGGAACTCAAGTCCCCCGCCCGGGAGATCCGCGTCGACGTCAGCGGTCGGGTCCTGCCGCCGCCCGCGCCATGAGGTTCCTGGCCGATCTCCACGTGCATTCCCGCTTCGCCCGGGCCACCAGCCGGGATGCGGAACTCGAACCCATGGCCGTCTGGGCAGCCCGCAAAGGGGTGGCGCTGGTGGGCACCGGCGATTTCACTCACCCGGCGTGGTTGGCCGAACTGGCGGCGAAGCTGGTGCCGGCGGAACCGGGATTCTACCGGTTGAGACCGAGCCTCGAGGCCAAGCTGGCCCGCGAGTGCCCACGGTTCCGCGGGCAACTGACCCGGTTCGTGCTCCAGGTCGAGATCTCGACGGTCTACCGCTGGGACGGACGCACTCGGAAGGTCCATCATGTGGTGGTGGTGCCGGATTTGGCGAGCGCACGCCGGTTGAATCGTCGGCTGGGCAAGATCGGCAACTTGGCGGCCGACGGGCGCCCGACCCTGGGCCTGGATGCGCGGGATCTCCTCGAGATGGTCCTGGAGTGCGGGCCCGGGAGCTTCCTGTTTCCCGCCCACGTGTGGACGCCGTGGTTCTCGGTTTTGGGGGCGCGGTCGGGCTTCGACAGCATCGAGGAGTGCTATCGCGACCTGGCCGGGCAGGTGTTCGCCGCGGAAACCGGGCTGTCGTCGGATCCCGCCATGAACTGGCAGGTCTCGCGGCTGGATCGCTTCAGTCTGATTTCGAATTCTGACGCGCATTCGCCGCGGCGGATCGGCCGGGAGGCGACCTGGTTTGACACGGGCTTTTGCCTCGAGTCGGTGCGGCGGGCGCTGGAGACGGGCGGGGGGTTGGCGGGCACGATCGAGTTCTTCCCCGAGGAAGGAAAGTATCATGCAGACGGGCACGTCCGTTGTCGGTTCCGCTGCGACCCGGATCGCGCCCGGCAATTGGGATCGATCTGTCCGCGTTGCGGACACCCGCTGACCATGGGGGTGGCGCATCGGGTGGCCTTGCTGGCAGATCGACCGCCGGGGGTGCGGCCGTCCCGGGCGCGGCCCTTCTGGTCGTTGATGCCGTTGGACGAGTTGGTGGCCGAGTTGGAGGGCGTGGGGCCAGGCTCGAAGCGGGTGCGGGAGATGGTGCTGGATTGGGTTACGCGGGTGGCGCCGGAGATCCCGTTGCTCAGCGAGGTGCCGGCGGAGGTCTTGGCCCGTGAGTGTTCGCCTCGCCTGGCCCGCGCCGTACGGCGACTGAGGGAGGGACGGGTGCTTCGAGAGCCTGGCTACGATGGGGTTTACGGGCGGATTCGGGTAGGGCGATGCTCACGTTGACAGGCAGGCAGCCGCTCACCCCGTGCCCTCCCCCCAACCGTTTCCAGCGCCGCGTTGGCTCAGGTTGGGGAGAGGGAGATAGGGAGAGGGGAAACGCTTTGGTTCAGGGGTTCACTGTGCGAATTACTGGTTGGGAGAATTCTCTCTCCATGAACCGGAAAGGCAGAAGGCAGAGTGCAAGAGGCAGAATTCGTACTCTTGCTCTTGCTCTTGCTCTTGCTCCCGGTCCGCCCGGTTCATGGT
>CAZVRY010000020.1:0-44698 GCA_964629545.1 uncultured Verrucomicrobiota bacterium | reverse complement strand
CCCGACCGCGGTCAATCAGGGTGACAGGTTCAACTCCATGGCGCTTTGAACCCCTTAACCCCTTGCATTTCCCCTCTCCCTTTCCCTCCCCCCAACCTAAGTCATCGCTACGCTGGAAACGGTTGGGGGGAGGGCCGGGGTGAGGGGCGACGGTTCCTGGGCAGGGGAGGGGGATCGGGGCACCGTCGCCAGGACCCATCAGGGGTTGCTTGCTCCAGGGGAATGCGAAGTATCCGAGTCAGCGCTGGGGCGCCTGCTGGCGGCTGTTGAGCATTTGGAGCATCTCGGCCGCCTTTTGGGCGTTGGCGTTCCTGGGGTTGCGGGACAGTTCCTCGGCCAGGTTGATCTGCATCTGCCTCATTTTGTTGAAGTTGGCCGTGGCCGCCTTCTCGTCCGCCTGAGGGGTTAGGTATTGGACCTGGATCAGGGTGCGGGTGGCGCCTTCATAATCGCGCTTCTGCACCTGCTGTTCCGCCTGGGCGAACGTGGTGGCGTAGTCCGCCGCCGGGACGCCCGGGGCTGGCTCGGCGGGCGTGGCCGCCGGGGCAGCTTCGCCCGGGGCCGGCTCGGAGGGGACGATTTCCGCCATGGGCAGGTCGGAGGTTTCGGCTTCTTTCTCTCCGCAACCAACAGCGAGGACCGCCGCCAGGACGGCGGTGGCAAGGAGGGTGGTTTTCATACGGACAAACAGGACGGGATGACTCCTGGGTTTTCTACGGGGCGCCGCCGCGGGCGCTATTCGGGTCGCACCAGAGGTCATTCGGCGGGGGGACGGTGATGCGAATGCCGGCGGCGGTGCGGCCGCCCATGGAGTAGAACTCGCGGTAGGTCATGTAGCGGGTGGAACCGGAGAAGAGGCCGACGGTGGCGCCGCCCTTGAGGTTGCGGTTGATGTCGGCGGCGTTCTTGGAGCTGCCGCCGGCGTGGCGTTGGGAAATGCCCTCACCCGGCTGGTTCCCGGCATCGTTGAAGAGGAACCAGTCCAGTTCATCGGTTTCCCATTGGAGGATGTTGGTGGGCCTGAAGGAGGAGAGTTTGTGGGTCCTGCCCCCGGTCAACCCGCCGAAGCTGATGACGGAGCCGTTCCAGGAGTAGCTGCTGATTTTTTGGGGGCGCTGGAGGAAGATCGCGCGCTTCCAGCCGCCTTGGGACTCGCGCTTGTCTTTGGGGCAGATGACGGCTTCGGGCGTCTTGAGCGAGGCGGCCAGTTGGCCGGCGTGGAAGTAAGGGAGTTGGTTGGTCCAGACGAACTCGCCCGGGGTGGATCGCCCGGCGGCGGAAGGGATGGCGCCGCGGCCAATGAGCATGGTGGCATAGAGCCAGCAGTTGGGACCAGGGTCGCTCCCAATGCTTCCCCACCCGGGGTGGGGCATGTAGTCGTCGTTGTCCCCCGTATACATCGTCATGGCCAGCATGATCTGCTTGTTGTTGTTCATGTCGATGGACAGCGTGGCGCGATCCTTGGCCTTGGACATGGCCGGCAGGAGCATCGAGGCGAGGATGGCGATGATGGCGATGACCACCAGCAGCTCGATGAGGGTGAAGCCGCCCAGGTGGCGTGCGACGGACGCGGAGGAGAGGTTCGACGTGCGTTTCATGTGAGGAGACGTTGGCACAGATAACGGCCCGCTGCCGAAGCCCCGGGCTGATGATCTCACTCTAGTCAGGCCCTTTCCAAGTGGTCAACTGTGCTTTTCGCGGCACATCGCCGATCCGACCAAGCGCGGGTTCGCCCCGCTTCCCTAAGGGTCCGCCGGTCTCGCACGGCGGCCCCGCCGCACCGCCACCAACTCGGCAACAATGCTCAGCGCGATTTCCGGCACCTCGACGGCCCCGAGGTCGAGTCCAATGGGAGCATGCACCCGGGCCCAATCGGCCGCGGAGGCCCGGCCCGAAAGGAGCAGATCGCGGCGCACCAGGGACACTTTGCGTCGACTGCCGATCATGCCCACATACCGGACCGGTCGGGTCAGGCAGACGGCCAGGGCCTCGAGGTCCTGCGGGTAGCCGGGGCCCACCAACACAATGTAAGTATCCGCGTCCATAGGAAGTTGGGACGCCGCCTGGACGGGCGAGCCGGCCAGCAACCGGACACCAGCAGGGAACGCGCCCGGCTCCAACCACTCCTCGCGTTCGTCCACCACCGCCACCTCGAATCCCATCTGATGAGCCTGCCACGAGACGGCGCGTCCGACGTGCCCAGCGCCGAAGATCGTTAGGAAGGGAGGTGGTCCCACTGGCTCGATCAGGCACGCGGCGGACGGAGTCCCGCTGGCCACCCCGGGATCCCCGACCTGCACCCAAGACGGCTCGGTCGAGTTCATAGCTGCCGCCCAGTCGGGTGGGCTCATCCACCCGGGACCCTCCTCCAGCCTGCCCTCGTCTATCCACCTCGCCCGAATGAACGGGGCCCGTCCGGCTTGCCACTCGGTCAGCAGCCGGCCGCGGCAACGTTCCCCCTGGGCCCGGGCGGCCTGTCGATAGGCTTCGACCTGCCCCGCCGGTCGCGGGTCGACCAGGAAGAGCATGCGGCCGCCGCAGATGGGTTCCGGGACGCCCCCGCCTTCTCCGTGCATCCGAACCTCGACCAGGGAGGGTCGCCCATTCGCAAGGGCCGCTATGGCCTCGCGTTGCACCGCGGCTTCCATGGCCCCGCCGCCCACGCTGCCCAGGATCCGGCCGTCCGGACTGATCAAGGCCCGCCGCCCAGCCCGGGCCGGGGTCGAACCCGAGGTGGTCACCACGACGGCCAAGGCCCGGGGCGCCCCGCCCGCGACGGCAGTCGCCAACGCTCCGAACGCCGCCGTGTTCACGCTTCGGTCGTCCCGGGCCAGCGAATGGGCATTTCCCGCACGCGCGACCCGGTGGCGTGGAAGACGGCGTTGGCGATGGCCGGGGCCACGGCGATCAGAGGGGTTTCGCCGGCGCCCGCCGGGGCGAGATCCCGACGTTCGACATAATGAAGATCCAGCCTGGGCAGGTCGGCGATGCGCGGCACTTGGTATTTTCGGAAGCTGGCGTTGAGGATGCGGCCGCCGGCAAAGCGCATGCCTTCGCGCAGGGCGGGGCCGAGGGCCATCACGATGCACCCCTGGACTTGGGCTTCGAGGTTCTCGCGGTCCAGGATGGGGCCACACTCGAAGGCCTCGCAGACCTCGCGCACGCGGTATTGGGGGAGGGCGGGATCACGTTCCACCTCGACACACGTGGCCACCACCGAGCCCTTTTCCGTTGCGCAGGCCAAGCCCACCCCCACGTTGGGCTCCCGCCGTTGGACCCGCTCCGCCCATCCGAAGGCCGCGGCGGCTTTTTCCAGGACGGCCCGGAGGCGGTCGTTGGCCAGGTGGGCCATCCGGAAGGCGAGCGGATCCTGACCGGCGACCGCGGCGAGTTCGTCCATGAAGCACTCGCGGGCGAAGGCGTTGGCGGTGGCGGCCAGGGCCCGGTAGGAGCCGTTGCGCAGCGGGTTGGCCGACGGCACGAACTGGCTGCGCGCCTGGCCGGTCCGATAGGGGGTGTCGATGGCCGCTCCTCCGGCGTGGATGTTCACATGGTGCCAGGAAGTCAACCGGCCCTCCGCATCCAGGCTGGCCTCGAGGTCCATGACCGCCGCGGGACGGAAACAGGCCCAGACGAACTCCTCCTCCCGGGTCCAGACGAGAGAAACTGGCTTCCCCACCCCTCGGGCCAGGCGCGCCGCCTCGACCGCCGCTTCCCCGGTGTGTTTGCCTCCGAACCCGCCCCCGAAATCCGGGACAATCACGCGGACCTTATCCTCGGCCAGATGCAAGGCGCTCATCAGTTCGCGCCGGTAGCCGAACGGATTCTGCGTGCCGGTCCACACGGTAAGCTTCCCATCCTCCCACGCCGCCACCGCGGCCCGCGGCTCGAGAGGGGCGTGCTGCACGTAGGCCACTTGGTAGGTCTGTTGGAGCGACCGCGGCGCGCGGGCCACCACTTCGGCGAAGGGATTGGCCGGCACTCCGCCCCGCGCCTGGGCCCGCAAATAGGCGTAAATCTCGGTGCTCGAGGGATGATCGGCCCGCGTCCAGACCGCGGTGTGCGCCAGCGCTTCCAGCGCGGTCCGGGCCTGCCAGGTCGTGGGCGCCGTCACTCCCACGAATCCATCGTCCCGCACCACCGTCACCCCCTCCATCCGTTCCGCTGGACGGGGATCGATCGCGCTCAAGGTCGCCCCATAACTCGGGGGGCGCAGCACCTTGCCGTAGACCATCCCAGGCAGCCGGAAATCGGATGGATACGCGTGCCTTCCGGTGACGAGGTCGCGTCGGTTGGGGCGCGGCAGGGGTCGGCCCAGGACGGCCCAGGACGCCACCGGCACCAGGGGGATATCCCGGGGGATTTCCTGACGGAACCGTTCGGCGGCGTCCTCGGCCGCCGCCAGGTCCGCGTAACTCAGGGTCCGCCCGGTCGGGCGGTGGTGGGCCTTGCCAGCGCGGACTTCCACGTCGCCGGGCTCGGCCGTCCAGCGTTCGCACGCCCAGGTCATCAAGGCGCGGTGGGCGGCCGCGGCTCCCTGGCGCACCGCCGGCACAGTCGAAGGCGTGGTCCGGCTGCCAGCCGTCAACCCGTCGTCCGGCACCCGGTCCGTATCGGCCATGACCATCCGGATGTGCTCCGGAGCCACCCGCAACTCCTCGGCCGCGGCTTGAGTCAGTTCGGCGCGCGCCCCTTGACCCATCTCCACCTTCCCGGTGAAGACCGTGAAGGTGCCGTCGCGCCCCAGGTGGATGCGGGCCGCGATGGGGGTTCGGTTGCCTCCGCGTTCCGGGCTGCGCTGGGCGAGGGCAGGGGATCCCACCAGGAGCAGCCAGCCCGTGCTCAGCACCTGGACGAACGTGCGCCGATCCAACCCGAAATCGTAACCCACCGGGGTCGCCCACTCCTCGAAGTCAACGCCGTCCCGCGGGTCCTGCTCGTGCGCGTCGCTCATGGCGTGCCTTGGCGTTGGAGGGTGACGGCTCGCCGAACCGCCCGCAGGATGCCGGGATAGCCGCAACACCGGCACAAGTGCCCGTTCAACCAGGCCCGAATCTCCGCCTCCCCAGGTTCGCCTTTCTCTTCCAAAAGCCCCACCGTGGCCAATATCATCCCCGGCGTGCAATAGCCGCACTGGAAACCGCGCTCGGCCAGGAAGGCCTCTTGCACCGGATGCAGCCGCTCCCCGTCAGCCAACCCCTCGATCGTCAGGACCGAGGCCCCGTCGACGTCGCGGATCGGCGTTTGGCAGGCCATCATCGGCTTGCGGTTGAGCAGCACCGTGCAGGCGGCGCACTGACCCTCCCCGCATCCGTACTTGGTGCCCGTGAGCCCCAGCTCCTCCCGGAGCACCTCCAGCAGCGAACGGTCGGGTTCCGTCTGAACGGTTCGACGTTGACCGTTCACGCTAAACGTGAAAGCACGATTCATGACACAAGACGCCCGTCGCACGGGCCGGTTGATGATGCGAAACCGTAGCCGCTCCCCGGCCGGCTGCAAGGCGGATTCGCTCCACCCTCGCCTCGCCCGTCCGTTGACGAGGCGGATCTTCTGCCCCAATGTCCGGCCCGTGAAAGACGCTTACCTGGCAGCGAAGGAACGCTGGGCTCGGAAGATGGCGGGCCAAACCAAAGCCACCGTGCGCTCGACCGACCGGCTCCCACCCGGCCAGCGCCTGGTCGCGGATTTTCCCGTCCTCGACCTTGGCACCCATCCCGACATTCCGCTCGACCACTGGACGCTCCAGATTCATGGCCAGGTCGAAAACCCGGTCACCCTGCGCTGGGCCGACTTCCGCGCGCTGCCGGTCTTCCGGGACGTCAGCGATTTCCATTGCGTGACCACCTGGAGCCAATACGGCATGCCATGGGAAGGGGTGGCCTTCTTCACGCTCGCCGAACTCGTCCGCCCCAAGGCCTCCGCCACCCACGTCTATTTCAAGAGCTACGACGGCTACACCACGAACAACCCCCTGGCCGTCTGCCTCGACGACGACGTGCTGGTCGCTCATACCTGGAACGGCCAACCACTCCCCAAAGCCCACGGCGGCCCCGCCCGGGTCGTCATCCCCAAGCGCTACGCCTGGAAAGGCGCCAAGTGGATCAAGGAAATGATCTTCCTCGACCGGGATCTTCTCGGCTATTGGGAACAGCGCGGCTACTCCAACACCGCGGACCCGTGGACCGAGGATCGGTTCGCGTGAGGATCCCGGGGTGGGGATTGCCGCGCCCGGATTTCCTAGGCCGCTGAGGCGGCCGTTCGTATTTGCGGGGAGAGAGCGCCGAGGAACGCCGGTTCCTAGTATTCACGTTTACGCCCCGGCTCGATTTGTAAACGGTTCTTGCCGTTTTTCTTTGCTCTGCCATTACAGTCCCCCGCGCTCTGGTCCTCATTTTGTGCGTTTTGTGCCTTGTTGTGGCCAATCGGCAGCCTGGCAAGTGCTTGGACATGCGGCGGATAGTGAATGTGGAAACTGGACTTTAGATTCCGCGTCTGAATATAAAGTGACGTGTATGTTTAGTCGCTGGCTAGAATCCTTGCCGCCCAGAACTTGATCAAATCGAGTCAAGTTCTCGTCCCGTCCCTCCTGCCGGCAAGGATTCTACAGAGCGAGGCGTGGAGATTGGGGTCCAGACGGCGAAGGCGCGTTGCACGAAAATGGGGGCCGGAGCGGGTCTGAGGTCACGCCTCGCTAGAACCTGACCTGGCCGAGAAGCTGTCGTAGCCCTACGTGCAGATGATGTTTGGGGCGCGGCAGACGGGGAAGTCCACGCCGGAGTTCCCGCTGTTCCCGGCCACCGATTTGATCGAGCGGATGACGTTCGGGGAACTGCCGGGCGTGGCGACGGCACCCCCGGAGCGCCGGGCGGACGGTCTCAAGGCCTATTGCCTGGTGTATCTGGAGGAGGAGTTGCGGCGGGAATCACTCATCAAGGATTGGGCGGCGTTCTCGCGGTTCCTGGCGCTGGCGGCGTCGGAGTCGGGCCGGATCATCAACTACGCGAAGATTTCCAAGGACGCGGGGGTTTCGCAGCCCACGGTCAAAAGCTACTACCAACTTCTGGAGGACATGTTACAGGATGCACGGCGCCTGCTGGCGTTTCTGGAGGAACATCCCAAGACGGCGAAGCAGGGATTCATCATCTGCCGATGCCATCACCCGCTGCGGTTGCATGACAAGATCATGGCGCTGCCGTGGTTCTGCCTATGACCGTCCTCGACGCCAGCATCCAGTCGCTCAGCCGGGCCGGTGAATACAACCGGGACGACCAGGTTGCGCCTGCGGTGATCCTGTGGCCGGACAAGGAGCGCCAGTGGGAGCGGGTGCTGCCGGTATTGCTCGAGCGGTTGCCGCACCTGCTCACCCTGGAGCCGTACGCCGCCAAATGTAAATCCGGGCCAGCCATCTGGCTCCGGTGCATGATCCCTCGGACACTGCCGGAGGCCAACTGGTCCGAGAAAACCATCCCGATTAAGTGACCAGCCTCAGATGACTGCGCCCTCGACACGTAGACAATTCGTGGCCGCTGCAACGCAAGCCGTCGCCGGGGCGGCGCTCACCGGCTGGGCTTCCGCCCTCCGGGCCGCGCCCGCGCCGACGTCCGCCACCGGCGACCTCGCCCTGATCGACACCCATACCCACTTCTACGATCCCAGCCGCCCCGAAGGCGTGCCGTGGCCGCCTCGCGACGAGAAACGGCTCTACCGCACGGTCCTGCCCAAGGACTACCGCGCCCTGCCGCTACCGCAGCCTGTGACCGGGACAGTGGTCGTCGAGGCCAGCCCTTGGATCGAGGACAACCAATGGGTGCTTGACCTCGCCGCCAGGGAGCCGTTCATCGTCGGGTTCGTCGGAGACTTACCGGTCGGCACCAAGGAGTTCGCCGGTCACCTGAACCGTTTCGCCGCCAACCAGCTCTTTCGCGGCATCCGCATCCGCGACCGGAAGCTGGACGACCGAGCCTTCAGCAACGACCTGAGGCTCTTGGCTGACCATGACCTGTCCCTCGATCTGGTGGGTGGCACTGAAATCCTCCCGTTTGCGGGGCGGTTGGCTAAGGAATTGCCGGGCCTGCGGATCATGATCGACCATCTGGCGGGCCTCAGGATCGACGGGAAAGTCCCTCCGGCCGACTGGGCCGAGCAGATGCGGGCTCTGGCCCCGAGGACGAACATCTTCTTCAAGGTCTCGGGGTTGGTGGAGGGGACCGGTCGAAGCGATGGCACCGCACCGCGCGAGGTTGAGTTCTATCGCCCCGTGCTGGATGCGATGCTGGCCATGTTCGGGCCCCAAAGGCTGCTCTACGCCAGCAACTGGCCCGTGAGCGAGCTGTTCGCGCCACTGAGCACGGTTCAGGGGATCATCGCGGATTATTTCCGCAGCCAAGGACCTGTCGCGGCGGAGCGGGTCTTCTCACGGAACGCCAAGGATGCCTACCGCCTGACCCAGCGACCGAGATAACCCAAAGCCAATGACCATTTCCGAAGTCTTGCAGGAGCTGACGCCGGACACGGGGAGGTTCGCGATGCAGGCCATGAAGGCGGCCGTCGCGCAGCGCGAGGCGATCACACCGGAGCTGCTGCGCGTGCTGGAGGAGGTCGCGGCTGATCCCGCTGAGTGGGCCAAACGCAAGGACCACATGCTTCAGGTGTATGCGGCCCATCTGCTGGCGCAGTTCCGGGAGCCTCGGGCCTACCCGCTTCTGGTGAGGATCGTCAGCGCGCCCGGAGAGATTCCCTTCGATCTGTTCGGCGACACACTTCGCGCCGGTTCTTGGGCTCAGCCAAGTGCTTGCTTGGCCTTTCGGGGCTGATGGGCGGCCGCCCATCAAGGCAAGAGCTTCACGCCGTAGTACCGCTTGGGCGAGAACGGCGACTCCAAGTCGAGGTAGAACCACGCCCCGCTGGACATCGTGTTCGTCTCGAGCGGCGTCCAGGTGGACCAGTCGTTGGCCAGATCGGTGGTGTACTTGAGCACGTAGGTCCGGCCGACTTGCCCGGCGATGTTCAGCCCGGCGTACATCCGGAGGTCCACACAGGCATCATTGACGGTCAGTTGGTTGGTGACGCTGGTGACGGTTCCGAAGACATTCGACACGACGACGAAGTAGAGCCCGGCCTGGCTCTTCTCGACGTCGGTCAGGGTCAGAGTCGCGTCCGTCCGCCCGCTCAATGCTGCGCCGTTGAAGAACCACTGGTAACTGAGCGGCGTCGAGCCAAGCGCAGCGACCGTGAAACTGGGGGACTGGCCCAGGCAACTTACCACCGCCCTGGGCTGCACGGTGATGCTGGGCGCGTCACCCGCCGCCCAACCACACGCGCCGGGACCGCCGTAGGCGCCCATGTCATTCCGTGCCACGCCCAGGGAAGGAGGAAAGCAAAGGTCGTTGGAGGAGGTGTCCGGGTTCCCGGCGTCGATACACGGGGAGCCGGGCAGGAGGGCCAGACTCGTGGCGTCCATAACCGGGTTCTGGCTGATGTTGCCTGGTCCGGGCTGGATGCCGCCCTGGACATCCGAGTACTCGAAAGAAACGGTCCCCCACGCTTGTTCGCCGCCAGATGCGTTGTGATAGAGGATCGAGTTGGAAACGGTTGCACTTGATCGGCTGCCGATTCCGACGCCCGCGACCGTATTGCTCACGACCGTGCAATTCACCAGTTCGGCCGTCCCGGTGCCTTCAGTGTACAACCCCCCAGCGTAGGAGGGCGCGCCATTCGACTTGATTATGGAGTTGTAGAGATGGACGCTGCCTCCACTGGTGTTGAACGAAGAGACGAACCCGCCCCCGACGTACGAAGCGGTGTTAGCGACCATCTCACAGTTCCTCAACGTTGCCTCCATGCCAGTTGACCATAGTTGAGCATAGACACCACCGCCGATAACGGCCGTATTCCCAGCGAGGTAACAATCTTCAATCTCTGCCGTTGCTTCCAGGCTGATCCCGCCGCCGGCGTCTTGGGCCGTGTTATTCGTGATGATGCAAGAGCTCACGACGAGCTTGCCGGAGGCGTTCACGGCGCGAATGCCGCCGCCAAGATCCGGGCTGGAGTTCCGCGCAATGACACAGTTTCTGATGGGGGGTGTCGTGTTCAGAATTCTTATTCCGCTGTTGGTCGATCCGAAGACGTGGCAGTACTGCAGGAAGGAACTGGGGCTGCTTTCGTTGAAAAAGATGCCTTTCCATCCGTTGCCGGCGTTGGCGGTTGTGTTCTCGAACACAATCGGGCTGGCCGGCGCGCCCGACGCCTGCAGGATCCCATCCACCTGGAACACATGGCTGCCAGCAAATTGGACCTGGACGTTGGACTGAATAACCAGGCTGGTGACGAACACATCACCCGTCACGACGTAAGGGGAGCCGTCCTGCGTCCAAGTGCCGGAAACGTAGCCGGAGACGGTGGTGGCCGCCTGCGCGACCGTGGCGGAGAGGCAAGTCACCACCAGGGCCAGCAGGGAGTAGTGTAGGGCGCTTTTCTGTGCGGTGGTTCCATTCATGATTTCCGGTCGGGTTTCTGAGTGTGTGATTCGATTTGGTTTCAGTGCCTTCGGACGGCTGCCGGCTGGCAGGCGGCGTCACGAGCCCGCTGCGGTTCCTGGATCGGATCTCGCGTCCTGGAGACGGTGGCCGTGCCGCCGGGCATCGGCGTCACCGGAAATCCCACAGGGACAGGAGCGTTGTTCCAGCGCTGCAGAGGTCTGTCCGCCGGGTTGGCCCGCCGCACGAGCGGCCATCCAGTCGGCGTGGAGACCCTGGCGTCTCGAGACCCGGTTCAGGATCCGGTCAGGCGACGTTGATTCTGTCAGAGGAGATCATGGGGACAATCGAGCGAAGTACGTTTTCTTGCGGTTAGTTCGGCCTGCGACCGACGGTTTCTGCGTACTTTGATCGAGGGCCGCGCCGGAGGGCGGGGAAGCTATCGTGGCACCGCCGTCGAGCATGGCCGTCGGCGAGTCGGGACTGATCGCGCGGGTTGTCGAACCGGCGCGTGTTCGCCGTGTCAGGCCTGCCAACTGGAAAGTCGGTGTTCCGAGGGCAGGGTTATGGGAATCTCCAGTGCAACCAGCGAAGGCCGTCACCGGCAGACCGGTCCTGTGCGGGATCAGGGTTGGTTTCGCGAACCGAGCAGGCGCGCGACGGCGCCGGTGGCGGAGTGGACGTGGAGCTTGCGATAGGTGTGGTGGAGATGGGTGTTCACCGTCCGTTTGCTCAGGAAGAGGCGCGCGGCGATTTCGTCGTAACGCAATCCCTGGGCAAGCAGTTCCAGGATTTCTTCTTCGCGCCGGGTGAGCGACTCTAGGTCGGCATCCCTGCCGGCCTGCCGGTGAAACGTGCCCAGAACCAATCGCGCCACCTGGCTGGTCATGGAAGAACCGCCGTTTCGCACTTCCGCGATGGCCTCAAGGAGTCGTGCCGGCCCAGCACCTTTGACGAGGTATCCGCTGGCCCCGGCCGCCAACGCCGGGAACACCCAACGCGCGGAGTCATGCAGGGTCAGGACGATGCATTCCACCTCCGGATACCGCCGCCCACAGGTTCGGAGGAATTCGATGCCGCTGGCCCCGGGCAGTTCGAGATCCACAAGCATGACCTGTGGTTGCTCGCGCGCGATGCCGGCCAGGGCGCTTTCGGCGGTGGCATGCGCGCCTGCCAAAGCGAACCCGGGCGATCCTGCCAGCAGGGCGGCCAGGGCGTTGCGGGTCCTGGCTTCGTCCTCCAACACGCCCACCCGGATGATCTGGCCATTCGTTGTCATGCGTCGGGTGCGATCAAACAGGATTCGCGGCAGGGATTCAAGCTGGTGGCAGCGGGACGCGGAAGGTCACGCGCGTGCCCTGGCCCGGCCGGCTGGTGAGGAGGCATCGCCCGCCGAGGACCGCAACCCGTTCCCGCATGCTGGCCAGGCCGATACCGTGATCCGTCGCCTTCTGCTGAGCGACCCCTGCGGGGTCGAAGCCGCAGCCGTTGTCCTCGACGGTGACTTCGACCCTGTCGCCCTCGGCGCGCAACCGGAGCCACACCTTCGTTGGCCGGGCGTGGCGGACGGCGTTGTGGACGGCCTCGTGGGTCGCCAGGAGCAGATTGCGGCGCACGTCGGGATCGAGCATCACCTCGGGCAGATTGACGGGCAGATCCAGGCGGCAGTTGATCCCGGCAGACTGAAGCAGGCGCTCGGAATGCTCGCACAGCCGCGCCGCCAGTTCTTCCAAGCTGTCCGCCCTCGGATGGGTTGTCCAAATCAAGTCGCGGAGCGAATGCAGCGCCTCATGCGTCCGCCGGGAGAGTTGCTTGAAGCGGTGGGCCATCTGGTCGGGCGAGGACGGCACCCGTTCACCCAGATTGCTGAGCAGAGTAAGCTCGGTGAGGTCGGAGCCCAGAGTGTCGTGCAGGTCTTTGGCCAGCCGGGCACGCTCTTCGGCCCGGGCTGCCTGCTTTTCCAGGCGATGGAGCCGTCGGATCGCGTGCAACCGTCGTCGAGCTCCGGCACACATCAGCAGGGCCAGACCCAGGGCCGCCCCAGCCCTGACGCTGACCCGCTCGTGCCATCGGGACTCGAGCCGCAAGGCCAATCGGGCGGGTGTCGTGCTCCAGTACCCATGTTTGTTGACTGCGGCAACCTCGAAGGTGTAATTGCCCGCCGGCAGATGGGCGTAGCTGGCCTGGTGCAGCGTGCCCGCGTCAGTCCAGTCCGCCGAGAGACCGAGCAACCGGTGACGGAAGCGGACCTTTTCCGGCGCCCGGAAGGCAGGCGCGGTGAAGTGGATTTCGATGATCCCCCGGAGGGTCGGCGGGACGCGCAGGAACTCTCGGGCATCGTTGATTGAATTCCGGCTTGGGTGGCTGGGATAGCCGACGAACAGGGTTTCTCCGGCTGCTGAGAGGCGTTCAATGTGAGCCGGCGGCGGATCGGTGATGTCCGGCGGATGACTTGGGTCGAACAGGGCCACCCCGGCCACGGTGGCGAAGGCAAGGCGGCCGTCCCGCAAGGCGATGACCGGCGGATAACTGATCTGCCCGTTGGTCTCCACACCGGGCAAGCCATCTTCTTCGTCATACGCGATGCAGCGGGCGCGGGATTGCTTGCCATCCATCACGGCGATCAAGTCATCCCGAGCCACCCGGTAGATGCCCAGGTCGTGTCCGATCCAGAGGTAACCGCGGGCGTCCTCGACAATCCCGTTGACGAGGTTCTCCGGCAGACCTTGATCCTTGGTCAGGACGCGGATGCCTCCCTGGCGCAGGCAGTTCAAGCCCCGGTCGGTGCCGATCCACAAAGCCCCCTCGGCATCTTCATGCAACGCCCAGACGCGCGAGCTCGAGAGTCCGGTGGATTCATCGAACCGTTCGAACCCGGTCTCGGTCCGTCGGGCCAGACCGCCGCCGTCCGTGCCCAGCCAGATGCGGCCGGTCCGGTCTTCGAGGATGACGCGCACGTCGTCATGCGGCAGTCCGTCCACAGCGCGCCAGGAGTTGGTCTGGTCTCCGCGGAGACAATGCACCCCCACGGCGGTCGCCACCCAAACCGCTCCGTCGCGGCTGCTATGCAAGGCGCGAACCTTGGTGTGGAACCACTCCCCCGGGAAGCGGGGTTCCTCCAGATCCCGGCCCGCTCTGACCTGCAGGCCTGACCGGGTTCCGGTCCACAACCGGCCTTCGCGATCCTCGGCCAGCGCCCGGACGTCTTTCGAATCGAGAGTCATCGTGGCGTGGAACCGGCCATTGGCGATCTGCTTGAAGCGAGTGACGCCGGAGTCTGTGCCAACCCACAGCGCCCCGTCGGCAGCCTGCAACAACGTCCAGACGTTGTTGTCCTTCAGCCCGTCCTGCGCCGAGACGGTTTGAACCGCCCTGGGTTGCAGGCAGAACAGGCCCTTCCGGTCCATGCCCACCCAGAGATTGCCTTCGTGGTCCTGCGCCATGCAGAGCGAAGCGTGCTCACGGAGCGAGTTCGGCAGCTGATACACGGTGCGCCGTTCACCCTCGCGCCGGACGAGCCGCCCGCCATTGAGGGAATGCCACAAGCCACCGGTGCTGTCCGCAAACAGGAGGCGCGGATCGGCGCTGGGCCCGATGACTTCATCCGACACCCGTTGCCAGCCAGTCGAGGTGCAGCGAAAGAGACGTCCGAAGCCGCCGGGCCAGCTCCCGATGCTGGCGTAGACCGTGCCATCGCGCGTGACCGCCAAGGCGTGGACACACGCGGTTTCCTGGCCCATGGGTTCGGGGAAGGAGGGGATGGCCGTCGGGCCCGCATCGGACAAAGGGTAGGGGCACAGCGCTGAGCCAACCCAGGCCACGCCGTCAGGGGTCTGGGCCAGAGCAAAAAGAACCTCGTGCTCAGGCCGCTGCCGCCTCCACCGGCCCGCGGGACTGCGCCGAACCAACCCGGCTGTGGTGGCCACCAGTAACTCGTTCTCCGGAGTGACCATCAGGTCGGTCACCCTGGACTCGTAGGGATAGGGAGACGCTCGATCGCTGAAGGTGACTGAGCTTAGCGGATGATGAGTGAGCGAGTCGCCCAGGCGGACGAGGCCATCCTCCGTGCCCACCCAGATCACGCCGTCGCGATCCTCGGCCAGCGCCCGGCACTCCTCGCTGGTGAAAGCCGCATGGCTGGAGCGCGACCAAGTCATGAAATTGCGGCCGTCGAACCGACTGACCCCTTTCCGCGTGCCGATCCAAAGGAACCCCCGGCGATCCCTCAACAGCGACAACACGCGGTCGTCGGGCAATCCGTGTTCCTTGCGCCAGACGCGCACCGTGAAATCACGCTCGATGGGAACCGGCTCATCGACTTGAGGCTCGGCCGAATGACTGCACAGACTTCCAGCCAGCACGGCAGCCAGAAGCAGTGTGGCCCTTGCACAACGTCCCGATCGCTTCACCGTTTGGGAGTGTGTCCGCCGCGTCTCCGCGAGCAAGCTGAAAGGAAATCCTCCGTGGCAGAGCACTTCCTTGACCCGGTCGTCGGGCCCCCTGTCTTTCTTAAGGATCTCGCCATTCTCCTCACGCGTTGGCCACTTCGTTTGCCAGTTTTGGCCCACTGCGCCTGGAACATAGGGCGTTCTCATGGGCCTGCGGGCCTCGGCAGGTGGGCAAGACCACCACCTGCCCTGCCCTCAGCGACGCGTATCTCAACTGGGACAATTCTGACGACCGGCGACGGTTGCTCCGTGGCCCGGCCGCCCTGGCCGAAGCTATTGAACTCGACCGCCTGCACGCCAGGCCTCCGGTCGCGGCTCTCGATGCGTTGCACACATACCCCAAGTGGAAATCCCTCCTCAAAGGTTTCGTCGACACCTACGGGGACCGCGCCCGGATCCTGGTCACGGGGAGTTCGCGGTTGGATGTCTTCCGGCGCGGAGGTGACAGCCTGATGGGGCGCTACCTTCTCTACCGCATGCACCCGTGGAGCGTGGGTGAATGCCTGCACTTCAAAGCCGAAATCCAATCGCACCGTCCAGAACCTGTCTCCAGCGGCAACCAGTCCCCGCACAAAGCAGCGGCCCCAAGCCTCCACGAGGAAATCCTCGCCTGCCTCGATCAGGCGGCGAGCTTGCTCATCGGCAAGCACGCTGCGGCGTTGAAAGCCCTGGAATCCGCACGGAACCTCGTGGTCAGCCTGCGATGAGCCGGACTCACCCGCCGGGATTCGCTGGGCTTCACGGGCTCGAGCGCGATACGTTTGCCCCGCGCATGAACAAGATGTCCGGAATCGTCCTGAAGTTGGCGGAGGAGGTCCTCCTTCAACCGACCGAGAAGTCCAGCCGCGAAGCCGTCGCCGTCGCCTTGCTGCTTACCAACGTCGCCTGGAACCGCGCTGTGGACCCGATGGGAGGAGACCAGGTCGGGTCCTACCGCAAGGTCATTGAAGCCCTCCGACACGAGAATCCCAAATGCCTCAAGGAATTGAGGTCAACCGACTTTGAAGCCCTGATTCAGGATTTGACCAAGCTAAAGCTGGCCCGCCACCCGCGCGACAAACGCGTCATCCACCTTTGCGGCCTCACCGCGGAGAATGCGGTGCGAGTGGAATGGCGCGACGGCCCCAGCGTCGCGGCAAACTGACCGTGCCCCTCAGTTCACCACTACACGCTGCGTGCTGACCGGCGACTGAATACGCACCTCCTGGCGTGGCACTCCCTTTGCCCGCATCTCAAGAATCTGTTCGTTACGTTGGTGCATGGTCGCCATGGTCTGAGAACCCATAGACGCCGCTTCGGATGCCCCTCAATCCTTCTCAAAGTGTTGGCTGTTGAACTTCAGCGTCCGGCTGTTTTCGGAAACAGTACGGACAACGTTGTCGGGGACCCCTCCAGGGATGCGCTCCTGGATCTCTAGCGTCACGTCTACTTCACTGTCCGGGAGGGCTGCGAGATGCTGAAGAATCTCGTTCGCGATTGTAGCCACGTCTCGGCTGATCCGGGTCGTGTCCACCTTCACGCTGCCAAAGAACATCGTCGGGGGCGAGGACGCTGCGGGCGTACCGCCGCCGACCACTGGCTTGGGGGCCGGCCCACCGCTGGTCGCGCCACCGGTTGAGGGACCTGATCCTGGCACGCCCGGCGTTGGCGGCGGCTGCGGACGTTCGGCTTGAAGCTGGATCTCAGCGACATCGGGCTTGACCAGCAGGCCGATGGCGTCGCTGGTCAGCCGGACGATTTGGCCTCCCCGCAATCCAACGTAGCGGCCTTTTGTCTCCTCGAAGCTCTCGGCGAATGCGAAGGAGTCCGTGCGCCAGGTCATCAAGGCGATTCCGTCGCGCATGGAATCCAGCAGGACTTCCGGTGTGCGGACGCGTTGCAGGTACGGATAACGGGCAAAATCCTCGACAAGTTGCTTCACCCCGACGTGGTTTCCGCCTGCCTGGCCGCCGGAGGCAGGCCGGCGCCACAGTGGGATCTTGTCTAGTTCTTGCCGCAGCAGCGTCGGTGCATACTGCATGACCATCTGGCTATCGTTTCGCAGCTTCTTGCAAGCCCGGACGGCCAGCGGGTCCGCTCCGCTCAACCGGCTTTGCTGCCACTCGACCGGCGCTTGAGCATTCGGCTGTGTCGGGACCAACAGCCACTGGAAGGTCTCGCCCACACGGCTCGTGGTCGTACGGTCCCACGTCGCCTTCTGCGTAGATGCCTGACGGGATTGGGACTTGTCCAGATTCAGCTCGGTTTCCTGATCCACGATGGACTGCCAAGCCAGGAAATATCGGGCGGCCTGAGCGAGTTCGTCGAGGCGACTGCGGTCGGGTGCGAGGAAGACCAGCGTGTTCTGGTAGATGCGTGGGCTGTTACCGCGCAGGGTGAGAAACTGCTTGGCCGCTTCGATTGCCTGGTTGGTTCCCTCTTTGCCGTAAGGCGTCTCGACATCAAGCACGACGAGACGTGCTTCCAGTTCATCCGGGACTTCCCCTGAGTTTGCCGGGAACGGATGCACTTTGGGGAAATCGCCGCGAGAGCGGAGGTCTTCGCGCACGCGCCGCCGGATCTCTTCGGCCACCCGGTCGGGCTCTCGCCGCAACTGCTCGGCGCGGTCGTCCGCCAGCTTGGTGACGGTGGGCTGCGTCGCATACCAGTAACGAGCGTTGTCCTGGTAAAGATAGGCGGCGGCTTGGGCAAGATGCCGGAGGGCATCACCAAAAACCGCTGCCGCTTCGCCGGGCAGCACGCAGCCGAGCCTGATCCGCCGATCTTCTTCACCTCGATTCGCAGCGCCGGGAATAGGCGCCGAGCCCAGGAACAACGTCCGCGCCACCCGCCGGCACGCTGAGAACCTGCCGAGACTTGGCTTCTCCCCATCAAGCTTGCGCGGCAGCGCGTCGGCGCCGTCCACGTCTTTCTCGATGACCGTCTCCCAGCCGCCGGGCAAATAGCTGGTGAGCTGCGACACAATACCGGGATCATCGAGCGGGACACTCGCTGGCAGGATCAGCGGGCTGCGGTCGTTACTCTCCCAAAGCCGGTGAATCACCGCCGCCATGAGGCGTAGCACGCCGCGCGTGCGCTGAAATTTCACGAGGCCGGACCAGTCTTGATAGAGTCGCTCGAAAACCTCCGGGTGAATCGGATAGGCCGCTTTGAGTTTCTTCTCGTAATCCGCCTCGCGACACTCGGGCGGGAATTCTTGGTGATTGCTGCGGTAAAGGTCGCAGAACGCCTTGGCGGTGTTATCCCGCGACGGGTAGTTCGGTTCGGGCAACGGCTGGAACAGCCGCCGCCGCACAATCTCGAAGCTCTCTTCCGCATTCGCCGGACGCCACGCCGTTGCCACCCGGCTCACCACATTCCGCAAGGCTGCCAGCGCCATGCGTCCGCGCACGCCGCCGACTTCCTCGTCGTTGGCGTCGCTGGTGGGAGAGACGCCACCGCCACCGTCCGCCGAGGCCGGCAAGCTGACGACGAGCATTGTGCCGGGCACACCCTTGACTTCTTCCGTCAGCGTCTGCGCGAAAGTGAACTGCGTCTCGAAATCCCCTCCCGGCAGGTCTTTCGTGTCGTGGAGACCGCGCGCATAGGCGACCCACTCATCAATCAGAATCAGGCACGGAGCATACTTGCGCAGGAGATGCCCGAGCGCATCGCCCGGATTAGTCGCCGTCTCATCGGCCTGCTTCACCAATGCGAAGCCTTCCGTGCCGCCCAGTTGCCACGCCAATTCACCCCACAGGGTCCGCACCACCCTGCCGTCGTCCTTCTTCACCGGCTGTCCCGGCGAAATCTTGTTGCCGACGATGACCACGCGCCGCACTTGCTTAGGCAGGCCTGCTTTGGCCTCTGCCATTACGCCATCAATTCCCGGCAATTCGGCCACCGGTCGTCCCGAAAACAGATGCCACAATGCCAACATCGAGTGCGTCTTGCCGCCGCCGAAATTCGTTTGCAGTTCGACCACTGGGTCGCTGCCATCACTCGCCAATCGCCTCACCGCGCGGACGAGCAGATCCTTCAAACCCACCGTCAGGAACGTGCGACGGAAAAACTCCTGTGCGTCGGCGTACTCGTCTGAAACCGTCTTCCTAATCTCCGGCGAAAAACTGGCGCGATAGACCTGCCATAAATCCGCCGCGAACTCGGCTTGTTGATAGCGACCCGACGCCACGTCTGGGTGCGGCGTCACCACTTCCCGCCACGGCTTCAAACCCGCCGCCGTGCCAGCCTCCAGTCCCAGGGTTGCCTGCGTCTTGCGCCTCTCATGCCGGGCCTGTTCGTCGAACTTCACCCGCATCAGTTCCGACTTATGGGCTTCCAGTTCGTCGGCGTCCTTGCCAGCGCCCACCGCGTTCAGCAACCGGTGCATGGAGTCCAGCGCCCGATAGGCGTCGTCCGTGCTGAACGGCTTCTGATGCGCCCACTTGTTCCGCACCTCGGAAAGCTCACTTACGATGCTCCGCTCGGCGCGTCCCAGCGTCTTCGCAAACACGTCGTTCCAGCACTCCCACATCACCCGCAACAGGCCCGCCGCATCCCAGTCTGGCGACTTTTCGGTGCCGCCAATTTGTGTTCCAGGTCCGACGACCTGCCTGGCTGTGGCCAGCCATTTCGTGCCGTGCGCGCTCTTCAGTTCACGTTCCACGAAGGCGGGCAGCCCCGCCTTCAACACTTCCAGCGCCTTGCCGACGCGTTCATGGTTGCTGAGTGCCATAGATCATTGCTGGTTGAATTCCGATTCCCACCGGCGCAGGAGCGAGAGGATGTCATCGAAAGCTGGCGGTTCGCCAAAGAACATCTGTTGCATCTTCGCGTAATCATCCTGCAGCGCCTTCATCCGATGCTCCGGTGGCAACACTCGCAGGGTGCCCTTGACCGCTTCGTTGTAGCGCGCCCAACTCGTCTTGAAGAACAGGTTCTTGTGTTGGGCAACGCGCGCCAGCAAATCGAGCTTCGCCAGGGCGGACGCACCCACGCCTCGCCGGACCAGCTCGTAGAAATCGCAGTAATGCCGCGAGAAACACGCCGGCATCGCTTTGTCGGCAGGACGATGGAACTCCGCGTGCAGAATGGTCGCCTTCTCCCAGAATGTCCGCTCTACCGACAACACCTTCACCGCGCACTGCGACTCCTGGAAAGCCTGCGGCAATTCCTCCGCCACATAAGGCGTCACCGACTTCGCCTCGCACGGCCAGTGATCCGCCCTGGCCCCCATCTCGATCTTCACCATCTGCCGAACGTAACCGCCCCCCGCCGCTGGCATCGCCGAGGGATAATCGAACAACAGCGTTTGCTGGTCCGGGTCAGTCGCATCCGGGCGCAACCGCCACGAGTCGTCTTTGCGCAGTTCCGTGACGATGACCTGCTCCAACGCCGGCTCCAATTCGTTCGCGATCTTCTGCTGACAGGCCGTCTTCAGCGCTTCGATTCGCCGCTGCTTCTCCTTGTTGCTGCCGCCGCCTGCACGAATGCCGTGCGGCGATCCTCCGGATCCAACTGGATGAATCTGTCCATGGGCTATTTCGGTCGCGCCAGCCGTCGCAGGATGTCTCCGATCCACGCCGGAGCGTAGGCCAGGTCTTTGAGCAACGCTCGGGTGTCAGCGTCGCCCAGCTTTTGTCTCAGCCGGGCAAGCGTCTTGTCATCCACATGGTCCCGCCCTAAATACCGCAGCGCCTGGATGATCAATCCGCTCAGCCGACCAGCCGTCGCCATGTTGCGGGGGGAAGTCTGTTTGAGGCTGATCTCCTGCCGCCCGATCTTGACCCGGCGCGCCGCTCCATCGGTCAGGAACACGACCTTCGCCGGAACCTGATCCGAAAGCCCCAGCAAGTTCGCCGCATATGCGCCGGAGGGTTGGAGGCGGACGGCGTGCTTGCCGGCCAGCGCCTTGGCCACCGCATCCGGGCTGGGTGCCAGCAGGCCGAACGCCGCGTGCTGCTTCGGATAATCATACAGGCCGCGGGTCAACCGGCGAATCGTCCCGCTCTTCTCCAGCCTGTGCAAAGCCACCCCCACGGCTGAGCGATTCCCAAGGTCCAGGAACTGGCTTGGGGAGAACACCCAACCCCTACCGTTGCCGTAGATGCGGCTTTTTATTTTGCTATGAATGGTTTGCACGTCTATAGCCACCGGAATCCTGTAACAAAAACTACCCACTGTTTGTGACAGAAAACGACGGATTGCACAAGCCGGATTCCGATAAATGAAGCGGTCCGATGCCTTTGCAGGCGCGAGAACGATCAGCAGTTTCGCTACGAAACCAATCCGCGCTTCAGCCCATTCAGCCACGTTCGCAACTCTTGCACGAATCGGTTGAACGAAACGTCATGGTCGCAAGCCCGCTGCACATTGATCTTGTCCGCCAGTTCCTCGGCGTATTCGACACCGCCGAGTAGAGGTTGAATGCCCGCGTCCAGCACCGCTTTGGCCCGCAGTTTCTTGTATCGCTGCTTTTCGCACTTCTCGTCGGGGGCTTTACACCCGCGTCCCACAACGTCCTTGAACGCCTCGCCATCCAGGAGCAGCCATCGCTCGATGTGCGGATCAGGAATGGCGCGGATCAAAACGTCTTTGAGGTCACCGGTCTTGCCGTCCAGGTCGCCGCGCCGCTTCAGGTAGCCGTGGCAATTCGCGTCCAAGGCCACCACCAAGCCAGATGGTGATCCTTCCTTCCCTGCCTTCCAGCTTGCGGCGTAACTCTTGAGATGCGTGAGGACCCGTCCTGACCCGCCTTGCGCACTCCGGACGCGGATCGCCAGCGGCACGCCGGCTTCGGCGGCCAATCGCACCACGAGGCGCTTCAGAAACGCCTCTTGCGCGTCGTCCTCGACGAACATCAACGCTGCAAACATCGAAGTCCCCCCGCAGGATCTGCTCCGACACCTTCGCCCCCGACTCTGCCGGGTCTTCCAGCCCCCGCTCAATCGTGTGGTGCCGGAACAACGGGCCAATCTCCGTGAACGGCTCGATCAGGGTGTGCCCTTCGCGACGCCGGCAGACAAACAGCGCTTCGTTCGGCAGCAAGTCTGGCAGAATCGGGGAATGCGTCGTCACGATAAACTGTGTCTCGCCAATGGTTGATCTCGTCTCCAGGAACTTGGCGACCAACTGAATTCGCCGGGGATGAATGCCGTTTTCCGGCTCTTCGAACGCCACCATCGTCGGCGGCTCTTTGGCCCCGCCAATCGCCAACAATCCCAGCATTCGCAACGTCCCTTCCGACACCAACCGCGCCGGCACCGGGATGCCATCTTCACGCAACCGCAGCTCCACTTCGCCAAGGTTGTTCGGCTCGACCTCAATGTGGCTCACTCGCGGAATCAGCGTGTGCAGCGCCTTCTCGACACCGCGGAACTGGGCCGGGTCCACCGATTTCAGCGTGTTCAGGAACGCGGCCAATTCCTCTCCCATCAGCCCGATATGCCGGACCTCCTTCACCGGGTTGGCCGCCCGCATGCGCTCACGAGGTTCAAAGTAGAAGCAAAACCACCCGGCCAACTCCTGGCGGAAAGCCACGATGTGCGGATAGTGCGGCGGGTACAGCGGGCGCGAAACCACCGTGTGGTCCAGCCCCACTTCGTGGTAGGTCGGATGC
The DNA here is from genome assembly GCA_964629545.1 of uncultured Verrucomicrobiota bacterium. Lineage (GTDB taxonomy): Bacteria > Verrucomicrobiota > Verrucomicrobiia > Limisphaerales > CAZVRY01 > CAZVRY01. The sequence goes on along the minus strand of CAZVRY010000020.1, from coordinate 22,178 downwards.
GCCTGCCCCTCCAATCGCAGCGAAAGTCGTCCGTCCTTCTGCTCCAGGAACGGATTCCGGGAAGCCTTCAATTCGCCATTGTCCTTGAGCGCGGCCAGATACTCGTCCGCCACGCGGACGATTCCTGACTTGGGCAAGATCTCCACCGCCACGCGATAACGCAGCAGTCGTTCTTTGATGAAACTCCCGGCCTTCACTTCGCCGCCGCCGTTTCCCTTCCGCATTTCCACAATCTGCTTCTCCACCGCCGCCACGGTCGAATTGGAAAGCTCCACGTCCGCCTCCAAGCTGAAGCGCAGGGATTCCTGCTTCAAATGCCCCACCATCCCCTCCGGACCGAAGCTGAACGATTCGAGTGGCGTCCCGCGGTAAGGCGGTTCAAATGCCTCCTTCAGTGTTCGCGAATTGACCAGCCGCGAAAGCAATTGGAGCGAGTCGAGTAGGTTGCTCTTGCCGACCGCGTTTGGCCCGAACAGCACGGTGAGCGGACGCAGCCTCACTTCGAGGCCCGCCAGCGATTTGTAGCCTTCGATCTTGAGTCTGCGAATCATAGCAAGCTTGGTTGCGCAGTCTGCCTTTGATTCGCCTCCTCTGCCAGACGTTTTAAGTCCGGCCACGCCAGCACCAGCGCGTTGTAGCCGATGGCGTCTTGCGCCCGCTTGCGACGTTCGCAAACGGTGGAGAGGCGATAGCTAAGGTCGCGCGCCACTTCCGCCATTGCACCCAATGTGTTCAGCAGCGCGGCAGCGACTTGTTCGCCGCGGTCCAACGAGCGAATGAGATGATGGGTTCCCGCGACATGGCGGTGCCCTCCAAGTCTCGACCGGTGCCCTCCAAGTCTCGACCGGTGCCCTCCAGGATGACCGCTGCTCGCCCACCGCCCGCCACGAGTCGTTTCGCCTGCGAGAACAAACGCCCGTCGATGATGGATCGGGTCAGATCCCGAAGCGATTTCCGTTCAAACAAGCACACCCCATCCACCCAGTAATCCCCGACCGGGAGTTGGGCCACGCGAACCTCGACTCCAGGGATTCTCTCCAACTCTTCGATCACGCCGCTGGCGTCCTCCCGGTGATCGGCGACCACCCGGGTCGTTTGGTCGCGGGCTTCGCGGGGCTTCGATCCCTCACTTGGATGTTCGCACTCCTCGTTCACGAATCCCTCCTCCAGTCAAATCACGGCGGCACGTTTGCTGCCCTGAACCAGCCTCAGTTCCGCACCGGCAGCATGTGAGGCCGCGGGAAGACCTCCAGCAACAGCAGGTTGCCCCACGGGGTGTCCTCCATTCCCATCCAGCCATAAACGAAGTCATCCACGCGGTCGATGAACTGCTCGGCACCCGGCCCCAACAAACCCAGCACGGCCCACGCCGTTCCGAGGCCATCCCCACGATTCACCCCGTCCCAGATTCGGTCAAAATCGGGTTCCACCAGCGTGACATAGCCCACGGATCCATGCGTTCGGCAAGTCGAGTGCCTGGTGATCATCCTACGGGTCTCGGCTTCAATCGCGTGCTCGTCCGGCCCGGGGGCGCGATAAACCGCCACATGGAGGGCGCAGCAGTCGAAGGGGTTGCCGAAGGTTGGCGCGAGGTGGGAACGGCCTACGGTCTTCCGTGGTTTCATGGCTTGTGCTCATCCTTTCTCCTTGTGGGGAGGTTCTTGCCAGAATCACCCCGCCGACTCAAGCGCGAATTCCGGACCCCGGGATTTGTCCTTGCGAGGCCGGATCAATGCTCCTAGCTTCTCACCGTTGCTGCGCGGTTAGCTCAGTGGTAGAGCACTTCCTTGACACGGAAGGGGTCAGAGGTTCGAACCCTCTATCGCGCACCACGCCATCCTCCATCGCGCCCCGCCCGATCCCCCTCCAGGCAGTCGGCTGCTCCCACGCCCTGATCGGTCACCCCCTCAGTCCGAGCGCCGTTTGAACCGAAGAAAGTAGTTGTCTTGGAGAAAGCTCTCCTCGCTCACCTTGCTGAAACCCGCGGCCTCGATCTCCGCCGTGAATACCTCCTGGCCCGCACGGACGTGTTCGAGGATCCACTCCGAGCTCTGACCTTCGAGGCGCTTGAAATCGATCAGCACCAACTCGCCACCCGGGCGGAGCGCCCGACGCACCGAGGCCATCGTCTCCGCTGGATACTCGAAGTGATGGTAGGTGTCGCAGATGAACACGAGGTCCACCGAGCGAGGCGGCAGTTCCGCCGACCGCTCCGTGCAGAGCACCGTCTGCACGTTGGTCAACCCTCGCGCGCGAGCCCGCTGGGCGATGTGATCGAGAAACCCCTTGACGATGTCCACGGCGTAGACGGTCCCCCCAGGACCGACTCGCTCGGCCAAGGGGAGCGTGAAGAGACCGGACCCCGCCCCGATGTCGGCGACGCGCAGGCCGGGTCGGACGGAAGTGGCACTCAGGATCTTCTCCCGGAGCGTGTAGATTTCGCGTCCTTCCCGTTCGAAGCGTTCGACCCATTGGGCCACGTTCAAGTCGGGCTTGAGGTATTCGGCGTTGATGCCGGGCTTGGCGCTGGGAACCTGGGCCGGCGGCGGGTCGGCGGCCGCGAGGGCAACGGCGGCGAGCGCGAGCATCGCCGGCAGGAGGGGCAAAAGCGGAAGGCGTGGCCGTGAGTTCATGCGCGGGGAAATTAGCCCCAGCCCCCTGGGCGCGTCGAGGGCGGATCCGGCCCGAGTGGGTTCATCGACGGGCATGCCCTGTCTCGATCAGTGTTCCCTTGCTTGGACGGGTCACCGGTCACCGTTGGTGGGGCGAGGCTCCTGACGAGCCGGGATGTGCTACGTCCTGGCCGGCTGGCGAGGACGCTCCCGCCTGGCTGCCCCGGGGCCATGGCGGCGTGCCCCTTGTGGCTACATGGGGCGGACTTCGAGGTGCATGGCGGCACGAAAGACGGCCCCGGGGGGGAGGATGGTGAGCTCGCCGCTGTCCAGTCGGCTGAAGGCGTTGGGCAGGGCGGTCCAGGGTTCGAGGCAGTAGAAGGGATCGGCCGGGGACCGGGACCAGACGACGACGAACCGGTGGTGCGGGGCCTGGGCGAAGTCGAGGTGGACTTCGACGCCGCTGGCTTCGTCCTGGAGGGTGAGTTCGGGACGTGCGAAGCCATCGAGGAGGAGGGAATCGACCACATCGGTCATGACACTCCAGCGGGTGGCGGGGAAGGGTTGGGGCGTGAACCGCTCGTAATGGCCGGTCCAGGTGTAGCGGCGGCAGTCGGGCAGGCTGACGTAGCAGGCGTCCCGGCGTCCGCGCGGGGTGAGGGGGATGGGGATGTAGGGGTGGAAGCCGGTGCTGAACGGCAGGGGTTCGTCGCCGCGGTTTTCGACCGTTTGCTCCCAGTGGAGTTGGCCCTGGCGGAGGCGGTAGACGAGTTGGAGTCGGAAGGCGAACGGGTATTGGGCGCGGGTCGTCTCGTGGTCGGCGAGTTCCATGGCGACATGGGTATCCGAGCGGTCGAGGACCGCCCACGGCAAGCGGCGGGCGAAGCCGTGTTGGGGCATGTCGAAGGGGCGTCCGCGCCAGGCGTAGCGGTGGTCTTGGCCATCGAGGACATTCTTGCTGGCCAGGGGAAAGAGGATGGGGTTGCCGGCGTACATTTCGCGCGGGTAGCGCGCGACGGCGGCGGGATCGTCGTGCAGACCTTCGACGAGGCCGTGACCGGGGAGGGGGCGGGCGTAGCGGAGGCACCATCCGCCGAGGGCGGGGGCGATGAGGGCGGTGGTGCCGTCGGGGTCGCGCAAGGTGACGAAGGAATCGGTAGGCACGGGAGGGGAGGGGAGAGGAGGTTAGGCGAAGAGATCGAGCTGCGGGGAGGGGGCGAGCTGCCGGAGTTTGGCGCGGTCGCGGTGTCGGCCGGGGCGGCGGACCTGGCCTTCGGGGGTGAGTTCAGATTCCTCGAGGTTGTGGAGGATGACGCGGGCGCGGTCGAGGACGGCTGGGGGGATGCCGGCGAGGCGGGCGACGTGGATGCCGTAGCTTTTGTCGGTGCCGCCGGGGAGGATTTTGCGGAGGAAGACGATTTGGTCGTTGTATTCGCGGACGGCGACGTTGTGGTTGCGGAGGCGGGTGAGGCGGGCGGCGAGTTCGGTCAGTTCATGGTAATGGGTGGCGAAGAGCGTCTTGGCGCCGACCTGGTTGTGGAGGTGTTCGACGATGCTCCAGGCCAGGCTGAGGCCGTCGAAGGTGCTGGTGCCGCGGCCGATCTCGTCGAGGATGATCAGGCTGCGGGCGGTGGCGTTGTTCAGGATGTTGGCGGTCTCGCTCATCTCCACCATGAACGTGCTTTGGCCGCGGGCGAGGTCGTCGGAGGCGCCGATGCGGGTAAAGATGCGGTCGACGAGGTCGATGCGGGCGCTGGCGGCGGGGAGGAAGGCGCCGGCATGGGCGAGGAGGGCGAGGAGGGCGGTTTGGCGGATGTAGGTGCTCTTGCCGGCCATGTTGGGGCCAGTAATGAGCATGATTTGGGTCGTGCGCCCGTCGAGTTCGGTGTCGTTGGGGACGAAGCGTTCGCCGGCCAGCGACTGATCGAGGACGGGGTGGCGGCCATCGCGGATGAGGACCAGGCCGTCGTCGCGGACTTCGGGGCGGGTGTGGTTGTGCAGCCGGGCGACCTCGGCCAGGCTGGCGAGGACATCCAGGGTGGCGAGGGCGGAGGCGGTGGCCTGGATCGGGCGGAGGCGGGCCAGGACGGCCTCGCGGAGCTGGAGGAACAACTCGTATTCGAGTTTGAGACTGCGCTCCTCGGCGCCGAGGATCTTGCCCTCCATCTCCTTGAGGGCTGGGGTGATGAACCGCTCCGCATTCGCCACGGTTTGCTTGCGGACGTAGTCGGGGGGGACTTTGTCGAGATTGGCTTTGGTGACCTCGATGTAGTAGCCGAAGACCGAGTTGAAGCGGACCTTGAGCGAGGCGATGCCGGTGCGTTGGATTTCGTCCTGCTGGAGGCGTGCGACCCAGTCCTTGCCCTCGTGGGCGCCGCGCTGGATGTCGTCGAGCTCGGGGCTGAAGCCGGGGCGGATCATGCCGCCTTCCTTGACGGCCAGGGGCGGATCTTCGGTCAGGGCCCGGGTGAGCAGGTCCACCAGGTCCGGCAGGGGGCTGAGTTCGGCGGTGAGATCGGCCAGCAGTGAGGGGTGGGTCGCCGGGGGGTCGGCGGCGGCGGGCGGGGGCAGGGCGAGGCGTCCTTCCGGGGTGGTCGTGCCGGCGGGCGGGAGCGAGCTCAGGAGTTCGCGCAAGGCGGGCACGCGCTCGAGGGCCAGCCGGAGGGCCAGCAGGTCGCGGGCATTGCCGGTGCCGATGCTGATGCGGCTGACCGTTCGTTCCAGGTCGCGCACCTCGGCGAGGAGGTGGCGGAAGCGCTCGAGGGCGGCGGGGTGTTCGATCCAGGTTTGAACGCCCTCCTGGCGGCGGCGGATGGGTTCGAGGGTGGCGAGGGGTTGGGACAGCCATTCGCGGAGGTGCCGGGCGCCCATGGGGGTGACCGTCCGGTTCATGGCGGCGTAGAGGGAGGCGGGTTTGGGGGTATCCGGCCGGAGGGGTTCGAGGATTTCGAGGTGGCGCAGGGTGGTGGCATCGAGCACGAGGTGATCGCTCGCCTCGTAGCAGCGGAACCGCGTGAGGTGGGAGACATCGCGGCGCAGGTGCTGGGCGAGGTAGTGGAGGGCGGCGCCGGCGGCCCCGACGGCGGCCGGCCGGTCGCGCAGCCCGAACCCGTCGAGAGACGCCACGTGGAAATGGTCGCGCAGGGTGAACTGGGCGGTTTCAGGGGCGAAGACCCAGTCCTCGTGGAGTCCGGCGCGCCGTCCGGCCTTCCGCAAGAGTTCCTGGAGGGGGCGGGCCTCGCTGGGCACGATGATCTCGGCGGGGCGGAGGCGTTCCAGTTCGGTCAGCAGCGCCGGTTCGCCCTCCAGTTCGGCGGCCTGGAAGTCGCCGGTGGTGAGGTCCACCACGGCCAGGCCGAAGCGGCTGGAGAGGGCGAAGAGGGCGGCCAGGTAGTTGTTGCGCTCCGCGCTGAGCATCCGGTCGTCGAAGTGAGTGCCCGGACTGAGGATTTGGGTGACCTCCCGTTTCACCAGCTTGCCGGGCTTGGGATCCTCCATTTGGTCGCAGATGGCGACCTTGAATCCGGCCCGGAGGAGGCGGGCGATGGAGCCGCCGGCGGCGTGGTAGGGGATGCCGCACATGGGGACGCTTTGCCGCTGGGTGAGGGTCAAGTTGCAGATCGGGGCCGCCTGTTGGGCGTCCGCGAAGAACATCTCGTAGAAATCGCCCAGGCGGAAGAGGAGGAGGGCGTCGCGGGGGATTTCCTCCTTGATGCGTCGATACTGCGCCATCATGGGCGTCAGTTGGGTCTCAGGGGCCATCGGCGGGACAGCCTAGCGAGGCGCGCCTCCGACCGGAAGACCAAACACCATGGCGCACCTCTGTCGCATTTTGAAAAACGGAGTCCCCCCTCTCCCCGCGCCTCGGCTGCCTTCTGCTACAGAAGGCGCGGGGGGAAAATGCGGGGGAAGATGCGGTATTGCCTTGGCCTGCCACGCTCGATAACGTGGCAGCGGTCTTACGTGCTCCGTGGAGAATCCTCTGCCTGGCTGGCCTGTGGCCCTGGAGTCGAGTGCAGGGGGTGGCTGCGGGGCGGGGCCTGGGTGTTCCCCGGCATGTTAACCGACAACGAACGCGCTCAACTCGAGCAGACGATCATGATGTTTGAGGTGATCACTCAAACACAGCCGCTCGACTATCAATCGCTCGAAATCCTCAAGGAAGCCTACTCCAAACTGAACCGGGAGCGCGAGGTCATCAGCACCTCCAAACGGATCGCCCAAGCCTACGTCCAACTCGGACAGCTCTCGTCCGCCATCCTCGAATACGAGAGCATCCTCCAGCGCGTCCCCAACGACCCGGACGTGCAGCGCGCCCTGGCCGAGATCGAACGCCGCGCCACCAGCGTCGCCGCCCCCGCCGCCCCGGAAACCGATTTCAACGGCAAGCCAGCCTCCGCCGCTGCCAAGGCCGCGCCCCAGGAATACGACGACGGCAAGCAGGCCATGGCCAAGGTCTTTGTGGATGGCAAGCTCATCACCCAGGGGGATTTCAACCACCTCTGGCCCGTGCCCGACCTGGACGAGAAGCCGACCCAGGTCGCCGACCCTTTCATTCAGATCCTTCAGGACAAGGGGTTGGTGCCGCTCGAGAAGTCCATGAAAATCCTGGCCGACAAGTCGCGGCTGGGCTACGTGCCGCTGGACAAGTATGACGTGGACATCGAGTTGGCCCGGAGCTTCCCCCGGGCGGCCTGCCTGCGGTGGTGTGTGATGCCCATGGATCGTATGAGCAAATCGGTCCTCGTGGCCACGGCCAATCCCTTTAACAAGGAGGCCGCCCGCGACCTCGAGTCCGCCACCAAACACCGGCTGCTCTGGTACCTGTGCTCGCCGCCGGAACTGATGAAAACCATCAAGAAAATTTACCGCTGACGCCGCATGCCGCCGGTCAAGTCATTCGGAGAACGGATCGCCGACGTCTTGGTCGAGGACGGTTTGCTCTCGGTGAAGCAGGTCGAGGAGTTGCTGGAGCTGCAGAAGAAGGAAGGCACGCGCCTGCTCAAACTGCTGATCGACCGCTCCTACGTCAACGACCTTGACATGGCCGTGGCCATGGGACGCGTCCTCAACACGCCGCCGGTGAACCTGGCCCGGGTCGGCATCGCCCCGGAAGTCGTGGCCCTCGTCCCCAAGGAGGTCGCCCAGAACCACAAGGTCCTGCCCGTCTCCCGCCTGGACAACAAGCTGTTCCTGGCCATGGCGGACCCCCTCAACGTGCTCGCCCTGGACGACGTCAAGCGGATCACCCGCCTCGAGGTCCAGCCGATGATCGCGCCCGAACGGGCGATCGTCGACAAGCTGAACAACCTCGAAACCAAGGGGAGCTCGATGGAGGAGGTGATCAAGGCGGCCGAGGAGCAGGCGGAACTCGAGGCGGAGGCGGCCGGGGCGGAGTTGGTGGCGGAGGCGTTGGACGACGCCAGCGTCGACGACCTGGCCAAGATTGGCGAGGAGGCGCCGGTCATCAAGCTGGCCAACCTCATCCTGGTCCAGGCCATCAAGGACCGGGCCAGCGACATCCACATCGAGCCCTTCGAGAAGGACGTCAAACTCCGTTACCGGGTGGACGGGGCGCTGATGCACTATCCCCCGCCCCCCAAAAACCTCCAGGTCGCCCTCATGTCCCGGATCAAGATCATGAGCAACCTGGACATCGCCGAACGCCGCCTGCCCCAGGACGGCCGCATGCGGATGAAGGTCGGCGGCAAGGATATCGACTTGCGCGTCTCGTTCCTGCCGACCGTCCACGGGGAGAAGTGCGTGCTGCGCGTGCTCGACAAGTCCAATCTCTCCGCCAGCATGGACAAGCTCGGCATGGACAAGGACACCTTCCGCCGGTTCAAGGCCGCCGTCGATGCCCCGCACGGCTTGCTCCTGGTGACCGGTCCGACCGGCTCCGGCAAGACGACGACGCTCTACTCCGCCCTCAACGAACTCAACAACCCCGAATACAACATCATCACCGTCGAGGATCCCGTCGAGTTCCAGATCATGGGCATCAACCAGGTCCCCGTGCGCAAGGAGATCGGCCTCAGCTTCGCCTCCGCCCTCCGCTCGATCCTCCGCCAGGACCCCGACATCATCATGATCGGGGAGATCCGCGACGAAGAGACGGCGGAGATCGCCGTGGAGGCCGCCCTCACCGGGCACCAGGTGCTCAGCACCATGCACTGTAACGACGCGCCCGGCGCGATCGCGCGGCTCGATGACATGGGCATCGCCCCCTTCCTGATTTCCTCCTCCGTCATCCTCTCCTGCGCCCAACGGCTCCTGCGCCGCATCTGCCCCGCCTGCAAGGAACCCGTCAGCTATCCCAAAAAGATGTATGACGACCTCGGGATCGATCCGAATCTCTATGAGGGCATCCAGCTCTACAAAGGCCGCGGCTGCGAACGCTGCAAAAACTCCGGCTACGCCGGACGCTGCGCGATCATCGAGGCCATGACCGTCAGTGACGAAATCCGCAAGCTGATCATCGCCCGGTCCAGCGCCATGGAACTGGGCCGGGTCGCCGTCGAGCAGGGCATGAAAACCCTCCGCATGGTGGCCCTCGAAAAGGCCCGCGAAGGGATCTCCACGCTGGAACAGGTGCTGGTGATGACGTCCTCGCACTGACGGCGAGAACCCCGTCCGGCCGCGACCCGGATGCCTCCCAGTGCCTATGCTCCCTCCCCAGAAACCGGAAAGGCTAAAGGCTGAGTGCAAGAGGCAGAATTCGTACTCTTGCTCTTACTCTTGCTCTTACTCTTACTCTTGCTCTTGCTCCCGGTCCGCCCGGTTCATGGTCCCCCTGCGCGTCGGTTCGTTCGACTTGGAAGCTCCCCATGAACCTGCCTCCTCCCCATGAACCGTCACCCCTCACCCCGCCTGCGCGGCCGAAGCCGCTTCGGCGCGGCGAAGGCCCGTCCCTCTCCCCAACCGCTTCCACCGCAGCGATGGCTCAGGTCGGGGAGAGGGAGACAGGGAGAGGGGGAATCGCTTCGGGTCAGAGGTCCGCTACGGCGACGTTTCATTGCGGAAATGCTCTCCCCAACCCCTGAAGGCGAACCGATGCCGCGCTGAGCCGATGAGACGGCTGCTCTTCGTTGATCATGTCGACCGCATCCTGGGCGGGGGAGAGGTCAACCTCCTCGAGTTGCTGGCCGCCCTGGAACCTGCCCGGAGGTGGGAGCTCGCCTGCGCCTGTCCGCCGCGCGGCCGCCTGGGCGAGGCCGTCGCCCGCCTCGGCGTCCGGGTCCTCGACCATGGCTTCCCGGCCGACCTCAACCAGTATCGGTTGGTTGGCCGGAGGTTCTCGCCGTGGCGGGCCTGGAAGGGGTGGCGAGCGCTGTGCCGCGCCCGCCGCCAGCTCGGGCGGATGATCCAGGAGGAACGGCCTGCCGTCGTGGTGACGTGCACCAACAAGGACGCCCTCTGCCTCGGCCCCGCCGCTCGCACCCAGGGCGTGCCGGCCGTCTGGTGGGTGAACGATTTGCTGACCGCCGATTTCTTCCCGGCCCCGGCGCGGCGGGCCTTTTTTTGGCGAGCCCGCCGCGACGCCGCCCGGCTGGTGGCGGTTTCGGACGCGGTGGCGGGGGCGCTGAAGGCCGGGGGGGTGCCGGCCGACCGGGTGGTGACGGTGCACAACGGCATCCCGCTGGAGCGCTATTATCGGAGCCAACGCGGGGCGTGGCGCCGGCGGGCGGGTCTGCCGGCGGACGCGACCCTGGTCGGGCTTGTCGGCCGCCTCACGCCCTGGAAGGGGCCGGAACTTGTCCTGCGGGTGGCCGCCGCTCGCCGCGGGCGCGCCCCCGGGGAGCATTATGTGCTGATCGGCCAGGCCTTCAACGAGGACCAGGAGTTCGCGGCCGGTCTGCGCCGGTTTACGGTGGAGCAGGGGTTGCAGGACCGCGTGCATTTCCTGCCTTTCCAGGAAGCGATGGCCGAGGTGCTCACGGATCTGGATATCGTGTTGCACGCCTCGACCCGGCCGGAGCCTTTCGGGCGCGTGATCATCGAGGCCATGGCGGTGGGCGTGCCCGTGCTGGCCGCCCGCGCGGGGGGCGTCCCGGAGATCATCACGGACGGCGAGGACGGTCTCTTGGCGCGGCCGGGGGTAGTCGAGGATTACGTGGCGGGCCTGGGACGGCTGCTGGACGAGCCTGGGCTGTGCGCGCGGTTGGCGGCGGCGGCTCGGCGGACGGTCGAGGAGCGATTCAGCCTGGAGAAGGTCCTGCAACGCTGGCAGGCTTTGCTGGAAGCGATCGCCTGACATGCGCTTCCTTTTCCTATCCCTGGGCTATCATCCGGACCTCATCGGAGGGGCCTACCGCTATGCCACCGAGCTGGCGGCCCGCCTGGCCGCGCGGGGCCACGACGTCGAGGCGGTTGTGCCCAACCCGGAAGCGAAGTTCCCGACGCGCGAGGAGCGGGACGGTGTGACCATCCACCGTTACCCGGACGAGAAGGGGGGAGGTTGGCGCAGTTGGCGCGCGGAGAACCGGTCGGCCCGCCGGATCCTCGCGGACCGGATGCGATCGGATACGCTGCTGGGGTTCCATCACGGCTATTATGCGCCCTGTCTCGAGGGCTGGGGTGCTCGCAGCGTGGCCCTGTTTCACGGGCCCTGGGGACTCGAATACGCCTTTGCCCGCCAGGCCGCTGCCCGCACCTGGTTCCGGCGCGGGCGGGACCGGTTGGTCGCGTGGCGTTTGACCGCGACCGAACGACGCCTCCTGCGCGGGGTGCGACGCATCTTCGTGGACAGTCGCTATGTGGCGGGGCGGTTGCCGGGGTGGCATGGTGCGGGCCTGCCGCCGGTCGAGGTGATTTACGGCGGCGTGGATGTCGAGGCCTTCCGGCCCTTGCCGGATCGTGCGTCCTTTCGGCGGGCGCGGGGGTTGGCAGAGGGCGATTTTCTCTTCGTCACGGTCAGGCGGTTGGATCCGCGGATGGGGTTGCTGACCTTGATCGAGGCCTTCGCCCAAGTGGCGCGGGACTATCCGCACGCCCGCCTCTGGCTGGCCGGCCAGGGGCCGCAGAGGCCCGAACTCGAGGCGCGCCTGCGCACTTTGGGCTTGGCGCAGCAAGCCAGGCTGGCTGGGTTCGTGGCCGAGGCCGAGCTGCCGGGCTTTCTGAGCGCGGCCGACTGCGCGTTGATGCCATCGCTGGATCTGGAGGGGTTTGGGCTGGCCACGGTGGAGGCGTTGGCCTGTGGCACGCCGGTGCTCGGTTCGCGTGCGGGCGCCACCCCGGAACTGCTGGCCCCGTGGGGGGAGCGGGTGCTCTTCGAGCCGGGTTCGGTGGAGGCCTTGGCGGCGCGCTTGCGCGCGGTCCTGGCCCAGCCCAGTCTCCTGCCCGGCGCCGAGGCCTGCCGAAGCCATGTCCTGCGGGAGTTCGGGTGGGACCGGCCCGTGGCGGCGGTCGAACGGGCCTGGCAGCAACTGGTGAGCGGCACTTAGGGCATGCGCATCCTCGAATTGGGCAAATTCTACCCGCCCCACCACGGCGGCATCGAGACGCTGTTGCGCTCCTTTGCCGAGGGCCTGGCGCGGCGCGGGGCCAGGGTGGATTGCGTGGTGGCCAACGATCGGGCCCGCACCGTCCATGAACGGCTGCAAGGGGTGAACGTGCATCGCCTGGCCAGTTGGGGCACCCTCTTCTCCCTGTCGCTGGCCCCCTCCTACCTGTGGAGCGCACGCCGGTTCGGCGCCGAGCTCTGGCATGCCCACTTCCCCAACCCCCTGGCCGACCTCGCCTGCCGCCTCGGCCGCGGCCAGCCCCCGCTGGTGGTGAGCTATCACAGCGACGTGGTCCGCCAAGCCGGCCTCATGGCCTTGTATCGCCCCCTCCAACACTGGCTCCTCCGCCGGGCCGCCCGCATCGTCGTGGCCACCCCGCGTCACCTCGACTGCTCGCCCTGCCTGCCCGCCTGGCGGCAGAAATGCGTGGTCATCCCCTATGGGCTCGATCTGCAGCGGCTCGAGCCCAACGCCGCCCTCATGCAGTCCGCCGCCGAGTATCGGACCTTAGCCCAGGGACGGCCGATCCTCCTGAGCATCGGGCGGCTGGTCGGCTACAAAGGGCACCGTTATCTCCTGGACGCCGCCACCGAACTGGAGGCGGCGGTGTGGATTGTGGGCACGGGTCCCCTCGAGGACACGCTGAAGGCCCAGGCCGCGGCGTTGCGCCTCTCCGACCGCGTTCGGTTCTGGGGGGCGGTCAACGATGTGACTCGCGACGCCCTGCTGCACGCCTGCGACGTCTTTGTGCTTCCGTCGATCACGCCCAACGAGGCCTTTGCGCTGGTCCAGGTCGAGGCCATGGCCTGCCGCAAGCCGGTGGTCTGCTGTCGTCTCGAGTCCGGGGTGACCTTTGTCAACCAGGACGGGGTGACGGGCTTGGTGGTGCCGCCGGCGGACGGGCCGGCGCTGGCGCTGGCCGTGCGCCGGCTGCTGCGCGATGCCGAACTTTGCGGGCGTCTGGGCGAAGCCGGGCGGCGCCGGGCCTGGGCCGAGTTCGAGGAGAGCGTGATGGTGGACCGGTATTGGCAGTGTTTTCAGGGTTTGTTATCCCCCTCTCCCGCCGCATGAAGACCTACATCACGATTCTCGTGCTGGCCTGCGTGGTCACATTCTTTGCCACGCCGCTGGCCCGGTGGCTGGCCTTCCGTTTGGGGGCGGTCGACCAGCCGGGCGGGCGCAAGGTCCACCAGCAGCCGATGGCGCGTTTCGGGGGGTTGGCGGTCTTCCTGGGCTTCTGTGCGCCCTGGGGCGGGCTCTATCTGCTGGGGAACCGGGTGGCGGTCACGTTCCAGGATTACGAGCGGCTGTTCGGCGCCCTGCTCGCAGGGGCCCTGGCCATGCTCTGCCTGGGACTGATCGACGACCTCAAGGACGTCCGCGCCTCCCGGAAGTTCCTGGTGCAACTGGCGGTGGCCGTCGGCCTTTACTACGGCGGCTACCGGATTGTCACTCTCAGCAACCCGTTTGGAGCCCCCTTCGAGTTGGGGTGGCTGGCCCTGCCGGTCAGTGTCCTCTGGATCGTGGGGCTGACCAATGCGATCAACCTGCTGGACGGGATCGACGGGCTGGCGACGGGGATCACGGCGTGCATTGCCCTCGCCCTCGCCCTCATCAACATCATCGCGGGCAATATCCTGGTCGCCCTCCTCACCCTCAGCCTGGCGGGCGCTTGCCTCGGGTTCCTGCCCTACAACTTCTCCCCCGCCCGCATCTTCCTGGGCGATTCGGGCAGCCTGTTCATCGGCCTGGTGCTGGCCTGCATCGGCATGGTCTCGCTGTTCAAGGCGGCCACCGTCACGTTCATCGCCGTGCCGTTGATCCTCTTCGCCCTCCCCCTCTATGACACCGCCTCGGTCATGCTCGGCCGGGCCCTCCGCGGGGCGCCCATCTTCGGGGCGGACAAAACCCACGTGCATCATCGCCTCCTCGCGGTGGGGCTCTCCCATCGGCAGGCGGCGATTCTGCTCTACGCCCTCTGCCTGGCCCTGGGCGGCCTCGCGGTCGTGCTCAGCCTCCAACAGGCCAACACCCCGGTCGTTCGGGTGACCGGCCTGGTAGCGATTCTGGCCGTGGTGACCTGGTGGGCCTGGCGTCGCAAGAACTCGTGATCATGTCGAAGCTGAACCTGCATTCGCTCAATCCGCAACAGCGCCTGGCGGTCGAAACGCGCCAGGGCCCGGTCCTCATCCTGGCCGGCGCCGGCACCGGGAAGACCCGGGTCATCACCTGCCGGATCGCGCACCTCATCCAGCGCGGCACCCCGCCCGGCCACCTTCTCGCGGTGACCTTCACCAACAAGGCCGCCCGCGAAATGCTCCAGCGCGTCAACGAACTCCTCCCCAAACCCTCGCCCCGCACGGCCGACGAGCCGCCGCCCCGGCCCACCATCTGCACCTTCCATTCCCTCTGCGTCCGCATCCTCCGCCAGCACATCGAACGCCTCGGCTACAAAAAACACTTCGTCATCTTCAACGAATCGGAACAACTCGCCACCCTCAAGAAAATCCTCAGCCATATCTCGTCCCCCGACGCCCGCCCCGATCCCGCCGAGGCCCTCGCCCAACTCAGCCGGTTCCGCAGTGGCGGCGCCCAGGCGGCGGCCCTCTCCGCCACCGACCGCGCCTGGGCCGAACACCTCCGCCACCGCTACGAATCCGCCCTCCGCGCCTGCAACGCGGTCGACTTCGACGACCTCATCCTCCTGGTCTTGCGGCTCTTCACCGAGCATCCCGCGGTCCTGGAGGCCTGCCGCGACCGCTACCGGTTCGTCATGGTCGACGAATACCAGGACACCAACGCCGCCCAGTTCCAACTCGTGCACGCCCTCACCCGCGAACACCGCAACCTCTGCGTGGTCGGCGACGACGACCAGAGCATCTACGGCTGGCGCGGGGCCGAGGTCGCCAACCTGCTCGACCTCGAACAGCATTACCCCGAGGTCAAGGTCATCAAACTCGAACAAAACTACCGCTCCACCAACACCATCCTCGACGCCGCCAACGCCGTCATCCGCCACAACGCCCGCCGCCGTCCCAAGAAACTCTGGTCCGACAAGGGCCAGGGCGACAAAATCCTCCTGCACTGCTTCGACTCCGCCGAGGCCGAAGCCCGCACCATCGTCGAGGACATCGAGTTGCTCCGCCTCAGCCGGCGCGTCCGCTGGCAGGACCAGGCCATCCTCTTCCGCACCAACCAGCAGGCCCGCCCCCTCGAAACCGCCCTCCGCCAAGCCAAAGTCCGCTACCACCTCATCGGCGGACAAAGCTTCTTCGACCGCCGCGAAATCCGCGACTTCCTCGCCTACCTCAAGACCTTCCTCAATCCCCACGATGACATCAGCCTCCTCCGCATCGCCAACACTCCGCCGCGCGGTCTGAGCGACCTCACCATGGAACGGCTCCTGGCCGCCAGCCACGAGCGCAAGGAGTCGGTCTATGCCTCCATGAAGAACCCCGTCATCCAAGCCGCCCATCCCGCCCGCACCCAGGAGGCCATCCTCGCGTTCCTGGGGCTCATCGAGGAAACCAGCCAGGCCCTGCACCGCGCCGCTGCCACCCCCGGCGCCCGCCCCCTCCGGGCCTGGGCCCAGGCCTTCCTCGAACGCACCGGCTACCTCGATGATCTGCGCAAGTCGGAGAAAGACCCCGAGGCCGCCGCCCAGCGCGTCCGCAACATCCAGGAACTGGTGGACACCTTGGACGATCTGGAATCCCCGAAACCCGCCCCCCCTGCGGAACGTCTGATCGACTTCCTCGAGGAACTCACCCTCGACGCCGAACGGGAGGAGGACGAGGAGGAAGCGGGCGACGCGGTCACGCTGATTACCATGCACAGTTGCAAGGGCCTCGAGTTCCCTTACGTCTACATCGTCGGACTCGAAGACGGCCTCCTCCCGCACGAACGCTCCCGGGTCGAGGGCACCCTCGACGAAGAACGCCGCCTGTTCTACGTCGCCCTCACCCGCGCTCAGATCTCCCTCACCCTCTCCCACTGCGCCTCCCGCGTCCGCTACGGCCAGAAGGTCCACTGCCATCCGTCCCGCTTCCTCAAGGAGTTGCCCGAAGAACTCCTCGAGCACGCGGACGAACTGGCCAAGCGCCCGGTCAGCGTGGCCGACGGCAAGACCAAGTTCGACCAGATCCGCGCGATGATCGGGTGAAGCGGCCGGAGATCTCCGCTTGACCCCTGCGTCCGCTCCGCCATCCTCGGACGATAACCCGTGGTCCCACCGCATGCGCCTCCTGCTGGCAGAGGATGAACCGAAAGTGGCCGCCCACATCCGCCAGGGTTTGGTCGCGGAAGGGCATGCCGTGGACGAGGCGACGGACGGGGAGGAGGCGCTCTGGCTCGCGACCGAGCATGCCTACGATGCCCTGCTCTTGGACGTGATGATGCCAGGCAAGGATGGGCTCACCGTGGTGCGTCAGCTCCGTCGCAAAGGCATCTCCACCCCCGTCCTGTTCATCACGGCTCGGGACGAGATCGAGGACAAGGTCCGGGGGTTGGATGCGGGGGGCGACGACTATCTGACCAAGCCGTTTTCGATCGCGGAACTGCTGGCCCGGCTCCGTGCGATCTCCCGGCGACAGCGTCCCCAGGCCACCACGCTGGTCCGGGTGGGCGATCTCGAGCTGGACCTGGTCACGCATCGTGCGCGGAGGGGGCAACACGAGATCGACCTCACCCCGCGGGAGTTCTCCCTCCTCGAGTTCCTCATGTCGGCCTCGCCGCGCCCCGTCAGCAAGACCGCGATCGTCGAGCATGTCTGGGATCAGCATTTCGACTCCGAGTCCAACGTGGTCAACGTCTATATCAAAATGCTGCGGCGCAAGATCGAGGAGCCCGGACGGCCCCCGCTGCTCCATACGATTCGGGGGGTCGGATTTGCCCTCCGGGAGGAGGCGCCGTGAACTCCCTCCGCACCCGCATGACGGTCTGGTTCGGCGCGTCCTTCCTGGTCGTTTCCCTCGTGCAAATCGGCGTCACCTACCGCACGCTCCACGACGAGTTGCGCCGGAAATCGTGGCGCACGGATTATCCCGACCATCCGGACTGGCGGTTGCACGGCAGCTACTCGGGCGAGGAGATCCGCGACGTGCTTCAGGAACTCACGCAGGCGGCCGTCCTGGGCACCCTGCCCCTCGTCGTCCTGTCAGGCTTGGTTGGTTTCTGGCTGGCCCGGCAATCCCTCCGCCCCATCGCCAGTGTCAACCGCCAACTCGCCCGAAAGAACCTCGCGAACCTGGGCGAGCCCGTCGTGCTGCCGGAGGCCGACTCCGAGTTCCGCGAACTGCTCAGCCAGCTCAATGGCCTGTTACGTCGTCTCGAAGATTCCTTCCGCGAGATGGACGACTACGCCGCCAAGGTCGCCCATGAACTGCGCACGCCCCTCGCCATCCTCCGGCTGAAAGTCGAACAAGCGGGCGAAAGCCCCCGCCCCGACCTGGCCGAGGAACTCCAAGCGGAACTCCACCGCCTCACGCACGTCGTGGACCAGTCCCTGCTCATCGCCAGGGCCGATCGCGGCGCTCTCCCGGCCTGCCCCGAGCCCCTCGACCTGACCGTGACGATCCGCGACCTCACTAGCGATTTCGGGCTGCTGGCGGCCGAAACCGGACGGCGCCTGGTCCTTCGCGCGCCCGCCACCTGCCGCGTGCTGGTCGATCCCAGGCACCTGCGCCAAATCGCCCACGGCCTCCTCACCAACGCGCTCAAACACGGGGTCGGCGATCTCCAGGTCCGCATTAAGACCCTACGCGAAACCGCCTCGTTCACGGTCGCCAACCTCACCCCCTCGCGCCCGTTTGCCGATGATCCCTCGCTCGGCCTCGGCTTGCGCGTGGTCACCGCCCTGCTCCGGCTCGATCCCCGGCTCAAGCTCCGGACCCGGCGTGGTCCGGCCTACTTCGCCACTCGCCTCGTTTGTCCCCTGGCCCCCCACCTCGGGGGGCGTCTCGCCCAGGATGAGTAATTTTTCATCCTGAGTTCATCTTTCCTTCATCTGGGGCCGCGTAAGGTCTGCTCGACGAAAGCGCCGGCTTTCGCGCCAACTTATGATCCTTACCCAACCCGAGCCTGACCCCACCGCTCGTCGGAACCGAGGCGTGCTGCCACTCGCGACCGGAGCGCTGCTCCTCCTCCTCAACGTCACCCCCGCCTGGGCCCAGTTCTTCACCCTGGCCAATCCGCACTGGAACATCACCCTGACCGATGCGGGCTACTCCGACTTCCTCATCGACAACACCCCTGGCTTCGAGGGACGGGAGTATCTTTCGGGCGAATGGGGTGCCGCCGTGGGCTATCAAGTGGCCGGGGGTGCGGTGGTCGCGCCGCAGTGGTTGGAACGGCAGTTTTCCTATCCGGACTGGGTAACGGCCTCCACGTTCACGGTGGTGACTCCCATCGCCCAAGTGGGGTTGAACGCGGACAGCCTCCCCATCGCCCAATCCCAGTTGGCCAACAGTCACTTGGAAGTCACCCTGCGCCACGAGATGGTGGACACCGTGGTGGGCACGCCCATGGGCCTCACCCCCGCCTCCGTCGGGGGCGCCGGACGGGAGATCCTCAGCAGCCGCTACGCGCTCAAACAAACCATCACCCTTACCGCCAAGCCCGGGCCCGGGATCAGCCATCTCGAGCTCTTTCAGTTCCTCCATGGCCTGCAGTCCCAACGCGGGGTTTACGACGACCGTCCCTACCCGGGAACGCTTGGATCGTATCGTTACGATGTCACCCTGGCGGGCGTTGACGCCTGGGCCGCGGGCAACGGGAGCTCCAGCGCCGGGTTGGAGGACTTCATCGGCTTCCATGCGGCCGTCGCCCCCAGCGCATTCGAGATTGGCCATTACGGCATCGAAGGCAACGGGGTGGACGACCATTGGTCGGCCAAGCCCAGCACCGGGGTTCACCTCTCCGTCGAGGACAACTGGCTGACGCCGCCGTACAGCTCCCGGGTGGGGACTGACGAGTTCGCTCCCGCCCACCGGTGGTTGGCTGGGGCGCAACGCTGGACCCTGGGCAGCCTCAGTCCCGGGCAGTCGGTCAGCATCGAAATCCTGCTCACCGTGCGCACCGGCACTCGCGTGGTCGCAGGCCCCGGCAGCAGCGGCGGATGCAATGGCGGATCCACCGTCCCCGGGGGGATCGATTACGAGTTCGACGACGTCTCCGACGAGGGTTCCTGCTTCGGCGATTTCACTTGTGCCGACGACGACGAGATCGCGGTTCGCATCGCGGCGGGTGAATTCGGCCCGCTCACGTTCCCGACCCCGGGCGGTCCGACGCAACTTTGGGACGTTTCGTTCAGCGGCGTGTTCTCGGGGAAGGCCCATCTCACCGTCGCCTACGACCCGACGCTGCTGCCCGCCGGTCTGGACGAGGACGCCCTCTGCCTCTACGAGTATCACGACGACGCCTGGCACAAGCTCGCCGGGGCGGTCGACGCCACCAGCGACACCATCGCGGTCTCCACCCCGCAGCTCGGGCCGCTGGCGCTCGCGGTCGACCTCGGGGCCGGCGCCAGCTACTCCATCGGGGTGGCCGCCGACCCGGCCGAGGGCGGCACCGTCGAAGGAGGGGGAGCCTACGCGGCCGGGTCCCTCGCCACCGTGGTCGCCTCGCCGTCCCCGGGCTTCGTGTTCTCCCAGTGGACGGAAGGCGGATCCGGGGTGAGCACGTCCCCAACCTACACCTTCGCCGTCCCATCCGATCGCACCCTCATCGCCCACTTCGCCCCCGCCGGGGCCGCGAAGACGGTCGTGACCCGTTCCACGCCGGCCGCGGGCGGCACCACCAGCGGCGATGGCGCCTACGCCCCCGGAACCACGGCCACCGTGGTCGCCGTCCCCCACCCGGGCTACAAGTTCTCCAAATGGCTGGTCAACGAGGTCGCCGTCAGCACCTCCGCCTCCTACAGCTTCACCGTGACGGACAACCGGACGCTCGTGGCCAAGTTCAAACCGGTCTACACGGTGACGGTCGAGGCTGACCCTCTGCAGGTCGACGGCGAGGACTTCG
Organism: uncultured Verrucomicrobiota bacterium; assembly: GCA_964629545.1. Classification (GTDB taxonomy): domain Bacteria; phylum Verrucomicrobiota; class Verrucomicrobiia; order Limisphaerales; family CAZVRY01; genus CAZVRY01. The sequence continues at coordinate 2,044 of CAZVRY010000020.1, read as the reverse complement.
AAGTCGAAGGGGATGGGCTCTACGAGCCGGGCGAGATCGCCAAGATGAAGGCGAAGACCCTCGATGGTTACTCCTTCGTGAACTGGACCCAGAATGGGGTCGAGGTGAGCACCGACCCTCTCTTCCAATTCACCGTCGGCGGCAACCGCCATCTGGTCGGCCACTTCGCCCCGGGCCACCGCATCGATGCCTCCGCCATCCCTCCCCACGCCGGGACCATCGACGGAGCCGGCGTCTCCGCAGGGCCGGTCACCCTCACCGCGAATCCCGAGCCCGGCTACGTCTTCCTCTACTGGGAGCTCGCCACCGACCCCGGCGTCCCCCTGGCCGAGGAACCCGCCTACACCTTCACCCCGGATGCCAGCCTCGCGCTGATCGCCAACTTCGGGCTGGCCCCCGTCGACGCCAATGAACCCCCGAGCGGGAGCGGGGACGACCTCCGGCGCTTCAGTGACTCGCTCGTCGCCAAGGTCCTCAAGTCCGACCTGCTCGCCAACGACTCCGACGCCGAGGGGGACCCCCTCACCCTCGTGTCGGTCGGCGACGCCACCCCGCCCGGCGCCACCGTCACCCTGGCGGGCAACTACGTCGTCTACACCGCCCCCGCGAAGGACGCCGGGAATGGCCAGTTCGTCTACGTCCTAAGTGATGGGCCAGGGGGCCACTTGGTCGACGTGACGGTCACCGTGACCCAAACGGACCCCGGCCCCGCCGACCAGGGGGCCAACGCCGTCGAGATCCGTCCCGACGGACCGGACTACATCGTCACCTTCCTGGGCGTCCCCGGCCATTCCTATCGGGTCCAATACACGGAGTCCGTGTCGCCCCCCACCTGGACCGACCTTCCCCCCGCTGTGCCGCTGGTGGCCCCGGCCAACGGCGCGTTCCGGGTGACCGACCCGCAACCGCCCAGCCCTGTCCGCTTCTACCGGGCCATCCCGGCCCCATGATCCATCCGGCGTTCTCCACGTCTCGCCCGCCCAGCCCCCTGCACTCGCGTCTGTTATGAAACCCCAACCCTACGTTCCGCTTTGCCTCGTGTTGCTGCTGACTTCCGGATGGAGTGCCCACGCGACCCTCGTCACCGAACCAACCCGCGTCTTCGCGGTCGGTGTGGACCTGGCCGACCGCCAGGACCCGCCCCTCGGGTTCCTCGCCGCCATCAGCGACTCCGCCATCGTCTCCCTGACCCGGGTCGAGGTCGGGCTTCGCCTCGTCGGCATCGATCCCGGGAACGGGTTCGCCGGGGAGATGTATGTCGCCCTCAATCGCAACCTCGCCGACTCGAGCATCCTCCTGCACCAGGTGGGCGTGGCGCCCGGAAACGCCCTCGGCGCCTCCTACGACGGCTGGGACGTGACGTTCGCCGATGGGGCCGCGGCGGGGGATATCCACTTGGCGAGCCTGGAGACGGGCATTCTCGGGGGCGTCTGGGAGCCGGACGGCCGCATCGATCCCACGGGCAGTGTGCGGGACCTGCTGCTCGACGTGTTCGTGGGGAAACCGGGCAACGGGGACTGGCGGCTCGTGGTAGGCGACCTCGAATACGGAGGTCGGATGCGCCTGGAAAGCTGGTCGCTCACCCTCACCGGCGAAGACGGCGCCGCTCCCTCCCCGCTCCCGGAGGCTGAGACCTCCTTCCTCCTGACGGTCGTGGGCTTCGCGACCCTGGCCGGGGCTTCGGCTTCCTCGAGGAACGCCTCACGAAAACCCCGGGTGCGATAGGCCCACCGCGGGTTTCGCCGATTTCGCGGGTATTGATCCGTGCAGAAGTAAGGGTCTGGTCAACAATGGCTTCCGCCTTTGGCGGGCGCTTTTGGCTTCTGGTCCCGCGGCCGCGGGATGGCTCCTCAGCCTGCCTGCCGAAGCCTCGGCGCAGGCCGGTCACAGAGCGAAGTCCCGCGGCGGCGGGATCCTTCGTCGTGCCTTGCCAGAAGCCAACATCGCCTCCAGCAAACTCGGAAGTTATTCTTGCACAGACCCTTAATGGGGCCAGGGTGCCCCGCAACTCCTCGTGGCTTACGTCTAGGTCGGCGGCGCTCGC
>CAZVRY010000019.1:20515-45698 GCA_964629545.1 uncultured Verrucomicrobiota bacterium | reverse complement strand
TGGCCCCAGGTCGCAACCGCGTGCCGCATCGAAGTGTCCGATCCGCAAGGGGCCATGGCTAAAGCGCAACGACCCGAGATCACCACGCTGGCCTACAAGACGCTCAACGGCGCCCGCGTGGGCGACGTCTTCATGAGCCTGATCCACACCTGTCAGCTCAACCAAGTCAATCCCTTCGAGTATCTGGTGACGTTGCAGGAGCACCGTCAGGAAGTCGCCAAAGATCCCACCCGTTGGTTGCCCTGGAATCACACCGAGGCGCTGGCACCTGCCGACACCGGCTGATCCTCGAATCCGCCTCCCGCTGGCCCATCCTCAGGTATCGCCTCCCGACCGGCCGATTTCGCGGAATTTCCGGGAATTTTGACCTTCCGCACGTCTACCGAAGGCACACTGCAAATCCAAGCGAGGCAGCCAATCACAGCCCGTTCGCTCAGAATCAGAGCGGCAGTCCTACAAACTGACGGCGCTGGAGAGTTACCAGCACGGGCTACCAGTTTTCGGCTCAGGTGGTGATTGCAGTTCGCGGGAGCCTACATCCCCGACTTGGGGGACCATCTCGCAAGGCTTGGGAAGCCCAATAGCATCACGTCTGGCCTACACCCAGAAATCGAGGGGGCAGAACCTTCCCGGGCGACCACTTTCGAATGCCTCGTGGCGTAATCAGGAGCGCGCCGGTCTCTGACACCGGAGGACCTGGAGCAAAACCGGGCGAGGCAGCCAATCGCCGCCGTTCAACAAAGAGCAAACACCTCACCCCGCGAAACGCAGAAGCGGTGTGCAGTAACTTTATGACCGACATCCTGAACAAGACGATTGTGCTGGTGCTCAACCGCAACTGGCAGGCGATCAACATTCGCACGCCGCAGGACGCGTTCTGCCAGATGGCTACGAACGTGGCCACCGGCCTGGACATCGAAGGCGAGAGCCACATCCGCCCGGTCACCTGGGAGGAATGGATCACCCTGCCGATCCGTGAAGGCGACAACGCTGTGCACACTGCCCGCAAGGCGATCCGCGTGCCGACGGTCATTGTGGCGGTGAACTTTGCCAAGGTGCCGAAGAAGCGCCCCAAGCTCAGCGCCCGCAACATCCGCGAGCGTGACGGCAATCGCTGCCAATACACCGGCCGCCTGCTGCATCCGGACGAAGGCAGCCTCGACCACGTCGTGCCCCGCTCGCGCGGTGGAGCGGACACGTGGGAAAACCTCGTCTGGGCCGCGAAGGACGTGAACCAGCGCAAGGCCGACCGCCTCCCGCACGAGGCCGGCCTCAAGCTGCTCACTGTTCCGCGTGCGCCCAAGGAACTGCCGGCGACGGCACTCCTGCGCAACACCCACGGCCTGGCCGAGTGGAAACTGTTCCTCAATGAGTAGAACCACGGGAGGGCGGGCGTCAATGCTCGCCCTCCCCGCCAACAACTGTTAAGAAGTGAACTTGTCGTGAACGACACCAATCCAACCCAGATCCACGTTACGGGTGAGGCCACGGACTTCATTCCGGCGCCCGGCGACAAAGGCAAGCCGATCACCGTCATCGGCACGAACTCGATTCGCACCGGGTTCGACGCCACCTGTCTCCAGCAGGCGCTCAACGCCCGCAGCGCACCCGGCGTGACCGATCTCGTCCTCAATCCCGACGCCCATGCGGGCTACGGAGCGCCGGTCGGTTGTGTGCTCACTTCACCGACCCACGTGTATCCCGGCCCGGTCGGCGTGGACATCAAGTGCTCGATGAGCTTCCTGCAACTCGATCTGCCGGCGGACCAGGTGGCCGACAAGCCTGTCCGCCGGGCGTTGATTGACGCGATTCTCGAACGCACGCCCACCGGTCCGGGGCGTGGCCTGCGTTCCGTGCGCAAGGACCGCAATGTCGGCGAGGCCCTCGGCGTGAAGGCAGCCACCGAGGGAGCATCGGCAGAACTGTTGCACGCACTGGGGATCCCAATCGAATGGGCACAACGCTGCGAAGACGCCACGCATGGGCGAGCACGATGATCAGGAATAGGGCTTTCCTGAAAATCAGTCCGGGCCAGAAGTAGGTAACGGCGCCAACGGTGGTTTGGGAGACTCGCTGTTCAACCAATTCGTCCGCGATCCGCTCCATCACTGCCACGGAGCGAGGCCATTCCCAGATGTCGTCGCGCCACTCAGCCGGAATTTCCTTCTAGCCTACCCACTCGACGACAGCCAGTGCCGGTGTTTCCGCCTTTCGCATGTGTCAAGCGACTCCCCCGTATGCGTCGCGGTGTCATGAGCAAGCGCGAAAAAGCTCATCCATAGCGTTTGCATAATGAACCGTCAGACGGTATGATACGCAAATGACAAAACAGACCCAAAGTGCTTCCGAACCTCGCCGAATCGGCGCCGCGGAGGCGTTTTGCGATGCGCGCCTTGCCTTGGGGCGCGTGACGATTTCGCTGCCGGATGTGGTCAAGGAAACGGGGCTGTCGGCGATTGCCGCCAAGCGCCAGCTGTCACGACTCCGGGGCAGGGTCGTCAGAATTACTCCGCGGCAGCCGTTCTATTTCATCATCAGTCCCGAGCATCGCAGCATGGGGGCGCCGCCGGCGGACTGGTGGCTGCAAGATTATTTCGACTGGCTGGGCCGGCCGTATTATCTGGCGCTGCAATCCGCGGCCAGTTCGTTTGGATCAAACCCGCAGGCGCTCCAGGTCACCCAGGTGATGACCGACCGGCCTTGCCGGGCGATCAAGGTGGGTCGAATTCAGGTCAGGTTCTTCGTCAAGCGCGGGATTGAGCGGACACCGACGCAACAACCCGCCGGAGCGGTCGCTCCGGTTTTGGTCAGCACTCCCGAGGCAACGGCGTATGACCTGATTCGATACGCAACCAGCATCGGCGGCATCGAGCGCGCGGCGGAAACCATCCGCCCGCTTTTGCTGCTCTTGCGCGCCCGCGAACTCAAGCGCGTGCTGGATGCGGAGAACGAGCCCGCCGTCGCGCAACGCCTGGGTTTTGTCATTGAAGCATGCGGCAACAAGTCTTTGGCGAAAGTTGTCCGTGCCTGGCTGCCCGAGGAGTTGACACCCGTAGCGCTCGCTCCAGCCAAGGGCGAGCGCGGCAACCTGCCGCTCGTCAAGCGCTGGCAAGTGCTCAACAATTCCAGTGAGCTGAAAGTATGACGCCGATCACCCGCCAGGATATCCTGGCTCACCAAGCCGTCGTGCCGTGGGCGGCGCAGCATCAAGTTGAACAGGATCTGCTGCTGTGCCGCGCGATGGTCGCGCTGTTCGATGACAAATTCTTGAGCGCGCAAATCGCCATGCGTGGCGGCACGGTTCTCCACAAGGTGCATCTCGCCCCGCCCGCCCGCTACAGCGAGGACATAGATCTGGTCGTGGTCGGGACTCGCCCGGCAGATCACATCCGGCGCGCCATTCGGCGTGTGCTTGCCGAAGTCCTGGGAACCCCCAAAGCCTCGGTTTGGGACACGCTCGCTTTGGCGATCCGCAACACGGTCCGACCTTCGCGCGTGCTGCGCATGACCTACGCGGCGCGTTCCATCATTGAGCCGAACCGGACACTCGAAATCGTCATCGAGGCAAACGTGACCGAGCGCAAGCCGCACCGGGATGTGGTTGAAGTGCTGTTCAGCTTCCCCTTCCGTGACAAGCCCGTTCAAACCCGCATCAAGGGCTTCGACATCCACGAAATGTTGGGCACAAAGATGCGTGCCATGTTCCAGCGCAAACGCGGTCGGGACTTGTTCGATTTGTATTGGGCGCTGACCAAGTCCCCAACGCCCGTTGACCCGGCAGCAATCATCGCGTCCTTCGAGCACTACTTGAAACAGGAAGGCACGAAAGCAGGCCGGGCGGAGTTCATTGGAGTCCTCGACAATCATCTGAAGGACCGGGGATTTTGTTCAGACATGCAACCGCTGCTCCGCACCGACATCCACTACGATCCGCAGGCGGCGGGAAAACTCGTGAAAACCCATTTGCTGAACCTGCTGCCGGAGTGAACCGCTCACTGTTGGTCAGCTTGGTTTCCGTATCGTGGCGCGAGGTATTTCTGCACGACACCGCACGACAGCGAAGCTTCGGAAGAAGGGGGTGAGTTTTCGTATTGGCGGAAAATGGAAACTGTGGTAACAATCTTCCCTGTGAGTATTTACGCCGGTTTCGTAAGATTCCGGCGAAGCGATGGGGATGGATTCGATTCCCTTCACCTGCTCCATTGATAATCAATGAGTTGCGAAGAAGTGCAGTCAGAGTGCAGTAAACTGTGTTTCGCGCACTATCGGTGCCCAGCCAACCGGCGACCATTGCGGTTCGCATGCCAGGCGAGTCAACTAAAGCTGGACTTAACGGGGGCGGCAAACCGCGGGTGAAGTGGAGCCAGCATGTTACTGCCTGCTGAGGAAGCCACTCTGTTCTTCTCCTTGCACGGCGCGTTGATGCAGTTTGTCAACGAGCAGCTCAAGATCGTGGGTGCTCAGAATGCCAAGCCCTCCTCTGCCGCGTTTCCCCCCGAGAAACGGCGAGAAGTGGTGCTGGCTTTCGTTGGGCGGCTGGATCTCATCGACGCGTTCATCGCTGCCAACCCCGCCGGGTTCTCTCCGGAGCAGTTGGACATCGTGTCCTCCTGGCGTCATCTGGTGTCCGGACAGTTCATTGCCTTGCGGCAACTCAAGAAGCACATGGTGCTTCTCGCCTGCAAAGGGCCTCCGACTGCCTTCGGTCTCGTGGGGCTGACCCATCCGCCTGAACGGGTGATCGGCCAACCGTTGCCGGCGATGATCGAGACCGTGTTGCTGCCGTTCCGGGGTCGAATCATTTACGATGGGCTCATCAGCTCCTTGGACGTGACGTTTGGCCCCGGATCCCGCCGCGCCTTTGAGGCTGATTGCCGGTTAGCCAAGGCCAGCAACCGGGTACTGACCTCGTTGCCCGAGGCGCCCTTGTCTTTTCAGTATAACTACGACTTCGGCGACGACTGGGTGCATGACGTGCTCTATGAAGGGTGCCCGCCGCTGCAGCCGGGGACGGTCTACCCGCAGTGCCTGGAAGGCGAACGCGCGTGTCCTCCCGAGGATGTGGGCGGGACTCGAGGCTACGCGGAGTATCTTGAAGCGATGGCCGATCCAAACCACGACTGCCATCAGGAAATGCTGGCCTGGAGAGGTCCCTTCAACCCGGACGCTTTCGATCCCCGGCGGACCACGCACGTCATGCAGGAGGGCATGCCCGACTGGCGGGAGATGGACGGACCCTCCGGCGTCGAAGCTTGAGTTGGTGCACCCTCGCCAGGTTATTGGCGGGCAGATCGTCTACCGCCGGAGCAAGTCGAACCGCTTTCTCCAGGATCTCCTGCGCCTCGTCATAACGCCCCAACTCGGCCAGCGCCCATCCGTAGTCGCTCAGCATAGTGCTGTTCTCGGGAGAAGCGACAACCGCCCTCCAGAGCCAGGGGAGGGCTTCCGCCTGACGGCCGAGGCGGCATAACGCCCATCCTATCCCGTTGATCAGGTCCAGACAGTCAGGCTGGCTCTGCAGCGCGCATTCATACAGATGACGGGCGCTTTCGCCGTCTTTAGGTATTGAGCGGCTCGCTGCCGCAATCGGAGCCATCGCGGTCGTGAGCTCGCGAGAGAAGTTCCAGCCGAAGCACAGATCAGGTCGTGATAAGCTCTGACGGCTCCCTTCAATTGCTTGTTTGCCTTGGGTGGATGCTCCAGCATCGAGAATACTCGCCGCGCATCGCGCTGCGAGAGGCGGAGGACGGTCTCGCGCTCCAGAATCCGTCGAGCCTCCAGGTAAGCCGATTGGACCACGAACTGATTGAGGGTAGCGCCTTGAAGTTGAGCAGCCTGCTCCAGGACGTCGCGCAACGGTCGGGAACATTGCACGGTCGGAAGCTTTGCAAGGTTGGTGCTCGTCCGTTTCAGAACTTGGGATGGTCACCCAAAAGCAGTCCCACTTCACTGACACTCAGCAGGTTGGCAACGTGTTCGCCTACTGCACCTACCCGAGGGCTCGTTTCCCTTCATCCGCTCCAGCCGCCACAATTGTTGGAGCTGTTGACCCGACCCATAAATACGGTAGGCTCCGCGCATGAAGACGACGATTGAAATCCCCGGCGTGACGCTGCGACGCGCGAAGAGCGTCGCTGTCTCGCGCGGAATCAGTCTCAAACAACTCTTCACCGAAGCCCTTGAGGAGAAGCTCAAGACGGCGGCAGCGCCCGCTTCGGAGCCTGCTTGGCTGAACTTGGCCGGCGCCTTCGGCAAGTCCGCGTCCGACCGCGCGGAGACACGCCGCATCCAGCAGCGCATTGACGCCGAGTTCGAGGTTTTGGAACCTGAGGACTCGCCTTGATTGTGGACACAAACGCCGTGTCGGCTTTCGCGGATGGGGACCAGTCCGTTCGCGAGAAGATCGCCGCCGGCCCGGGGCCCTACCTCCCCGTAATCGTTCTCGGGGAGTATCGGTTCGGCCTGCTGGCATCCCGAGACCGTGGACGCCGCCTGGCTTGGCTGGGCGAATTGGCCCGACATTGGACCGTGCTGGAGGTTTCTAGCGACACGGCCGCCACCTACGCCGAAATCCGGCAAACCCTGAAAGACCGTGCCACGCCGATCCCCGCCAATGATGTCTGGATTGCCGCGCTGGCACGGCAGTACAATTTATCCATCCTCAGCACTGATTCCCATTTCGACCGCGTTCCCGGCATCCGTAGAATTGGTTGGTGAGTCGGATGCATCGAATTCTCACGAGGGTTCGATTCCCTTCATCCGCTCCAAACTCCCCAACACCCTATCCCCCAGCGAAATACGAATTGGCATAAGCACCCACAATGGGCAAATGCGTAACACATGCATAGCTGGCCGCGCAAACCACGCCCCGCTGGTTGGGCGGCGCCCCCACAATAACCGACCGCCCGCGCAATGCCGGATGGTCCCGCTGCTCCACCGAGGCGTAGAAGGCGTCCATGTCAAGATGGCAGACCACCCGAAACACGCGGCTTGGAGATTACCGATTAGGACGGGTTTCTGGAATCCGGATCGCGCCGGAACGACCAGGCGCGGCAACGGGCAGCACGCCTCTCGCTTGGGATGTCTCGGAGCGAAGGCGCCACCGCCCTTGAACGAATGCCGGAGCGGAGAACATCCCAAGGGGAAGCCAAGGTTGACCACGACCGTGCCTCCGGCGAGCACGTCGATCTCGCCGTCTCTGAATCGAGAACCTGGCATGACCGGCATCGTCTTTGGCCGTCTTGAGCCGAGCACCCGCTCGTCGGGCGTTTTCACGCGAGAGGATCTGATTTGGTGAAAGCGGGCCGTGCGTGAGATCGGCTACATATTCGAGGACCTGCCTTTCCACGCGGATCGCTTGGACGTCACCGACCTGCTTAGAGTTCAGTCGGAGAACATCGATCGCGGCGTCTCCCGCTCGGAGCAGGGGGCGGGCGACCAGGGCCTGATGTTCGGATTCGCCTGCAATGAGACACCAGAACGCCTCCCCTTGCCGATAGTCCTGGCCCATCGCCTGGCGCGCACCCTGGCGGCCGACCGGCACGCTGGGCGAATCCCCTGGGCACGACCCGACGCCAAGACCCAAGTGACCGTGCGTTATGAGGAGGGGCGCCCGGTGGAGGTCGACGCCGTTGTCGTTTCCACCCAGCACGCGCCAACCGCGACCCAGACATCCATCCGGGACTCCATGAAGGGGTAACTGCTGCCCAGGGCGCTGGCCGCCTGGCATCGGCCCGGCATCCGGCTCCTCGTGAATCCGACCGGGGAATTCGTCATCGGCGGCCCGGTGGGGGATTGCGGCGTGACCGGCCGCAAGATCATCGTCGATACCTACGGGGGAGCCGCCCGGCATGGCGGCGGGGCCTTCAGCGGCAAGGACGCCTCCAAGGTCGACCGCAGCGCGGCCTATTTCGCCCGCTACGTGGCACGGGAGATCCTGAAGGCAGGACTCGCCCGCCGCGCGGAGCTGCAAGTGAGCTACGCTATCGGGGTGGCGGAGCCGGTGTCGCTCTCGGTGGAGACCTTCGGCACGGGGGATCCGGCTGCCGCCCTGGCGTTCGCCGGGCAGTTCGACTTTCGTCCGACCGCCATCATCCAGCGCCTGGGCCTCAAGCGCCCAATCTACCGTCAAACCACCAACTACGGGCACTTCGGCAAAGCCGGGCTGCCTTGGGAGGCCTGAAGGTGAATCCACCCTTTCTCCCCAAGCTGGGAGTCTACGGCTATGACGCCATGGAACCGGTCATTCTCGCCGCCCTTGTGACTGAGGATCCGCTGCTCCTGGTGGGGGCCTGCGGGACCGGCAAGACCTTTCTGCTCAACAGCCTCTCAGAGGCCCTGGGCCTGGAGCACCGCCACTACAACGCGAGCCTGATCAGCTTCGACGATCTGGTCGGCTTTCCCTACCCGCAGCCTGACGGGAGCGGGATCAAGTATCTCCACACCCCGGCGACGGTCTGCGGTGCAGAGTCGATCCTGGTGGACGAGCTGAACCGCTGCCGACCTGAGCACCAGAACCGCTTCTTCTCCCTGATCCAGGAGCGCCGCCTGCAAGGCCTTTTGCTGGGGCACTTGAGGTATCGGTGGGCCGCGATGAACCCGCCCTCGCTCGACTCCAACCAGGGTTACGTCGGGTGCGAACCCCTCGACCAGGCCTTGGCGGACCGATTCGCGTTCGTTGTGACTGTGGCCGACTGGCGGGAACTCTGCGAGCCCGACCGGCGATTGATCGTGGATCCGCGAGGGGAAGGGGTGGTCTCAGACGACGGCGGCCAACTCCGGCAGTTCCTGGCCGATGCCCGTGCGGACTTCGAGCGCCGGATCAAGGAACCCTGCCCGTGGGTTCTCGACTATGCCCGGCTGGCTGCTGGGATGCCAGCAGGCACAACACATGAATGGCCACCGTGAAACGACAGTTTAGCATAACAACTGGAACAGTGGCAGTTACGATATGCAGGTTGTCAAGCCCTCGCTGCCGGAGGCATTGCGAGACCCGGAGGGCCTACGGGCTGCCGCTGAAAGAAGCCATCGCGGACAGTCCACGGTTCCAGACGGCCAAGAAGATGCACGCCGACAAGTCCCTCTCCATCGGGGCCGTCTGCGATACCCTGCGGATTCCCAGGGCGACCTTCTGCCGCTATCTGGCGGCGACCTGATCGTGGATTCAGGGCCGACCTTGGTGCCGCGTCGGAATGGGGCGTGCAACTGTATTGTCAGTTGGGGAGGACTGTCTGCCCTTTTGCACCCGCGGGAACGAAGACCATCCCAGCAGACGGCACTGGGTTCCGCAGGGTCAGCCTGGCACGGAAACTCGGTTGATTGCCTTCTCCAGCCGACGCAGACGTTCGATGACCTGCGCCCAGGACGGCGGCTCCTCAAAGAACATTTCGCGCATGTCGCGGTAGTCGCGCTCCAGGTCCGGGAGACGGTAGTCATCGGGCACCAGCCGGAGCGAGCCAGGCACCGCCGTCTCGTAACTGGCGAACTTGTCGGCGAAGAACACCTGCTTGTGCGTGACTACCCGCGCCCGCAGATCGTCGCGTTGCATCGCCCGTCGCCCTCCTTCGTGGTCCGCCAGCGCAGCCAAGTCGGCATAATGCCGCGAGTAGCGAGCGGGGGTCGGCTTCTCCTTCCGGCGATGGGCCTCCGCGTGGAGGATCGTGGCCTTCTCCCAGAACGTCCGCTCGATGGACAACACCCGCGCCGACACCCGGGCGTCTGGCACGCCGTTGGGGAACGCCTCGGCAACGTAGGGCTGGATGGTCCGATCCTCCGTGGGCCAGGCATCGGCGCGTGCGCCGCCCTCAATCTTCACGCTCCGGCTGATGTAGGGTGCTTCGCCCGCTTCAGCGAACGCCGAGGGATACCGGAAGATGAGGCTCTGCGCGTCGCCTGGATCGCACTCAAGCACCCAGCCGCTTTCGCCCAGCGCGGTGGACATCCGCGCCGCAAGGGCGGGACACAGCCCATCCCGGACCTTTGCTTCACACGCTGCTACGAGTGACTCCAATCGCTTCTTCCGCTGGCTTGCGCTGGTTGCTTGCTCAGGGTCGAGCTTGCCGGTGAAGCCGAGCCACTCGCGGCTCAGTGACACATCCACATCCTCTGAAAAACGCCGGATGGCCTGCCACACTTTCGAGAGAGCTGTGCCGCCCTTGAAGATCAGGTGCTCACGCGCTCCTGGTAGTGCGAACAGCTCACGCATGATCCAGCACACCCAGAAATCCTTCTCCACCACCGGCGCGTTGAAGCCCAGCTCCTGCGCCGCCGCGTTGAACAACTCGCGGCGCTGGGTCTGCGCCAGTGAGATGACACTGTTCATGGTTTGGCTTTTGCCGTCAGGCGTTGGAGGATGGGACGCATCCACGCAGGCAGCTTGGGGGTCAGAGCGGCCAGCTCCGACTTGGTATCAGCTTCCAACCGTTCCCGCAGCAGCTCCACCTGTGCCGCTTCAAGCCCGCGTTCACGGAGATGTCGGATTGCCTGGATAACCAACCCAGCGGGACGGCCCGCGCCCAGCAGGTAGCGTGGCGCGGCACGACGGAAGACCAGGGTCAACTTGCCGAGGACCACACGGCGCGGCACGCCGTTGGTCAGGATGACGATCCTGCCCGGCACCTGCTCGGACAGGCCCAGCAGGTTGGCCGCGTAAGCGCCGGACACCTGCCACTGGGCGCTGCTGCCCTCCATCAGTGCCCGCACCGCCGCCATCGGGTCCGGCGCGGTTTTGCCAATGACCGGATGTTCACGCGGCAGGTCGTAGAGTCCGTGGCGGATGCGACGAATCTTCCCTGTCTTCGCCAACCGGCTGAGCGCCTGGCGCACCGCAGCCGCATTTCCAAACTCCTGAAAATGCCTTGGTGAATACGCGGCAGCACCTTTCTTCGCCCTCATTGACCTAAGAATCGCTGCATCAATGGTATTAACGCTTTCTGCCATGCTATCGCTGTCACAACAACTCACCATGTTTTGTGACAGATACAAGTTTCTTTTTGGATTGGTAACGCGGTAGTGAGGACCAATCTGGTGCGAACACGGGCGATCCGTTCAAAGAAGCTCTCAGGTCTCGCCCTTCTCACTCCTCGCCGTTCGAAAGAATCTGCGACGCTATCGCTTCCCTCCCGACTGCATCGACACGGCTAAGCGCTAAGGGAGCCAGATTCTGGCGGGGCTTTCATGGTAGATTATTGTTGTAAGATGTTCGTGTTCAACGATTATTCAGACATCCGTGAAAACTCAAAGCCGAACTCCGGTTTTTCAATGATGGCTGGATTGGTCAATTTGGCGCACAGCGTCACAAATGCAAGTAATTGGAAACAAGGTGTGTGCAAATGTAACACGAAATCTCGGAATGACATTCCGATTGTTCTCGGTTAAAGTAGAACTATGGTTGAGCGAACGCGGTATTTGGAGATGCTGGCGACGCGGATTGAGCACTATCCTGTCGTGGCCTTGCTTGGGCCGCGCCAGATCGGCAAGACGACGCTGGCGCAGCAGTTCATGGCGGGGCGGGCGGCACGGTATTTCGATCTGGAGAGCGCGGCGACGCAGGATTTGATGCGGCAGCCAGCGGCGGTGCTCGAACCGCTGACGGGGTTGGTGGTGATTGATGAGGCGCAGCGGATGCCGGAACTGTTTCCGTTGTTACGGGTCTGGGCGGATCGGCGTCCGTTACCGGCGCGGTTTCTGATACTCGGCAGCGTGTCGCCGTGGCTGATGAAGGGCGTGACCGAATCGTTGGCGGGCCGGGTGTCGTTCGTGGATGTGGCGGGGTTGGGGTTGGGCGAGGTCGGCGCGGAGCAGCACCGGCGATTGTGGTGGCGTGGCGGCTTCCCCGTGCCGTATCTGGCCGAGACGGACGAGCAGGCGCGACAGTGGCAAGACGACATGGAGCGGACAGTCATCGAGCGGGACTTGGCGCAGTTTGGCGTTAGCGAGTCGCCCGCCGTGATGCGCCGGTTCTGGGCGATGGTGGCGCATTATCACGGGCAGACATGGAACGGTTCAGAGATCGGGCGCTCGCTGGGAGTGACGGACAAGACGGCGCGGCGGTATCTGGATGCGCTGGCGGCGACGTTTCTCGTGCGGCAGTTGCCACCGTGGTTCGAGAATCTGGGCAAGCGTCAGGTGAAAGCCCCGAAAGTTTACATCCGCGATTCGGGGATGCTGCACGGGTTGCTGCATCTGCCCAGCCCAGAGCGGCTCGATGAACATCCCAAGCTGGGCGCATCGTGGGAAGGTTTCGCGCTAGAGCAGGTGCTGCAAATCAGGGGTGACCGCGATGCTTATTTCTGGGCGACGCACGGCGGGGCGGAATTGGATTTGATGGTTTTGTGGCAAGGCCACCGGGTCGGATTTGAATTCAAGTTCGGCGACGCGCCGGGCATCACCAAATCCATGCATGTGGCGATGGCGGACCTGAAACTGGATCGGCTGCTCGTGGTCGTGCCGGGCAAGGAGTCCTACGACCTTGGGCCGAAGATGGAAGTGGTTTCAATTCTGCATCTGGTCGAACGACTGGGCCGCATGGCGCAGGAGTTGAAGAAATGAGCGAACGGAAATGTCCGAAGTGAGGAGCCGACATCCGCAGCGTGCTGGCAGCGTACGGTGGGCGGGCAACCAGTCCAGCCAAGGCCGAGGCAGCGCGTCGGAATGCCAAGAAGGGTGGCTGGCCTAAAGGCAGGCCGAGGAAATCTGGAGCATCGCCTGGCGGAACCTCGTCGCCTCATGGCTCGACTACGCGTTCCGCGTTTACGGCCAGTTGGACACATTCATGCGCCAACAGGAATGGGCCAAACTCCACGGCGCCGTGTTGCTGGGGCTCATGTCAGGTGACATTGAGACCGAAATTGACTCCAGGGGACGCCTCATCGTCGTCGACCATTCCAACACCTCGGTCCCGTGGGATGTTGATAACGATCGATTCCATGAGACGATCGTTCTGACAGCGCCCCTCGATCACCCGCTCCAGTCGCGCTTTCACTCATGTGACCCCCTCCTGAAGCTGAGTTCTTTGTTTCGCAGGCAGCCTTTCCGGTTGGGAAGGATCGATCGCCAGGTAGTTGACGGCGACGGGGGTGTTGAGCAGGGCCCCGATGCTGAACTTGTTGGCGGCCTCGGCCTTGTATTCTAGCACTTCCACGTCCAGGTTGACTGGCAGGTAACCTTCGAGCGTCAGCTTTAGTTCCAACCTCCGGGTGCCAAACGATGCAGTTCGAGTGGCGTCATTCCCACGTGCCTGGAGCAATTCCCCCAGGACCCCAGCCACTGTGATTTCCACAGACCGGGCAGCGGCACGTCCGCGCCGTTCGTCGATGAGTAGAATGTCTGCCCGGAGGTCTACCGCAAGTGCGATGGCTTGAGCCTCCCCTGGATCGAGCGGGAATGCCAGCTTCGCTGGTTTGCTGGGAGGCTCAGCTACAACTAACCAGCCTTCCGCAAGCGCCTCGGTGAGGCGAGTTCTTGCGACAGGATGGCTCAGTTGGGAAAGTTCAGCGGCGACGGCCGGGGGGATCCGCACTTCTCCATATCGCCGCTTGAGCAAGTCCAACCTGCCAATGATGGCGAGGTTGGAGAGCGGGGAGGAGTTACTGACGGCTCGCATGAGCGACGTCTTCCATCGCTTCCAGCATCCCGTATTGGCGTGGGATTCCGCGATCGCCCAAGGCGACCCCGAAAGCGCAATGGTCGAGTTGGGCCAGATGCGCGGCCTGCGCCAACGTCAGCCAACCCTTCGCGTAGAACCGACACCCCAACTCGATCTGCATAGCCCGCTCCACCTCCCCCGGTCCCAGAGGCAGGCTTGCCAGGGTTTGCTCGTCGATTTCAATCGTGACGCTCATGGCTTGAAGCTAGGCTTCCTGGAGAGGCGGATCAAGCTCCCATCGACCTCCTCGCGCTGGAGCGTGGCGGATGACGGTGGCAGGTTCTAACGGGAGCCGGGGACGGTCTACCCGCCGTGCCTGGAAGGCGAACGCGCTTGTCCTGCCATCACGTCCTGAACCAGCGTGGTCTTCCCCACTTGGCGAGGGCCGGCCAGCACCTGAAGGAAGCGCCTCGGCTCTAGGAGGCGCTGCTTCAGCAGATCATGAAGAGGCTGTCGCGTCATGCACTTTACTCAGTGCCGTGAGTATGTATGCTCAGGAGTGGGTTGTAAATGTCAGATGCCCGCCACCGTCACCGAAAGCCGTTCATCTGCCCGGACCCGGTCTCTCTCCCCGCACCGCAAAAGCCGTGGAGGTTGGACGCTCTGGGGAAATCGTCCCCCAGGCGAAGGACCGGAGTGCAGTAGTGCAGTAACATCGGCGGTCGCCTCGTGAGCGGGTCTTCACGGATCGACCAACCATCGAGCGGGTGCTGCCTGAACCTGCAGGCCCGGCATGGCGCTGGTGACATGACAAAGCGACCTCTCGGCAGAACGGGATTCCACGCGTCGATGCTCAAACCGCCCGCGTCCGCCAAGCGCAGGCCGTTCACGGAATCACTGCTGCGCTCATGGTAGACGCCGCGCACGACCAGGCGTCCGCCCTCACGCACATCGTATTGGCCCGCCGCCGAGCCGGTGGCGCCCGTGCAGATGCTGATCTGGTTCGTAGCTCCTGCCGCGGAGGGTCCCCCCAGCACTTCGACCCAACGACCGCCGTTTCCGCTGCCTTGAAGGCAGCGCAGCAGCACGTCGGTGGGGTCGAGGCGGGTCAGTTCAAGGAGTTCCGCGCGCGCTACGGGTCAGACGGCACGATCAAAATGTTTGCCTACTTGGTTCTCCTTTACGATCCCAAGCCACACCCACTGCTCGCCATCGAGGAACCTGAGCACCAGCTCTACCCGGAGCTGCTGCATGAACTGGTCGAGGAAAAGTGCATCCCGCGCAAGCTGAAGGCATGGCGTGAGCCCGGCGCTCGCTTTCTGATCTTGCGCGACAACGACGGGGCCGATTGCCACCGGCTCAAACAGCGCCTGTCGACTCTCTGCCGGAACGCTGGCCGGCCGGAAAGCGTCGTGCGCCTTGCCTGCCAGAATTCCCCGATCGGAATCGCGCGTTGAACCCCCGAACCGCTCACGTTACCCCTCCCGCCAGAGCCACACCTCCGGAACCTGCAGGCGGCCGTAGACTCCCAACTTGCTCACGCCCCCGCTCGTCCGCTTGGGCCGGCCCCTGGGGCGGCGCAACGTCTTTGCAGGGACCCCCAGCCGCGGCCCCGGATCCCCAAGTTGGCGGTCAGGATCACGTCGACGGCACCCGGCGGGCAGGCCTCCGTGCTGCTGGACCGCCGGCAGCCTTGCCGGCTGGAGGGACAGGCCGGCAGGCTGGCGGCGATCCGCCCCAGCCACCGACAGCCTCGGGAGGCACCGAATCAGCGGTTTTTGGGGCCGGATAGACTTGGCCACGATTTTTGTAACCTCGTTGTGATTTGGGGTGTTTTTGGCCTAAGATGACCCTGAACCGGTCCAGGGCCCACGATGACAGACGAACCACAGTTCGAGGCGTTCATGCTAGCCTATCAGGACATGGTGTACTCCACCGCCATCCGCTTGCTCGGCCGCGAGGCCGAGGCGGAAGACGTCGCCCAGGAAGTCTTCCTCAAGGCCTACGAACGCTTCCAAGAAATTCGCCATAGTCCCACCGTCGGCGGCTGGCTCAAGACCGTGACTCGCAACCTCTGCCTCAACCACCTCACCCGCTACCGCGCCCGCTGGCGATTCTTCTCCGACCTGGCGAGCGAAGACTCCGACCAGGAGTTCCTCGACCGGGTCGCCGCGCCCGACCGGCGGGACGAGGAAATGACCGCCGCCAGCCAGCGCCAAGTCCTCGAGGCTGCCCTCCAGAAATTGCCCCCCACCCAACGCGTGCCCCTCGTCCTCTATCACTTCGAGGACCTCAGCTACGAGGAAATCGCCGCCCAACTCAAGGTCTCCCTGGCCAAGGTCAAAACCGACATCCACCGCGGACGCGAAGCGCTCCGCAAGAAACTCCAACTGTCCAGCGTGGGCGCGGACGAACTCGATTCCTGGCAACCCTCCGCCCAAGTCGCCCTGTGAGCCCACACCCCCCTCCGCCGCCTATGAATGACGATTCGCCCCTCGCCCTCGAGCAACTGATCCATCGCGAACTCCGCCGGCTTCCGTTGCGCCGCGCCCCCGCCACCCTCCTCCCCCGCGTGGTGGCGGCGATCCGCGCGGACGCGCTCAAGCCCTGGTGGCAGCGCCCCCTCGAAACCTGGCCACGCTGGATCCAGGTTGCGGCGCTGACCCTCGCCCTCGGGCTGGCGGCGGCCTTGGCCGGGCTCATCGGACACGGCATCGACCAATTCGATGTCGCCGCCTACCAAGGGGCCCTCGCCCAAGCCCTCGACCGGTGCGAGGTCCTCTGGAGCGTCGCCTCGGCCCTCGGTAGCGCCTTCGTCCTCATCCTCAGCCAGACCCCACCGCTCGTCCTCGCCGCGGGCGGCTTGGTCTGCCTGAGCGCCTATGTCTCCTGCCTGGGCCTCGGTACCATCCTCTACCGCCTGGCCGCCCGGCCCATCCGCCTATGAAAACTCCCTCCCTCAGCCTCGGCCTGATCGCCGCCCTCTCCCTGGCGAGCGCCGCTGCCCCACTGCCTCTCTCCCCTGCGGACGCTCCCGGCCTCCAACTCGCCCTCCAAACCACGCCCGACGACGATCCCGGCCATCACGAGGTGGCCGCTTCCCCCGCGGAACCGAACGCCTCACCCCGCAACCTCCGCGACGTCGTCCAGATCGGCTCCCCGTTCCACCTCAAAAAGGGCGAACGCGCCACCCAGGTCGTCGTCATCTTCGCCCCCGCCACGATCGACGGCGCAGTCGACCGCGACGTCGTGGTGGTCGGCGGGCCCGCCACCGTCAACGGCACCGTGGGCGGTTCCCTGATCTGCCCCCTCGGCTCCGCCCAGCTCGGGCCCGAAGCCGAGGTCAACCGGGACGTGATCGTCGTCGGCGGCGATCTCACCGAGGCCTCGACGGCAAAGATTGGCGGGACCCGGCAGGAGTTTGCCTTCGCCAAGTTTCTGCCCCAGTTCCACTGGCTCACGGCTTGGTTCAAGGACGGCCTGCTGCACGGACGTCCGCTGGCCCCGCGGCTTGGCTGGACCTGGGTCGTGGCGGGTGTCTTCCTGCTCGTCTATCTCGCGTTCACCCTCATTCTGCCCAAACCGGTCCAGGCGTGCGTCGACACGCTCGAAGCGAAACCCATCATCTCCTTCTTCACGGGCCTGCTCGTCCTGGTCGCCCTGGGTCCCCTGCTGGTCATCATGTCGGTGACCGTGATCGGTCCGCTGGTGCTGCTGGTCGGCTACCTGGCCGCCGCGATCCTGGGGCGCATTGCCGTCCTCTGCTTCCTCGGGCAGCGCCTCAGCCAAGGGCTTCACCTCGAATTCACCCGGAGCCCAGTCGCCTCGCTCGTGGTGGGCGCCGTCCTCATCACCCTCCTTTACCTGATCCCCGTCCTCGGCCTCCTCGTCTGGCTGACCCTCGTCCCCCTGGCCCTCGGGGCCACCACCGTGGCCGCGGTCATCGCCCTCCAATCCAGCGCAGCCCATCGCCCCCGATTCGCTCCCGCTGCCGTTGGCGCCCTCGCCTCCCCCCTCGCCACGCCCGGAGTCTCCGCCCCCCCGCTGATTCCCTCCCCGGTTCCTCCCTCGACCGCCCCCGCCCCGGCGGACGCAGGCTTGGCGGTGGCCCCGACTCCTCTCCCCGGGCCCGAGACTCTCTCCCCGACCGCCCCAGGAGAGGTCCCGAATCCGAGTCTCCAGGGTGGTCCAGCCTTCGCCGTCCCGGCCACCCCACCCTTGACGGCCATGGAGAACCTCACCCTCCCGCGGGCCGGCTTTTGGATTCGTTTCCTCGCCACCTTCCTCGATTTCATCCCGCTGGCCATGATCATCCCCCTCGCCGGGGAGGCCTGGATCCTGGTTTGGACGGGCTATCACATCGGCATGTGGGCCTGGCGCGGCAGCACCCTGGGCGGGATCGTGCTCGGGCTGAAGCTGATCCGACTCGACGGACGGGAGGTGGACCTGCCGGTTGCCTTGGTTCGCGGGCTGGCCGCCTACTTCTCGCTGGTCGTTTTGTTCCTCGGCTTCTTCTGGGCTGGCTGGTCACGCGATAAGCAGTCCTGGCACGATAAGATCGCCGGCACCGTGGCGGTCAAGGTCCCTAAGGGGATGTCGCTGATTTGAGCGGGCCTCCCGCACTTTGAAATTTCCATTCTTGGACGTCCTGGCAAGCTCGGCGACGTGACCAACACTGAAGCCCTTGCCTTGCTCGAAGCCTTCCGGGCTGGCCGCGTGGACCGCGACCACGTCCTCCAAGCCTTCCAGGCCGCCCCCGTGGCCGACCTGGGCTTCGCCCGGGTGGACAGCCATCGCGCCCTCCGCAAAGGCTTCCCCGAAGTGATCTTCGGCGCCGGCAAAACCCCGGCCCACCTCGTCCAGATCGCAGCCAAGATCCTCGAACGCGACCCCCGCGTCCTCATCACCCGCGTCACTGAAGCTCATGTCCGCGCCGTGCGCCGACGCTTCCGTCGCGCCATCCACCACGAACTCGCCCGCTGCGTCACCATCGAACGCAGCCCCCTCCCCAAACGCCCCGGCACCGTCGCCGTGGTCTGTGCGGGGACCAGTGATCTCCCCGTGGCCGAAGAGGCCGCGGTCACCGCCGACATCATGGGCAACACGGTCGACCGCATCCATGACGTTGGGGTGGCTGGCCTTCACCGACTCCTGGCCCAACTCGAACGCATTCAGCGCGCCAACGTCGTCATCGCGGTCGCCGGCATGGAGGGCGCCCTCGCCGGCGTGCTCGCCGGCCTGGTCTCCTGCCCGGTCATTGCCGTCCCCACCAGCGTCGGCTACGGGGCGAACCTGCACGGGTTCGCCACCCTGCTCAGCATGCTCAACAGTTGCAGCAGCGGCCTGACTGTCGTCAACATCGACAACGGCTTCGGCGCCGGCTATGCCGCCAGCCAAATCAACGCCCTCGCCGCCCGCCCGTGACCTCCGCCCCCCTACCAACCCCGTTCCCGCCCCCCCAACCGCGGCCCGCGCGCCCCTCCTCCACCCCCTTGAGCGTGCCGGGCGCTTCCCGGGAAGAACCCATCCGACCCCTCCCTGCTCCATGCCCACTCTCTACCTCGACCTCCTCAGCGGAATCAGCGGCGACATGTTCATCGCTGCCCTGATCGACCTCGGTCTTAACCCCCAGCGACTCGAACAGGAAATCGCCCGACTCGGCGTGGGCGGTTATCACCTCCACGTTTCCCGCCAGCGCAAAGGCGCCATCGAGGGCGTTAAGTTCGACGTCCACCTCGACACTGACCCCTCCCACTCGCACGACGCGGCGCCGTCCCCTGCCCACCATCATCCCCCTGCCCAGGACCACGATCATCCGCATCCCCACCACCCCCACCACAGCCATGGGCGATCCTACGCCGACATCCGCGACCTCCTCCAACGCAGCGCCCTCTCCGATTGGGTCCGTCAGCGCGCCATCTCCCTCTTCCACCGCATCGCCGTCGCAGAAGGAAAGATCCACGGCCATCCCCCCGAGCAGGTCCATTTCCATGAAGTCGGTGCGCTCGATTCCATCGTCGACATCGTCGGCGCTTGCGTCGGTCTCGAGATGATGGGAAAGCCTCGCGTCCTGGCGGCGCCGGTCGTCGAGGGCACCGGGTTCGTCACCTGCGCCCATGGGCGGTTCCCGATCCCGGCGGCCGCCACCCTTGAGATTCTGGGCGCCCGCGGCATCCCTCTCACCCAATGCGAGGAGCCCAACGAACTGGTCACCCCCACCGGCGCCGCCATCCTCGCCGAGTTCGCGGAGAGCTTCGGTCCCATGCGCAATCTGGCCGCCCGCCGCGTCGGCTATGGACTGGGCACGCGCGAGCATCGCACCCGCCCTAACTTCCTTCGCGCGGTCCTCGACGACTCTGGGTCCGCGGCGACGGCGGCGCATGACTGGGAGACCGACACGGTGTCGGTGCTGGAGACCAACCTCGACGACATCACGCCCGAGTTGCTGGCGCCCTTCACGGAACGCGCCTTGGCGGCGGGCGCCCTCGATGTCCACTTCGCTGCGGTCTACATGAAGAAGAACCGTCCCGGCCTCCTGCTCACCCTGCTCTGTCTGGAGGGTGAAGAGGATCGGTTCGCCGAGATGATCCTCCGGGAGACCAGCGCCTTCGGGGTCCGCAGGTATGCGGCGACTCGCCGCAAACTGCGCCGCGAATACGCCGCCGTGCCCACGCCTTACGGGCCGGTCACCGTGAAGTGGGGCCGCCTCGATGGCCAGATCGTGCAGGTCGCCCCCGAGTTCGAATCCTGCCGCCAGGCCGCTGAAGCCGCCAACGTCCCCGTCCGCGACGTCTACCAGTCCGCCCTCCGCTCTTCCTCGCCGGCGTCCCCGGTCCCTCGTCAGCCGTGAAACCCAGGGGCTCGCCGCAACCTGCCCCAGGGTGAAGGGTCGGGTGCAGCAAGCACTGCGCGGCCCTTGGCCGCGAGGCGGGCAGCGCGACGGTCTTGGGTCTCACGTTGGCGAGACGAGCCTTCGCGACACTCGCCCGTCCTGCAACAAATCGTCGCACCTGCGACGAACTATTGCATGGTGGTTGGGGTCGAGGCTGGGGGCTTGGAGGGGCTTTCCCGGCCCCCGGTCAATCGCTCGCGCCAGCACTCAGCGCCCAGAGCCGCGCGATGCGTTGCTTCCGTGGATCCGTCGCCGGCGCGTAAGCGTCCAGCACCCGCGCCAACCCTTCCGAGAGCTTCTCCGCCGCGTCGAGATACAATCGGTCCGCGGCCGCTTGCGACACCGGGTCCGCCAGGGGTTCGAGCGTCCGCCCGGCCAGCATCGTCAAGCGCCGGTGCGCCGTCGCCCAGCCCTCGAGGACCAGCCGGGCGTGCGCGGCTTCGTAGGAATGCCCGAGTTCGTTTTCCGCGAGCAACCGATGGAAGCGCTGCCAGCGGTCGGCCGTGCGCAGCCCGGTTTGAATCCTGGCGGGCGCCGGTGCCGCTTGCTGGGCCGCCTGCCGGTCCCGCTCAGGAGGCGCAACGTTGGCCTTCTCGAGCCCGAGCCAGACGTCGTCGTGCGGGGGGGTCGGTGGCGGCGCGTGACTCGGTCGTGGGGCCGCGAAGCCCCTCGGGGTGGCATCTCCGAGCGTCACTTCGATCGCGGCGAGGTCAGGGATCCGTGCATAGGGTAGCGTGACGGATGCGCGGTCGAACGACCTCCACGCAGTTCCATTCACGGTCACCCCGGTGATGGAGCCGGTTCCCACGGTGGCGAGGTAAAGCCGTTTCGCGCCGAACCGGACGGGGAACCGTTGTTCCAGCCGGGTGATGCCGGGCGGCACGTGCGGCACCAAGGTGAGCGTGTCGGCGCGGTAAAGGTACTCGAAGAGGCCGCGGATCAAGGCCGCGGGCGGCCCGAAGGCATCGTAGGTGAGGTTGACCGGTTGGCCGGGCTGGTAGACGTCGCTGCCGCAGGCCACGAGGGGATTGTCCATCCGGAACCGTCTGGCGAAGGAGAGCAACTGGAGCATGGATCGTCGGGCGTCCTCGAAGCGTCCCAGGCGGTAGTAACCAAGGATCATGCGGGCTTCGCAGGTGGACCAATGCCCGCCATTGACCCAGGTGCCATAGCCCCACAGACCTTGGGGTGGCTCGTACATGTCGTCGTAGGAAGGGTAATTGGGGAGGATGAACCGATGCGGGCGCAGGCCCGGAATGGACTCGATTTTGGCATAGATCCGTTCCGCCTGGGCGTCGTCCACCACGCGCAAGGCTACGGCGTCGTGGTTCGGGGACGCCTCGAAATAGCCGTGTTGGGCCGCTCCGTAGATCCCGTGGCGGGTGCCGTCCGGGTCGAGCGACCGGATGAAGTAGCCCTCGTCGGTCGCGAGTCGCGCGAGTCCCTGATGTGCCGTCTCGCGGCGGTGCCGGTGCACCTTCGCCGGGTCGGGGCGGCCGGCGAGCGTTTCCAGCTCGATCAAGCGGTCCAGGGCGGCGATGTAGGTGACGGACAACCCGGTGAGGTAGGCATGGCCGTAAGTTCCGTCGGGCTTCTTCCACCCGGCGTAACTGGGGGCCAGCAAATTCCCGGCGGGGCCGGCCAGGAAGAGGTGGTTGGTCGGGTCGCGGCGGGTTTCGATGAAGTTGGCGCAGCGTTCGAGCTTTGGCAGGTAGCGGGCGATGGCTTCGCGGTCGCGGCCGATGAGCAGGAGTTCGGATTGCAGGAGCAGCCCGGCGGCGGTGAATTCCATGCCCCAATCGTGGAGGTGGGTGCGCCCGTCGCCTTGCCGGTAGACGACCCAGCCGGGCCGGGCGGCATCGCACAGGCAACCGTCGGGCGCCACCCAGTCGAACGGCGGCGCCGCGCCCACCCGCCGACCGTCGCCCATTTGGTCGAACCAGAGGTCCTGCGAGTTCTGCAGGAAGGTAACGAACGGCTCCTCCAGGAAGGGCAAGGAGCCGTAGGTCGTGCCGTAGCTGTTCTGAATCCACCACGCGTCCCAGGTGGGGCCCTCGACCAGCCCGTTCCAACTTGGCATGTAGAGCATGGAGAGGTTCTGGAACTCGGGGTCGGGGGCGAACATCCGGCGCGCCGTATCCAGGAGTTGCAGGTACTCGACGTCGCCTTCGCCGCCAAAGAACCGGCCCTCGAACCGCGGCGCTGGCGCCGCCGGCCATCCCGAGATGGTGACGAGGAGCATGGCACAGGCAACCGCGCGTTCGAAGGTCTTCATGTTGATCGGGTCTTACCCAGCGGTGCTCGATTTGGCAAGTGCAGGCCGCCCGCACTCGGCGCGGTTCACGGGGCGGCTGGCGCCCGAATCGCGCTTGGTCCAGGGGTCACGGCGCCTCCCGGGGGTTGCCGGAGGCTCGGCCGGGTCAGTACTTCATCTGACTACCCGGCGGGGTGGTTTCACGCAGGATGGTTTCCGGCAACGAACTGTATGAAACGTCTCCATGATTCGGACGGGATGGGAAAGAGGAGTTTATGGCTTGGCCTGACCCTCGCTGGGAGCTTGATGGGCGCTTTCCAGGGGCAGGGGCAGGGCACACCCGATTGTGTCTCCCCCGGGGCCAGCCTCGTCGGATGGTGGACGGGCGATGGCCATGCGTTCAACGTGATCAACCTGCGGGAGGGTGTTCGGCAAGGGACGGTGGGTTACGCGTCGGGCGTGGTGGGGGACGCGTTCCGCTTCGAAGCGAGCGGCAAGGTCCGGATTCCCGAGGCCAGTTCGATCGACGTGAGCCGGACGAATCGTTGGACCATCACCGCTTGGGTCAAACCGTCGACCTTCGATGCCCCGGCCTCGCCCACCATTTACACCGAGGGACCGCGCGTCGCCGTCCTGAGCCTGCAGCAAGGGACGGGCAGACTCGTTTCCTCGATTAATGGGGCCAACGCGCTGGAGAGCACGGTGGCGCTGGCCGCGGGCGTCTGGAGCCATGTCGCGCTGGTGCTCGATCGCACCAATCGCACGCTCTACGTCAACGGCGTCGCGGCGGGCGCGACCACCGCGACGCCTGCGACCACCCCCGACAGCAGCGGATCGGCCATCGGCGGGCTCACCACGGACGACGCCACGGCGGCGTTCGTGGGCGAGATCGACGAGCTGACCGTTCATCGGCGCGCCTTGAGCGCGGCGGAAATCGCGGCCGTGCATGCGGCGGGTGGCGGTGGATTCTGCTTCGGCGCCGATGGAGCGCCGGTGTTTCTGCTGGAGCCGGAGGCGCAGACCGCGCCCCTCTTTGGCGGGGTCACGTTTACCGGCGTGGCCATGGGCTCGCCCCGGCCGGCGTATCAGTGGTTGTTCAACGGCAGTCCGCTCGACGGCCAGACGAACGTGACCTTGCATCTCGTCGGCGTGACCCCCGCGGAGAATGGGAGTTACCGTCTGGTCGCCACCAGTGGCAGCCAGTCGGTGGCGAGCCAGGAGGCCCTGCTGGTCGTGCAACACTGCGTGGACGTGCCGGCGGGCCTGGCCGCCTGGTGGCCCGGGGACGGCAATGCCCTGGAGGTCGGGGGTAACCACTCAGGCGAGATTTGGAACGGCGTGACCTTCCCGGAAGGAGTGGCGGGGCGCGCCTTTGGGTTCGACGGAGCCAGCGCCTACGTGGCTGTGCCCGACGCCCCGGCCTTGAGCCCGCATGCGGCCGCCGGCGGAGAGATGACCGTCGAGGTTTGGGTGCTGCTGCCGGTGATGCCCCAGCGGGATGCGGCCACGGGGCAGGATCGGCGCACGGTGCTGAGCAAGGGGGACCCAGGACGCTGGGAGTACGGGCTGCTGGTGAGCACGACCGGCGTTCCCGAGTGCCGAATCTGGAGCGTGGACGGAAACATCTGCGCCTCCGTGGCCGCCGGCCAATTGCTCACCAACCAATGGCACCACCTGGTGGCGACGCTGAAGAAAGGCGAGTATTTGCGGCTCTACCAGGACAACCAACTGGTGGCCGAGACCTCGACGTTCACGGGGACGACCTCCGACACCGGGTCGCCGCTTTACTTGGGGAGACGCGGCGACGCCCAGTTTCTTCGCGGTTTGGTGGACGAGCCCGCGATCTACAACCGCGCGCTGGGCACCAACGAGATTGCTGCGCTCTATGCGGGGGGCAGCGTGGGCAAGTGCTATGGCGGCGGACCCAAGCCGGTCTTTGTCCAAGAACCCAAGGATCAAATTGCCCTCCTGCTCAACCGCGCCACGCTCCAAGGGCTGGCCTTGGGGACACCGCGCCCGACGTATCAATGGTATTATGGAGCCGACGCCGTTTCTGGCGCCACCAACGCTGCCTTGGTCCTGGAGAACGTCAGCGCCGCGCAGGCAGGAACCTACACGCTGGTCGCCAGCAACCAGTTCGGGGCCACGCAGAGCCGGGTGGCCACGCTGAACCTGATCCCGTTCGAAGCCATGACCGAAGGATTCGAACTCGGCTGGAACGGTTGGACCGCGGATGACTACTCGATCTGGCAGGTCGGCGCCCCCACCTCCGGACCGGGCGGGGCCTACAGCGGCCTGAACTGCGCGGCCACGGTGTTGGGGGGGAATTATCCGGACAACCGGACCGCGCGCACGGTAAGCCCTACGTTCGTCGTGCCGGAGGCTGGGTTGCTGCCCCGGCTGCGGTTTTGGCATTGGTGGAGCTTCAATTGCGATGACTACGGGCAGGTGC
>CAZVRY010000019.1:0-20415 GCA_964629545.1 uncultured Verrucomicrobiota bacterium | reverse complement strand
GGGCGGCGCGGCTGGAGAGTCCCAGTTTCGTCGTGCCGGAGGGTGGGCTATTGCCGCGGCTGCGGTTTTGGCATTGGTGGAATTTCAATTGCGACGACTGGGGGCAGGTGCAGATCAGCACGAACAACGGGGCCAGTTGGCAGGGGCTCTCGGCTCAATATACTGCAAACAGCGGGGGTTCGTGGATGCGCGGGTCGTTGGATCTGACGGCGTATGTGAGGCAAACCGTGCGGCTGGGGCTCTATTTCTATTCGCACAACAGTCCCTATTGCAGCGGCACCAGCGTCGACGTTGCCCCTGGCTGGTATGTGGACGACATGATGATACAGGTGGGGAGCATTGGGTTGGGGGAGGTGGGGGAGAAGGTTGTCAACGAGCATGAGCCGTTGTCGTTTCAGGTGGTGCCGGTGGGGGGGGATGGGGGTTCGAGCCTGGGGTTCAGTCTGCCGTGGGCCCCTCCGGGGGCGTGGATCGACCCCGAGACGGGGGTGTTTTCGTGGTTGCCAGGCGAGCGCCAGGGGCCGGGCGTCTACCACATACCGGTGCAGGTGGTCGACTACGGCCACGGCGACGCCAACGAGATGATCACGGTGAAAGTGACCGTGAACGAGGTCAACGAGCGGCCGTGGTTGATGCCGGCCGTGGTCGCTGTGGAACCGGGTCAGACGGTGCGGTTGCCCCTGTTGGGTGGGGATCGGGATCTCCCGAGGAACCCGCTCCGCTTTACGATGGCCGGCGTGCCGGCTGGGGCGACGCTGACGACCAACACGGGGGTCTTCGAGTGGGCGGTGCCTTTATCGAGTCCGGCGGCGGTTTACCGCGGGACCGTGACCTTGGCGGACCACGGTTCGCCGAACTACACCACGAACAACTCGTTGACCATCGTGGTCACGCCGAACGCCGAGTACTGGCTCGAGGTTCGGGTGCTGAGCGAGCAGGAGTACGAGTTTACCATTCACGACCGGGATGCCACGGAGGACTACATCCTGCAGCAAACGGACGGGCTGCGCGGGGGTCTGCGGTGGGTGCCGAACGGGGAGGCAATGCCCCGTTGGGTGCCCACCGTGCCCGCCGAGGACGATCTCGTCGATGCGCCCTGGGACACCTTCGTGAGCCGGCGACTCGAGGCGACGGTCTGGGAGGACGTGCTGCGGGTGTCGCCCAGCGCGATGCCGTTCCGGTTTGTGCACCGGGCAGCTGGCGAGCCGCACCAGGTCTTTCGCGCTGCGCGGGTCAAGCGCTAGGACCCGTATCTGCGCCGCGCTTCGCCAACCTTAAACACAACCGACCAGCCATGAAAACTGTGAGAAAGTGGATCCTCCTCGTGACAGGTATTCTGATAACCGTCGATTGCCGCTGCGCCTCGCTTCTCGTTAATGGCGATGCCGAAACGGGAAGCCTGGCGGGATGGACACCCGTGCTATCCGGGGCGAGCACCGGAAACGCGGGGATCATTGGTGCTATGACGGAACAGGAGCAAAGCGGCCCGACGGTTTTTCCGTTTGCGGGCCGCCACTTCTTCAGCTTTGCCGTCCGGCCTGCATCCGTGGCTTTGGATTCGGGCGAGGAGGTCTTCTTGTATCAGCTCGGGACATTGGGCCTGACGAATGCGACGTTGCGGCTGAAGGGAGTATTCCAGACCGACGGCTTCGGCGGTGGTGATGAAGGAGAGGCGAACATCTTGGTGCTAGACTCGGCCAACCATGAAATCGCGCGCGCCTCAAGTGGTTCGCTGAGTCACCCCAGGTTCCCGGCGTGGGCATGGCACCCCTTCGAGGTCAGCATTCCTGTGCCACCCGGCGCCGCCATGTGGCGCGTGGAGTTACGCGGTAAGGTGCGCAACGGCCGAGCGGTGAATGTCTTCTGGGATTCGTTGGAAATGGAAGGTCTGCCGGAACACATGACGGTTCGCGTTTCGCAGGTCGAGATCTGCTGGAACTCCATCTCGAATGCGGTGTACCAAGTGGAGTACCGGTCCGCCCTCGCCCCCAATTCATGGTTTCCTCTGGGTTCAACTGTGGTGGGAACAGGGACCACGAACTGCGTCACGGATGGAGTTCCCGACGACGGAAGCCCACGATTCTACCGGGTCGTGAGAAGCCCTTGACCTCGACGCCACGGGAGGACGCTAGGACCCGCTGTGTTTGCGGATGGCTTCGGTGCGGTTGTGGACTTGGAGTTTGCGGTAGATGTGCCAGACGTGGGTGCGCACGGTGCTGATGGACAGGTGCATTTCGTCGGCGACTTCTTTGTAGAGCAGGCCGCGGGCGAGGCGTTGGAGGACGTTCTGCTCGACGGGGGAGAGGAGGGACGAGTGGGGTGGGGGTTCTGGGGATTGGCGGAAGGCGGCGACGACCTTGCGGGCGACCTGGCCGGACATGGGGGCGCCGCCGGCTTGGAGTTCGCGGATGGCCTCGAGGAGTTTGGCGGGCGGAGTTTTCTTGAGCACATAGCCGGTCGCCCCGGCGGCGAGGGAGCGGAAGATCAACTCGTGGTCTTCGACCACGGTCAGCATCATGAACTGGGCGTGGGGCAGTCGAGGGCGGAGTTGACGGAGGCAGTCGATGCCCGAGAGGCCCGGCATGTTGATATCGAGGAGGACGATGTCGGGTTGAACGGAGGGGAGGGTCTCGATGGCTGCGGGGGCGGAGGCACAGGTGGCCACGCAGGCGAAGCCCTCGGCGGGGCTCAACAACTGGCGGAGGTGATCGAGTTCCTCGGGGCGGTCCTCGACCACGGCGACGCGCAGCGGGGCCGGGCATGGGTTCATGAGGTTGGCGGGCATCATGGCGGGCCGGGGCGTGCGCGGCTATCAGATGTTGATCTGAGAGGTGGGATGGGAGAGGGGCGCTGAGGTTCGAGGGGGACCAGCGCGCTGAGTTCCGTGCCCTGTCCTGGCTGGGAATGAATGGTGAGGGTGCCTCCCAACTCGGCCACCCGCTGGCGCATGCTGGCTAACCCGTGGCCGCCGGGCCGCTGGCCGTCGACGGCGAACCCTCGGCCGTCGTCGACGAGGGACAGTTCGATGGATTCGTCGTGCCAGCGGAGGCGGACGGTGACCTGGCGGGCGTGGGCATGGCGGCAGAGGTTGCGGAGGGCCTCTTTGAGGAAGAGGACGAGGTGGCGGCGGAACAGGCCGTTGACGTGGCGATGGGGGACGGTTTCCGGGAAGTCCAGGTGAGCGAGGATGCCGGTGTCGGCCAGGAAGGTGGCGGCGTATTCGCGCAAGTAGGCCGCGAGGTCTTCGAGGGAGTCGTAGTCGGGGTTGTTGGCCCACACGATCTCGCCGATTTGGTCGATGGCCTCGCTGGCGATGGAAGCGATGCGTTCGGCGGGGGGGGCGGATCGGCTGGTCTCGGCCGAGGGTGCGCCCACGCGGTCGGCGAGTTGGAGGATGTGGGTGAGGGAGGCGCCCAGTTCGTCGTGGATATCCCGGGCGATGCGTTGCCGTTGCTGGTCGAGGGCGAGGACCCTTTCCACCTCGTATTTGCGCTGGGCTTGGCGGTTCCAGCGTTGGATGGCGAGGCCGGTGGCGCCGGCGAGCCCCAAGGCGCAGAGGGCGACGAACCAGCCTGTTTGGTAGAAGAACGGAGTCACGCGAAGGTCCAGACCCGTGCTGCGGGGCTGCCAGAGGCCGCGATGATTGCATGCTTGCACCTCGAAGCGGTAGATCCCGGGGCGGAGGTCCGTGAAGGAGGCCTGGCGGCGCGTTCCCGCCTCGATCCAATGGTCATCCAAGCCGACCAGCCGATAGCGGAAGCGCGCCTGCTCGGGGGCAACGAAGGTGTTGGCGGTGTAATGGAATTCGAGCACGCGCGCACCGCCCGGAGGCAGGTCCAGGTCCAGCCCGGGCCGCCGAGCAGGGCCCGAGGCGCTGGAGGCGGACCCTGGGGAGACGCCATCGCCGAAGACGGGCCGGCCGTTGGCGCGCACTTCTTCGAGGACCGAGAGCGGCGCAACCTGATCTTCTGCCAGGCGGGCCGGATCGAGGATTGCGACCCCCTGCGTGGTGGGGAACCACAAGCGTCCGTCTTGGGTCCGGCAGGCTGCGGGATAGCTCTTTTGGCCGTTGGTCTCTTGGCTGGGCAACCCATCGACCTCGCCGTAGAGGATGGCCTGGGCGGCCGTCCGCTGGTGTTCGGCGATCTCCTGTAATTGCCGGCGGTCGAGCGCGTAGATCCCGCGGTCGTGCCCGATCCAGAGGCGGCCGTGGTGGTCGGAGACGAGGCAATTCACGAGGAGGTCCGGGAGGCCTTCGCGGAGGCCGAAGGAGGTGAACCGGCCGCCGGCGCGGCGGGCCAGGCCTCGATCCGTGCCCAGCCACAGCACGCCGTCCGGGTCCTCATGGAGGGCCCAGACGTTGTCGCTGGGCAGTCCGTCGGCCGTCGTGAAGGTCGTGAACGCGCCGGCCTGCAGGCGGCTCACTCCCCCGCCCAAGGTCCCAATCCACAGGGCCCCGGACCGGTCCTCGACGAGCGCCCGGACCTCGTCGCTTCCCAGTCCGTCGGCCTTCCGAAACGTGGTGCGCTCGTCCCCGGCTATGCGGGTTAATCCACGGACCGTCCCCACCCACATGGAGCCGTCGCGTCCGGGGAGGAGAGCGCGGACCTTGGTCTCGAACCAATCGCCCGGCAGTTGGATGGGGTGGTTCCTGGCGCCCTGGAACCTCTCGAGGCTGCGCATGGTGCCGACCCAGAGCAGGCCCTGTTGATCTTCCGCCACCGCCCGGACATCGGTGGGGGAGGAGCCGTCGGGCCGCTGGAGGGTCTGGATCTGGCCGTCCGACCACCGCGCCACACCGCCGTCGGTGCCGATCCAGACCCCGCCGGCGGCCGCCTCGGCGATGGTCCACACATTGTCGTGGGGGAGTCCCTCTCGGCGGGTGCAGGCGGAGATGCGCCGGGGCGTCCAGCGCTGCAAGCCGCTGCGGCTGGTGCCGAACCAGAGGTTGCCTTCGCGATCGAACATCGCATCGAGCGCGAAGTCTCCGCGGCCCCGATGCAGCATCGGCACGAATTCGACCTGGCCGTCGCGGAAGCGGTTGATCCCCCCCGGGGGGCCGCTCAGCCACAAGGTCTCCGCGGCGTCGCCCACCAGGAACCGACTGAGCCGGTCGGGATCGAACCACCGGGCGTGAACGACCGGCGGTTGCGGCCACGGCCCGGACGGTATGGAGGCGATTCCGCTGCCTGGGTAGGGCCCCGGCCCGGAGGCCACGGTCCCCCCGTAGAGAATCCAGAGCCTCCCTGTCCGAGCCAGCCAGAGATCGAGGATCGGCCGGTCGCCAACCTCGGTCGTTCCTGCGAGCCGATCGATCCGGGTTCCGCTCGCGTCGAGGCGCATCAGGCCGGTGAGGGTCCCCATCCAGAGGGCCCCGTCCTCGGCCTCTTGCAGGACGGTCACGGCTCCCGAACCCCAACCCGCGGTCTCCGGACCGACGACGGTGGCGACCCGGTCGCGCTGGACGAGGCAAATCGCTTCGGGCAAACCCACCCAGACCCCACCGCGGCGGCTGGGGCACAGGGCTAGGCTGTGGTCCTGCGACCGCAGCAACGGTTCGTCGGGGAACGCGAAAAAGCGGCGGCCCGATTTGCGGACGATCCCGCGTTGGGTGCTGATCCAGAGATTGCCCGCGTCGTCCTCCTCCAGTGCGCGGCAATCGTCGCTCGGGAGTTCGGGGGTATTGCCACGGTCGAAGAGGGTAAAGCGCAGCCCGTCGAAGCGAGCCAGACCGTGTTGTGTGCCCAGCCACAAGTAACCGTCGCGGGTCTGCCGGATGGTCCAAACGCGATCGCCCGCGGGCAGGCCGTGGGAGTGCAGCCAGGAACGCTGTTCGTATTCGAGGCCGACCTCGCCGGCCTCGACCGAGCGCGGTTCGCCCGCCTGGCTGCCGACGGCTAGCAGGCACGCGAGTCCGGCCCGTATCCAAGCTAACCCCACAACCGACCTGTCATCCTGTCCGCTCCAAGAACCCGAGGTCGAGCGGCACGCGGACACGCCGGCCCGACGGGTCCACGAGTTCGACCGCCTGACCGTCGCGCGCGGGCCGAATGTCCTTCACCCGCTCGAAACCCGCCGGGACGGACGCGGCGGCCATGATGTAATTGACCGTGAACGCCCGGTCCGCTCGCAACTGCGCGCAGGTGCGCAGACCTCGCCGGCTGAACGGATTCGCCCGGGCGGAGGCGGCCAGGCCCAGATGGAAGTACGAGGTGACGTCCTCAAGGCCAAGGACGTTCACATGCCGGCCGTTCCAGGGCGGGTAATGGCGTCCGCCGTTCGAGTGCCAGAGGATGGTCCCCGTGAGCACCCGGGGATCGCGCATCGAGAACCACACCCGCCGCTCCCGCGGGAACGTCACCGCCGTCCAGGCCAGGCGCGCCTCCGGATCGGCCAGGATCATGGCGATGTCCTCGTAACCGCGCCGGGCCGGGTAGCGGGTAAGATCGGCGAACCCGCCGAACACAGTGGGGACGCGGGCGAGGGTTCGGAAGGTGGCGCCGGGGCGCAGGCAGGAATAGCCGCGTTGCTCGGGGCGCTCGGTGGGCTCGACATAGACCTGGCCGTGCGCAAATCGGCTGGTCGAGATCACGCCGCTGCCGGGTTCGTCCGGGAACCGGAGCATGGCGTGGTGGCCGAAGCCCATGGGCCCTTGCATGCCGGTGATCACATGCCGGCAATACACCGCCGAGTGGCCCTCGACCAGGCAGACGAACTTATCGACCACCCCGGGCCGCACCCGGGTGCGCAAGCGGACGTGCAGACCGCGCCGTCCGCCCTCGTTGACCTCCCCCACCCAACGCCACCGGTCATTGGCGGTCTCGCCGTGAATCGGATGGCGCTCGCCGCGGAACGGGGCGTCATTGCCCCCGAAGGGCAGGCAGAAGAAATCCCCGCGCAGCCCGCGCAAGATCGGCGGCAGGTCCTCGAGGCCGGGTTCCTCGCACCAAGGCGCCACCGAAAATGGCTGCCACTTCCGACCCTCGCGACCAAAGGTCACCGGTCCGAGGTGGCCGCCTTGGATGGTCAACCAAAGTTCAACGTCGCCGGTGGCCAACCGCCACGACGGTTGTCCGAGCATGCACTGGGTCGTCGGCTGCATAGGCTGGTGGAAATCAACCGAATCCTACCGCGTCCGCCGCCGATGGCAATCTCCCGTGCGGGCCCCACATCCTCGCTGGGGCACAGGAGTCGCTCGCTGATTACTGGCGTCCCAGCGCGGCTTTGATGGCTTGCTCCGGCGAAACCAGGTGGTCTGAGTTGTTCGGATCGTCCTGGACGGAGAGCAATACACCTTTGACCTCACCGTTGAAGCCGTTGCCGATCGGGCCGTAGTCCGGTGACACCGGGGCGCCCGAATCCTCCCCGACATCCGCGCCGTCATCGGCGGAGAAGATCATGGCCTGGGTCATAGGAATCTCGCCTTGGCCGGCGGGTTTGCCATCGACGAACAAGGTGACTTTGCCACCCTTGCCCAAGCCGCCGCCGGCGTAGGCGAATTCCATCCGCACCTGATGCGGGCCCGCCGGAAGCGCGTCCTGGGACTCGACGAAGAAGTGGTTCACACCCGCCACGTTGTAGCAGTACTTCAATTTGCCGCCTTTTGCGTAGAGGCTCCAGCCGCCGATGTTGGCGCCCTGGGCGACGATGACGCCTTCCGCGCCGGACTTCGGCACGTCCAGATCGGCGGTGACCGAATGGGACTTATTCTTGAGGTTGAGCACGCAGTTTTCGCTCAAGCGTCCCATGCCGCCGAAGAGCAACTGTTGCTTGCCGCGGACGAGAACCGGCCGGCCGGCGGTGTCGGGATTCATGCGTTCGGCCACCCGGTCGTCCAGCGGAAGGACTTTGTAGCGGGTGCCCTCGATGATGAATTGACGTTGCAGTTCGTGGAGTTTCTCCGGCATCTCCTTAGCCAGGTCTTTGGACTGGCTCCAGTCCTGGTCGGAGTAAAGTTCCCACGTGTCGTCATCGAAAGCCACGGTTTTGGCGCCGATGAGCAGCCAGGGGGTTCGATGCTTCGTCACCGCCGTCCAACCCTTGTGGTAGATGCCGCGGTTGCCGAAGATCTCGAAGTACTGCGTCTCGTGCCGTTCGGGAGCGTTGGCGTTGTCGAAGGAGTAGCGCATGCTGACGCCCTCGATGGCGTCCTGTTGGATGCCGTTGACGTACTCCGGCTGCGGCAAGCCGGCCACCTCGAGGATGGTCGGGGCAACGTCAATGACGTGCGCGAACTGCGTGCGGACCTCGCCCTGCGCCTTGATGCCCCTGGGCCAGTGGACGACGGTGCCGTTGCGCGTGCCGCCCCAGTGGGAGGCCACCTGTTTGGTCCACTGGTAGGGGGTGTTGAGGGCGTGCGCCCAGCCCACGGCATAGTGGTTGTAGGAGTCCGGCCCGCCGAGTTGGTCAAGCCGGGCCATGAGGAAGTCCGGCGTTTCGAGGGCCGCCAAGCCGTTGAAGTTTGCCATCTCATTGTACGCGCCCTGCAACGTGCCTTCCGCCGAAGCCCCGTTGTCACCGCAGATGTAATAGATGAGCGTGTCGTCCAGAATCTTCAACTTGTCGAGCAGCTCCACGATTCGGCCGACGTGGTGATCGGTGTACTCCAGGTAACCGGCATACACCTCCATCTGCCGGCGCAGGACGGGCCTCAGCGCCTCGGGCATCTCCTCCCACGACGGGATTTCCTTCGGCCGGGGGGTGAGCTGGCAATCCGCCGGGATGACGCCGAGCTTTTTCTGACGGGCGAAGATCTCCTCGCGCAGCTTGTCATAGCCCGCGTCGAATTTGCCCTTGTATTTGTCCGCCCATTCCTTCGGCACATGATGTGGCGCGTGCGTGGCACCGGGCGCGAAGTAGATAAAGAAGGGCTTGTCCGGCGTGAGCGCCTTCTGCTGTCCGATCCATTTGAGGGCCTTGTCGGTCATGTCGGCGACGAGGTGGTAGCCTTGCGCGGGCGTTTTCTTGAGTTCGACCGGGGTCGTTCCCTCGTAGAGAGTCGGGTACCACTGGTTGGCTTCGCCGCCAATGAAGCCATAGAAGTACTCGAAGCCGCCCCCGCCCGTGGGCCAGGAATCGAAAGGCCCGGCCGGACTCGTCTGCCAGACCGGCACTTCATGGCACTTGCCGAATTGCGCGGTGGAGTAGCCGTTGTACACGAGCGTGCGGGCAAGCGGCGACATGGAGTTGGGCAGCACGGAGCTGTAACCTGGCGCGCCGCTGGCGATCTCCGTGATGTTGCCCATGCCAGCGGAGTGATGGTTGCGCCCGGTGAGCAACGCCTGCCGAGTCGGCGAGCAGAGCGCGGTGGTATGGAAACGGTTGTACTTCAGACCTCCGGTCGCCAACTTCTCCATGGTAGGGGTCTGGCACGGACCGCCGAAGGCGCTGGACGAGCCGAACCCGGCGTCGTCAATGAGGACGATCAGCACGTTGGGCGCGCCCTTGGGCGGGCGCAGTTGCTCGATGGGGGGATACTTCGTGTCCGGACTCTTCGCGTCATAGGTGACGAGGTTGGCCCGAACCGTGTTCGGCATGGGCAGGACCGATCGGTTCTTGAACTCGGCCGCGCGGGACGAACCCGGCGTGCCGGTGGTTTGCTGCCCGATGGCGGGCAGCGCCAAGGCCATGGTCAGCGCGAGGCTAAGGGAGGTGAGGCTTCGAGGTGGTTTCATAGTTATACGGATTCTGGTGATCGCCCTTTCATTGTGAAGGTGTAGGCGGCGCCGCGCCGAGAGGACGGGAGCGGATTGGGTGGGTTGTTTCACGTGCTTCAGTGTTGTTTGGCGATCGCTTGTCGCAAGTGAGTGCCTCCAGGTGGGAGCAGTCAACCACCAAGGGTGTTTGCCCGTAAAGTCATGGCTTTTCGAACGAGCACTACTGACGGCGGTAGCCGGAGTTCTCGACGCTGACGCTCAGGTTCTTGGTGGGCGCGTTCAGCGTCGTTTGCGACGGATAGGTTGCGTTGTTATCGAGGGTGTTGAACTTCACATCCAGTGCCACCGCATCCTCCTTCGAGTCCAGGTACGTGGACACCTTCGCCGCCACGGGACGATTGTTCGCAAGGTCCAGCTCCAGAGCGAAACTGTCGCCGGGCTTGAGGTAGTCCAAGAAGGTAAGCCGTGCCCGCTGACCCGGCAAAGGGGTAACGCTGGCCTTGCCCGCCGCTTTGGCCCTTTCGATCAGCACCGCCTCGGGCGGAACATACTGCTTCACGAGGGCGACAGCCTCCTTCATGTAGTCGGTCAGTTCCTCCTTCTTCGCCTCGGCGATCCTGCCGCGCAGGCCGCGTTTTTTCTCTGCCGGCGGGGGAGTGGTGAGCGGGATCTTCTGCACCTCGCCGTCGGCGCCGTGATAGCACTTGCTCATCTGGCGCGATTTCTCCTCCCCTTTGACACGGACGACGGTGGTCTCGACCCACTCGTATTGTTTCAGGATCGCCTTGCTGGCGGCGAGCGAGGCCTTGAGGGCCACGACCCGTTCCTGGACGGCGGGTGTTTGGGCGAGGACGAGGCTGCCGGAAGCCAGCAGGATGGCGGCTTGAAGGGTCAATTTGCGACAGGTCTTCACGTGTTTGCGGTTGCTTGCTGTTGTTCAGTTTTTGAGGGCTGACCGGTTACGGTTGAACCCGCGCGGCCCGCCGGGATCGGCATGGGCCGCTGTGCAGAAGCACTGGCTGGCCGAGAGTGCGGCCAGCGGGGCGAGCCAAAGCCGAGTGCGCAGGCGGGCAAACGACCGACACCGATGTTCGCCGTCGTCCGCGACCGCCCCGTCGATGATGTCCTGGCCAGCGCCTCGCGGTTGCATGAGGCCAGTGTGCCAGACGGATCGAAGGGGCCGCTCCTGCCCTTTAGGGAAGGTCCGCCGTGAGGGCGCCATCCGCACTCTGGGCCCGGCGCAGGCCGAAGTCAACCGCCGGATCGCCATGCGCGGCCAGAAAGACACGCGCCGCCTTGGTGGGGATCAGCGATGGGAGATAGGCCAGGTCGTTCGCCTGGAACCGAGACTCCCTCAAGAACTTGACGGGGTGGTCGGGGCGTGCCGTGGGTGGGCTTGGGCGGCTGGTGGCCACCCTTGGCGTGCGGCGCCAACGGTGGCTCTGGGACCCCGTCCTTCGCTTTATTCATCAGTGCAGAAGTAAGCATACACCCCTCACCCCATCCCTCTCCCCAACCCTTGAAAGCGAAGCGATGGAACGGGGTTGGGGAGAGGGAGAAAGGGAGAGGGGAGCCATCCTGTGTCTGCCTACTTATGCACTCATCAATAGGATCTCTGCAACAATGACTTCCGGGTCGCGCGCAACCTTGACCTCGCGACGCCATTGTAGAAGAGTCCTGAGCGATGGCATCCCTGGGACGAGCTTGTGCGCGAGTCGGGTGGGGTCAAGGCACGCCTAGGCCGTTGCGGTTGGTGGCATGGTGGATGCATCGGTCACCTTCCCAGAGTTGTCGGCCGGCTCACCGGCGGTGGCTGAGGGGTCTCGTTCGACCGCGACCGATTCGTCACACCTTCAAGTAGGTTTTGCACCATGGACATCCCACGGATCTTCAGCATCATGGAGAGTGCTCACCGCATTCACAACCCGATCACGCCCGACAAGCTGGCCACGCTCGGCACGGCGCTGGGTCTGGAGTCGGGAACCCGTGTGCTTGACCTGGGCAGCGGATCGGGGGAGATGCTGTGCACCTGGGCGCGCGATCACGGCATCATCGGCACCGGCATCGACTTGAGTCCGTTGTTCACCGAGCAGGCGAGACGCCGTGCGGTAGAACTCGGTGTCGCCGATCGGGTCAGGTTCATCCATGGCGATGCTGCCGGTCATGTTGCGGACGAGGAGGTCGGTGTGGCGGCCTGCATCGGCGCCACTTGGATCGGCGGGGGAGTGGTCGGCACGATTGCCCTTCTGGCGCGGAGCCTGCGCTCCGGTGGGATTATGCTCGTCGGCGAGCCTTACTGGCGGCAAATGCCGCCGACTGAAGAGGTTGCCCGGGGGTGTGATGCCGGCTCGATCTCCGACTTTCTCATGCTTCCAGAGCTTCTCGCGTCGTTCGGCGACCTTGGCTACGACGTCGTTGAAATGGTGCTGGCTGACCAGGACGGCTGGGACCGCTACGA
Source organism: uncultured Verrucomicrobiota bacterium (assembly GCA_964629545.1). Lineage (GTDB taxonomy): Bacteria > Verrucomicrobiota > Verrucomicrobiia > Limisphaerales > CAZVRY01 > CAZVRY01. The sequence goes on along the minus strand of CAZVRY010000019.1, from coordinate 8,301 downwards.
GGCGGCCAAATGGCTCACCATGCGCCGTTGGCTTGAGGCCAATCCCGAGGACGCGTTTGCGACCGAGGTTCGAGCGATGCTGACCTCGGAGCCCCGGCGCTACGCCGCTCACACGCGTGAGTATCTTGGCTGGGGTGTATTCGCGCTGATGCCGCGGTGATGCGGTGGCGGCGGACACGAGACCCTGAAGCAGCGCAACGGGGTCCGCGGACCGAAGGCAGGCTGGGGAGGGCGCCTTGGAGGATTGCGGCGGGGGGAAAGTGGCGAAAGCTGCGCGGCGTTTGTGCCGATAAGGTGGAGATGCTCTGGTGGCACAAACAGCAGCTACGGGCGCGGAGCGCGCAGGCGCGTCAGGAAGCCGTGAAGCGGCTGACGGCCGCCTCCGGCCCCGGGGTGGTCCGTGACGTGGCGCCCATGCTGACCGATCCCGACCCGGGGGTGCGGGCGGCCGTGGTCCAGGCCTTGGGCCGGGTCCGGGAGGAGGCCGCGTGGCCGCTGTTGAGCCAGGCGATGGGCGATCCGGCGGCCGAAGTGCGCAGCGCGGCCACGGTGGCCCTGGCGGGTTGGCCGGATCAACGGGGGGTGCCCCACTTGGTGCCCGCCTTGACCGATCCGGACGCGGGGGTGCGCTGGCACGCAAGCCGAGCCCTGACTTCCTTGGGCTGGCAGCCTCGCCACGAGGCTGAGAACGCCCGGTTCCTCATCGCCCAGGGTGATTACGCCAAGGCCGCCGCGCTCGGCGCGATGGCGGTCGAACCTCTGCTGGCGGCGCTTCGCGATCCGGCGGCGCCACACCGCCGGACGCTGGTCGAAGCCGTGGGTCAAGTGGGCGATGCCCGGGTCATTCGCGGGCTCATCGGGACGCTCAAGGACCCCGATCCGCAGGTGCGCACGGCGGTCGTGGAAGCCTTGTCCGGCATCCACGACCTCCGGACCACCGAGGCGCTGATCCAGGCCCTGTCGGACTCGGCCGCGGCGGTGCGGGCGGCCGCCGCCGCCGTGTTGGGTCACCACCAGGACGGCCGGGCGCTCGAAGCCCTGGTGGCCGCTCTCCGCGACAAGCACTGGGAGGTCCGTCGGGCCGCAGTCGAGGGATTGGGACGTCTCAAGGATCCGCGCACCGTCGAGCCCCTGGCCCAGCGGCTCGGCGACCCCGACAATGACGTGCGCGAAGCGGTGGTGAAGGCGTTGGAATCGATCGGCGATCAGCGCGCGGTCGAACGCCTGGTGGTCACTCTGGCCGATCCTCAGACCTCCGTGCGTCAGACCGCGGCCGCCGCGCTCTGGCGGTTGGATCCGGTCTGGGCGACCTCGGACGCCGCCCAGCGCGCCATCCCCGAGTTGAAGAAGGCGCTGGCCGACAAGGACTATTGGGTGCGCCAAGCGGCCGCCGATGTCCTGGCCAAGGTCGGGAACGTCCGCGAAGCCGAACCCAAGCTCGGCGGGTTCACCAGCCCGGAACAACTGCGCTACAAGACGGTCATGGACGCTCTCCTGTTCGCGTTGGCCGGTCTGGATCGCGACCTACGCCTGGCCGCGGCGGAGGCCCTAGGACGCATCGGGGGCACCGAGGCCGCGGCCTCTCTGCAGTCGGCGGTGGGGGATGCCAACCGCTGGGTCCGCGAGGCTGCCGTCCAAGCGCTCGACGCGTTGGTCCGTCAACGTTGAGCCACGGGCCGGCGATCCGATCCGCCGGTTCCCGGAGGGCCGCGAAACTCGAGACTCGACCCCACGGGCAGTCCTCCGCCACCCTCGTCTCAGCCATGCTGATCCGCTGCAGAAACACTCCGTATGATCCTGTCCCTCCCACCCCGCACGCAGGCTGCCCCGTCGCTCTCGGGTGGCTGATCCTTGTCCTCACGGTGGCCTTCCGCGCCCTGCCGGGGGTGGCGGCGGATTTTCCGGAAGTGTTTGACACCCAGCAGGAAACTACGGCCCTGACCCCTCCCCACGAAGCGCTCCGCCAGCTCCGCTTGCCCCCCGGCTTTCACGCCACCATGGCCGCGTCCGAGCCGGACGTGCGGAATCCGATCGCCCTCGCCTTCGACCCTCGGGGCCGCCTCTGGGTGGCAGAGAACTACACTTACGCGGAAGCCAGCGTGAACTTCGAGACGCGGCTCCGGGATCGTGTGCTGATCTTCGAGGATCGGGACGGCGACGGCCGTTTCGAGGACCGGCGGGTATTTTGGGATGGCGCGCGCAAGCTGACCAGCGTGGAGGTCGGTTTTGGGGGCGTGTGGCTCCTCTGCCCTCCAGCGCTGCTTTTCCTGCCGGACCGGGACGGGGACGATCAACCCGACGGACCGCCGGAAGTGGTGCTCGACGGGTTCGACGCGGACCGCATTCGGCACAACTTCGCCAACGGCCTGAAGTGGGGTCCGGACGGGTGGCTCTACGGTCGGCACGGGATCACGACGAGTTCCTTCGTCGGGTCTCCCGGGGCCCCGGCTGCTCAGCGGATCGAGCTCAATTGCAGTCTCTGGCGGTTTCATCCGGTTCGCCGGACATTCCAGGTGGTAAGTCGTGGCGGCACCAATCCGTGGGGTCACGACTGGGACGACTGGGGCGAGTTGTTCTACATCAACACGGTCATCGGCCATCTCTGGCATGCGGTGCCCGGCACTTACTCGCAGCGCATGTTCGGCGAGCACGGCGACCCTTATCTTTACGGCCTGGTTAGTCAGACGGCCGACCATTTCCACTGGGACACCCGGGAGAGTTGGAACATGACGGCGGCCAAGGGGATGAGCTCGAGCACGGCGGCGGCGGGGGGCGGTCACGCCCACTCGGGCCTGTTGATTTACCAGGGCGACAACTGGCCCGCCTCCTACCGCGGGCGTGTGCTGACCGTGAACCTGCACGGTCATCGGCTGAATACGGATCGCCTCGAGCGGGCGGGCGCGGGCTACGTGGGGCGGCATGACGCGGACTTTGCCTTCTTCGACGACCCGTGGTTTCGGGGGATCGAATTGGCGACGGGGGCGGACGGCGGGGTTTTCCTGCTTGATTGGTCGGATATTGGCGAGTGCCACGAGAACGACGGTGTCCATCGCGGGTCCGGCCGGATTTACAAGGTCACCTACGGTGTCCGGGGTCAGGAGGTGCCGTCGGCCCTGGACCTAACGGGGCAGAGCGACGCCCAGTTAGTGGCGCTGCAGTTTCATCGGAACGAGTGGTTTGTCCGCCAGGCCCGACGGGTTCTGCAGGAAAGGGCGGCCGGCGGCGCCAACCTTGCCGCCGTCCACCACGCCCTGCACCAGCGCTTGGCCGCGTCCCCAGACGCCGCCGAGCGTCTGCGCGCGCTCTGGGCTCTTTTTGTGACCGGGGGCGCGGAGGACCCGTGGTTGGCGGGGTTAGCGCGCGACGATGCCGACGAGCATGTGCGCGCCTGGGCCTGGCGGCTGTTGTTCGACGCGGTGCCTGGGGATATCACGACTCATTTTCAAGGAGGGACACCCACGGCTCGAGGCCTCGCGCTCCCGCCCGACCCTTCTCTCAGTGCCGCTCAAGCGGCCGCCCTGCCCATCCTTCGCGACCGGGCGCGCGTCGAACCGTCCGGCTTGGTGCGCCTTCATCTCGCCTCCCTGCTCCAGAAGCTTCCGCGCGGGGAGCGGCTGGCGGTGGCCGAGGGGTTGGTGGCGGACGAGCGTTACGCTGACGATCCGATGCTGGCGCGGCTGATCTGGTATGGCCTGCAGCCGGTGGTGGGGCAGGACCCGGGAGGGGCGGTCGATTTGCTGACGCGCACGCGGCCGGCCTTTGTGCGGCGGGCCTTAGCACGGCGGGTGACGACGGAACTGGAGCGTGCGCCTGGGCCTGTCGAGCGAATGGTACGCTGGCTGGGGGTTGGTGCGGAGGTGGGGGTACAGGAACAGGTGTTGGAGGGCATGACGGAGGCGGTGCGCGGCTGGAGAAAGGCCACGCCGCCGCCGGCCTGGGCCGAGGTGGGGCCTCTTCTGACGGGCAGCGTCCACGTCCCCGTGGCCCGCCTCGCCCGCGAGTTGGCGGTGGTCTTTGGCGATGGCCGGGCCATGGAACAACTCAAGGAGACCCTGCTTGATCGCGCGGGCGATTTGGCGACCCGGCAGCGCGCCCTGGAGGCCCTGGTGCAGACCCGCGCTGACGGCCTGGTGCCCCTGTTTCTCGGGCTCTTGAACGATCATGATTTGGCGCCGGCGGTGGTCCGCGGACTGGCGGCGTGCAATCCGACCAACACGGCCGAGCTCCTGGTCCGGGCGCTGCCGAGCCTCTACCCGCCCGGGCGGGCAGAAGCCATCAACACCCTCAGTTCGCGGCCGGCCTGGGCGCTGGCCCTCCTGGAGGCCGTGCGCACCGGCGCGGTGGCCCGCCAGGAGGTGCCGGCGTTCAACGTGCGCCAGATGCGCAGCCTCGAGCACCCGGACGTCAACCAGCGCCTCGATGCGCTGTGGCCGCCGTCGATCCGCCTCTCTGCCGATCGGGAAGCGCATCGGCAACGGCTCAAGGCGAGGCTCAGCCCAGCGCACCTGGCCGCGGCCGATCTGGCCCAGGGACGCGAGCACTTCCGCAACCTCTGCGGCGCCTGCCATCGGCTCAACGGCGAGGGGGCCGCGATCGGACCCGATCTCACCGGATCCGATCGGCGCAACCTCGATTATCTGCTCGAGAACATCCTCGATCCCAGCGCTCTCGTCGCGGCCGACTATCGCGTGTCGGTCGTGGAGTTGAAGGATGGGCAGATCCTGAACGGCCTGGTGGGGGCGCAGACGGAGAGGATGCTCGAGTTGCAGACGCCGACGGCCAAGCTGACGCTCGAGCGCGCGGAGATTGTCGCGGTGGAGGCCTCCGAGCTTTCCCTGATGCCGGAGGGCCTGCTGGATTCCTTGCCTGAGGACCAGGTGCGCGATCTCCTGGGTTATCTCATGCGGTAGCCTCTGGTCACGGGGCGCTGGCGACGCGGTAGAGGTGGCGGTGGCTGCGCACAAACAGCGCGCCGTGGCTGAGGGCAGGGGTGCCGAGAATCGTTTCCTGCAAATCGAGCCGGCCCACGACCTCGCCCTCGGGCCTGGTGACGTCCACGACCTGAAGCAACCCCTTTTCGTTCACCAGGATCAGCCAGGGCCCCGCCGCCACTGGGCTGGCACTGAACGGACCTTCGAGGCGCACCTGCCAGATCCGTTTGCCCTCCGACACGTCCCCACAGGTCAGGACCCCGGCATCGTTGACCAGAAACACCCGGTCGCCCACCGCCAAAGGACTTGCCGTGCCGGGCCGCAGGGGTCCGGATCGCCAGGCCTGTTTGGGGAGGGCGTCGCCGGCGGTCTGCAGCGCCGTGAGCCCGTGCGACGGCACCAGGAGCAGGTGGCCGCTGAGCGTGCTCGAAGGGATGGTCGACGCCCCTTCCGCGTAAACCCACCGCACGAGGCCGGTCGCCGCCTCCACCGCATGCAGCCCAGCGCTGGACTGCAGGTAGACGACGGCCCCGTTGTTCGCGGGATCGACCACCGGCGACGTCCAATTCGCCCGCTTGGGGCGATCGAGCCGCCAGCGATTCGTGCCGGTGACCGGGTCAAGGCCGACCGCGAGCGACTCGACGTCGGTTTCGAGCGGCACGACGAAGACCCCACCGGCGTAGACGGGGGACGACGCCATGCCGAGGCTATTGCTGGCGTTCGCGTAGTCCTGACCCAACGCGCGGAACCACAGCACCGTTCCGTCCAGGTCGACGCAGAGGGCGTCGCCGGAAGAGAACACCGCGAGGACGCGCGCGCCATCGGACACGGGCGAGGGGGCAGCCACGGCCGTCTTCTCCTGACAGAGCGTTCGCCCGGTGGCGAGGAACCGCCGTTCCCAGAGCTTGGTGCCATCGTCGACCCGGAAGCACAGGAGGTGCAGCCGCCGCTCGCCCGGGCCGCTCGAACAGGTCACGAAGACGCGGTCTCCGACCACGATGGGGGAGGACAGGCCGCGTCCGGGCAGTTCGGTTTTCCAGGCGAGGCGAGGTTGGGGATGGGGGAACAGGGCGGCCTCGTGGCCCTGGCCGGCCGCTTGGGGGCCGCGGAATTGGAGCCAGTCGGCGCGGGCGAGGACGTGGGAGCCGGCCAGGCAGAGGGTGAGCGCGAGGAGGGCGGGAGGGTTCATGGCTGAGGTGGTTCCATGGCGGCCGGGCGCACGGGGGTGCCGAGGGGGTCGGTGATGCGGAGCTGAAACTGCCATTCGACCGTCCAGTCCTCCACGAGGGCGTCTTGGCAGACTTTAACCAGGAGCGTATTCGGACCTGGCTGGAGGGTGGCGGGGATGCGGTACTGGTCGATGGCGCGGCCGCGGTGGTATTCGTCGCGGGCGAAGAGGAGTTGGCCGTTGAGCCAGAGTTTCCAGGCGTTCTCGCTGCCCAGGCGCAATTCCACCGGTCGCCGAGCCTCGGCCTGGAACGTCGTGACGGCGTAGCCGCAGACCTCTTTTAGTTTCCCGAAAGGCTGATTCAAGTCGACGAACCCGAAGTCGTCCTGGGCGACCAAGTCGACCCAGCGTGCCCGGGCGCCCTTGCCTTCGTAATCGGCCTGGAGATCGAGGGCTTGTTCCGGGGGAAAGGCCTGCTGGAAACCGCGCATCCCGGTGTTGTCGAAGGGACCGATGACCTTCCAACGCGTGATGAATCCCAGGAGATGGGGCAGGTCCACCGTCTGCCCGAGCCCGCGCAGGCTCTGGGTGGCCTGCTCGATCTGGTCGACCTCGCGGGCGTGGCCCAGGGCTTGGCGGAACAGGAGGATCGCGGCCTCGGGACGGCCGGCCGCTTGCTGGGCGACGGCTTGGGTGATGACGCCTTCCACCGCGTCGCGGCGCAGGTCGGGGGCCGGGTCACTGAGGAAGCCCGGCACTAACGCCGCGGCGGCCTGAGGTTCGACCCGTCCGAGGATCTCGAAGGCCAGTCGTCGCGCCCGCGGATCGTGGGCGGGGTCGAGGAGGAAGGAGCCCAGTGCGGGCACCGGGAGGCGCTGACCGGCTTGGAGGGCCCGATCCACCACGGCGTCGGCTGCGGTCCGAAGCCAGTTGGCCGCGATCTCGTTGGCGCCGTCCATGGCGGCGAGGAGGGCAGGCAACGCCGCGGGATCGGCGGCGGCCAGTTCCCGCCAAGCCGGCGTGGCCTCGGCATTGCCGCGGCCTTCGGGACCGACGGCGCGCACGGCCTGGAGGGCGTCGGGCATGGCCGCGGAGGCGACGGGCGAACCGGCCATGTAGACGGCCAGGGAGCACGGCGCCAGGACGGCGGGTCCAACGCCCACAACCCATGACCAGACGCTGGACCGGGGGCCGAGGATTGGGCGGGGAAGGCGGTTGGGGGACCGGGAGGCGCGCTTCAGTTCGAGGTCACGTTTCATGGATGCAGGCACACGCTGGGGGTCGGGAGCCGATCGCCCGTCCGGGCGCACCGTCATTCCTACTGGCGCGGGTCTCGATCTCGACCCGGGCTGGCTCCGCGGAGGGGCGATCGCTTCGCCCCCGAGCGGCGGGGCTCAACCCAGGACTTGGCGGAGGAACTTGAGGCCTTTGACCGCGATCTCGTCGCGGGTGGGCTCGATCCGGCGCCAGATGGCCGCGGCGCGGGCGATGACCTTGACATCGGTCGTGAACGACTCGATGACCACGTCGCCCTGGTATTTGACCTTGCGGAGGGCGGCCACGATGGGTTGCCAATCGATGTGGTCGTGTCCCGGGGTGCCCCGCCCGCTGCCGCAGGCGTGGAAATGGCCGAGGAGTCGGCCGGCCTTAAGGATGGCCTTGGCCGAGCTCTTCTCCTCGATGTTCATGTGGAAGGTGTCGAGGTGCACCTTGAGGGCAGGACTGCCGACGTCGGCGATCAATTGGAGCGCCTGATCACACGTGTTGAGGAAATCCGTTTCGAAGCGGTTGAGCGGCTCAATACAGATCTGACGGCCGGTCTTGACCGCGTGTTTGGCGAGTTGCTTGAGGTTCTTCACCACCAACTTCCACTGGGTCTTCTTCGCCTTGTCGTCCTCGGCGTCCGCCCGTCCCACCACGCTGTAGACCGGGCCAATGAGAGAGGGGCAATCCAGGACCACCATCTGATCGAGCAAGGCCTTGCAATAGGTCATGGCGGTCTGCTGGTCCTCGGCGGACCCGCGAAAGTCGCGTCCAGGTCCCATGCAGGCACAGACGGAGCCGCAGACCAGGCCATGCCGATCGAGTTCGGCCTTCACGTAGGCGGGGTCGAGGTGGGAGGGATCTTCGACGGGAATCTCGATGGTGTCGAAGCCCCACTTCTTGAACATGGGGAACAGCTTGACGCTTTCGGTCGTGAAG
>CAZVRY010000018.1:0-46806 GCA_964629545.1 uncultured Verrucomicrobiota bacterium | reverse complement strand
GGGACGAGAACTTGACTTGATTTGATCAAGTTCTGGGCGGCAAGGATTCTAGGGGTTCACAGCGCGGTAATACCGCTGCGGATCCGCGGGCATGATGTCCGCGGGACTGGTCGCACCGTCGACAGGGCGCCAGTCGGCGGGGCTGAGGGAACTGGTGGACTCGAGCCTGCCGGTGTAGGTGAGGCGCACCGAGCCGTCGGGCAGCACGGTGAGGTCAATGGTGGGAACCGTCGCCGCCTTCAGGGCATAGTAGGCCTTGATCGAGTTCGGGTTGTTGCGGTCGTTGACCGGGATCTTGGTGTTATTGGCCCCGTAGGTGAAGAACTCGATGCTGCCATCGCCGCCACCTTGGTAGTAGAGGAGGCGGACCGGATAGAGGCCCGCTTCGGGGGTGATGAAGGCGAACGGGATGTCGCGGGCGCCGGCGCCGCGATCCCGAGAGAAGAGCACGGTTCCGGTGGTCTCGCCAGGCCGGCCGATTTGCACCTTCCAGCCGTCATCGCCGTTCACGCCAAACTTCTGATAGCCCGCGGGCAGTTCGAGGTAGGCGAAGATCTCGGCGGTGACGTTGTCCTTGTTGGCGCCAGTCCCGGGCAGGCCGGGGATCGGCTGATCGGGGAACCCGGGCGCTCCGGCCATGCCGGTGAGGTCGATGAAGTTGCCAATCTCGGCCCCGGTCTGGCCGGGGACGCGGCGACTGCTCCAGTTGATGATTCCCGGAACGAGGTAGGAGCCATCGGGGCCGGGGCCGTCGCTGACCACGTTCGCCGGGGTGCCGGTCAGGTGGGCTTCGGCGGCGGCCACGGTGTTGCCGCCCGGGCGTGCGGCGGTGGATTGGACCACCTTGGCTCGGAAGCCGATGGCGGAGGGGTCGACCTCGCTGGGCGGCACGGCGGTGCCGGTGGGGACTTCCACGTAGGTGGAGACGGTGAAGGTCCAGTAGTTGGTGGTGCCGGCGTAGACGAGGCCGGCGGTGTGCGTCGAACCGGAAGCCAGCGGCGGGTTCGGCGTGTAGAGAACGAGCATGTCCGTCGAGTTCGGCACCGGGGTGACGGTGGGCGTGACCGTGGCGCCGTCCAAGACCATGCCGACGGAACCTCCGCCCAGGTCGGCCACGATGGCGCCGATGGCATCGCCGAAGGGACGATTCACGAGCGCCTGATCCTGGCGGGGTTCGTCGTTGGCGATGTCAGCCGGGTTGCCGGCGGGCACGGTGATGCGGATGGGCCCGGGGCCACTTTGCTGGAATGTGGTCTGCCACAGCGTGGCGTGGGTGGGCATGGGATAGACCGAGAACTTGACCCAGGGACGGACCGGACCGCTGTAGGCGTTGTAGGCCGCGATGGGCGAGACCGTGGCGCCGCTGAGGGCGACCACGGAGGGGAACTGACCGTTCACGTCATTGACCAACAACTGCGTGCCAGTGTCGCGGTCGATGCTGAGGAATTCCATGTTGACGCCGCCCCCGCCCTGCCAGAAGAGGATCCGGAACGGATAGATGCCGTCCTCGGGCACGATCACGGTGAACACGGCATTGGGGTAGTGGGCCGGGCTGCCGTTCTGACCGCCGGTGGCGTTACGCCACCCCAGCAAGGTGCCTAAGGTGTCCTTCACGTTGGGCGAGGAGAAGCAGGCCCAGCCATCGTCCACATTGACCCCGAGGATATGCACACCCGCCTTCAGTTCCAGGTAGGTCGTGAACTCGCTGGTGGAATTATCGAGGCCGAAGTTGGACGTGCCGCTGCCAGGGAGTCCGGGGACTTGGCCATCGAGGTTGAAGATGCCCGCGTTGGCGGCGGGTCCGCCGGCGCTCTGGCCGTGATTGAAGTTCAACACATCGGGAACGTCGTAGCCACCGTCGGCGGCCGGTCCCGGAACGGCCCGGTTGGGATACGGCAGGCCGGTGGCCCGGCTGATAAACCCGTCCGTCAACTGCATCTCGGGCCGGGGCATGTTGCTGTTGCCGCCGCTCTGGCCCGTGTAACGGCCGCCGTTGCCCTGATTGGCGTCACCGGACCGGTCCAGTTGATGGGTCCGGACGTGGAATCCAGTGCCGGAGACGGCGGATGCAGGGACTTTGTTGCCCGCCGGGATCGGCCGGGTGTAGGGCGGAACGCTGAAGGTCCAGGTGTTGGTCAAGGTCTTCGGAGTGCCGCCGTCGTTGTAGCCGTAAACGAGCACCGCGGTGTTCACCCCGGAAGGCAGGAGGTTGGCCAGCGAACTCGCTCGCCTGAGGGTGGTGACGTTGCCCACCTTGCTCGCAGTCAGCACCTGCTCCGTGCCGTTCAGCGTCAGCACGGCGGACCCCGCCGTCATCGGCGCGGCGCCGTCGGTCACGTCCAAGACCAGATCCTGGTCGGCGAACGTCCACAAGTAGCCCACCGCCGGCAAGGCGCGCGAGAGGTAGGGCGGCGTCGCCGCGCTGGCGCGGTAGGCGCGAACGGGATTAGGGGCGGTGAGGTCGTTGACCAGCCACCTCACCCCGCTCCCATCCAGCACGAAGAACTCGCAGTTGGCGCCGCCCCCGGTCTCGAAGTACATGAGCCGAACCGGATAGTAGCCGTCTTTCGTGATGAGCACGTCCATGATCGAGTCGGTGGACCCGCGGTCGCCCGCCGTCCCCAACTGCACCCCCGCCACGTCGCCTGGCCCCCGGCCAAAGGACAGGCGGAAGCCGTCATCGCTGTTCACGCCGAAGCGATACCCGCCCGCTTTAAGTTCCAGGATCATCTCGATCGAGAAGACGGCTCGATCGGTGCCGTTGGGCCCCAGGTTCCCGGTCAACCCAGGAATCGGTTGATCCTCGAGCGGCGGGTTGCTGTTCATCGAGAAATTGCCCGCGGCGGCCGGTGCGTCCTGATTCCAATTGATGAGATCGGGGATCGTGAAGTAACCGTCCGCATCGGCGGACGCGAGGACGTTGCCGAACATATCCATCCAGTCTGTGGCGGCGGTGTTGGGGTAGGGTTGGCCGGTGGTGGGGTCGATGTAACCGGCGGCCAGTTGGCGCTCGGCGTTGAGAGCCTGGCCGGTGGCCGGGTTTCGGTTGATGTCGATCTGGTAGAGCTTGGCTTTGAAGCCCGGCTGGCCGAGGTCGGCCGAGGGCAGGGCGTAGCTTTCAGGAATGGCCGCCGCCGTTCCGACCACGGCGCTGTAGGTGAAGCTGTTCGCCAAGGCCGGAGTGCTGGTGGTCGTGTAGCTCACCACCACGGTATTGACCCCGGCCGCCAAATAACCCGCCGCCCCGGCATACGCGATGTGCGAAACGTCGCCCACCCTCGTGACCACCGGCGTCACCGCCGCGCCATTGACCGTCATCGTCACCGAGGCGGGGTTCACCGAGTAGTCCGCGTCCTTCAGGCCGATCTGCACACCGGCCACCGCGCTGGCGGGCCCCCCGGTGGTGGCGTTAAGCATCGAGATGGGGAGACAGGTCACCAAGTGAGGCTGGCCGGAACTGGCGGCCACCGGGAAGGTGGTGATGTTCAGGTTGTCGACCCAGTGGGCGTCATAAGACCCGCCCGTCCGAGCCCCAAAGCCGAAGCGCGTGGCCGGCCCGAGGGTGATGTCCGTGATGGGACGGAAGATCGGGATGTTAGTGAAGACCACGGTGTTGTTGTAGGTCAGGTCGAGGGTCCCGTCCGGGTCCACGCGGATCTTGACCGGCCAATAGACCGGCGCTCCCCCCGCCGTGGTCTGGGTGCGGATGGTGTTCGCCGACCCGATGGGTTGCGCGCCGGTCGTCGTGCTGGCGGCTCCCACCAGGCGGTGGATGAGCAGCGCGTTGTTCCACTTCAAATCGATGGCTGGGGCCTCGGCGATCGTGCCGCCGCTGTTGTAGACGTCGAAGCAGACCGTCAGACCTTGAATCGTCCCCGGCCCCTCCTCGCCGAAGGTGCCGTCGGCGAAATCCCCGAAGAAAAACGACATTCCGTCCGCACCGTTCCCGCTGCCGATGTAGAGGTCGAAGGTCACCTCGAACCCTCCCACCGTCTGCCCGGAATCGAAGTCGTCGATGATCACCGTGCTGCTTTGGCTGCCAACCGCCTCGGTCAGCTTCAACACCCCGGAGTTGTTGACCCCTCCCGTCGAGTGATCGTAGCCCAGAGCCGATCCGTAGAGGTTAACCCCCGCCGGGATTCCCCCATCGAAGTTGGCATTCAAGGTGCCGGCCAAGCCGGCCGTAGTGCCCCAGGCCAGCCCTAGAAAGGCACCCAGGAGCCCGCCCAACCGGGCGACCCGGCCGGCCGCGCGACGCTGGGGGGATGCTTGCGAAGCCCTGGCCGTCCTGACGCGGGCGTGGGTTGGGTGTTCCCGGGACTCGTCCGCGGTCCGCAGGACCGGAAGAGGGGATGCGACACCCTGGTTGACAAGGATTCTCATAGGCGGAGTGCTCCGAGGAGCTTTTCGGTATGCATGGTTCCCCGTGCGCATTGATCGCTGGCAAACCATGGACGTTGAACATCGCCCCTCAAGGATTGCCCTTCCCCGGTATCACGGGGTTCCCGATCAAGCAGTGTAGATCAAGATGAGGGTGGCAAGTGCGCAAAGAATCTAATGTCTATCCGCGAAGTCAAGCGCATCCGGATCTCCTGGCAGCCGTCCAGCCGTCCTTACTTCGAAGCGAGACGCCCTGCCCTTCAGAGTTCCATCGAAACCCTTTGGAGCAGCGCCCTCGACCGCGCATCCCCGCAACCGCCTTGCCATCCGTGCGAGCCGCGAGTTCCGCGGTGGAACGATGCGCATGATCCCGCTTCAGAACAGGCGTCCCACCGCCATGCCCAGCACGCTCAGCGGCCCCTGGTCCTCGAGACTTTCGGTGGCCTTGTCAAGTTTCTGCAAGGTCAGCTTCGCGTTCTTGAAGAGGGTGTCGTCGTTCACCAACTTGCCGACGGAGCCTTCCCCCTTATTCACTTTCTGCAGCACCTCGCGCAGGTTGGTCACGGCCACCACGGCCTCCTTGTAGAGGGCATCGTCCGTGGCCAGCTTGCCGAGGGTGCCCCGGCCGGCCTCGAGGTCGCTGATCAGGCTGCGCACCTGTTCCAGGGCGGCGTGGGCGGTCTCGGCGGTCTGGTTGAAGTTGGTCACGGTGGCCAGGGCACTCTGATGCAGGGTGTCGTCATAGATGAGTTTACCCACGGTGCCTTCCCCGGAAGCCACCTGCGCGGTGATGTTGGACGCGTTGGCCAGGATGGCGGAGAGCCGATCCTTGTTCTCCTTGAGGAAGTCGGTGAATGGGGTGAGGAGGTTTTGCAGGTTGTCGCCGCTCAGGCTGGTCGTAATCGACTCGATCCCCTTGGCCACATTATCGAGGCGGGTCATCAGTTGGCTCAGGTCGGGTTGCTCGACCGTCGTGAGGATGGCCCCCTGCTCGACGGGGGATCCCTTCGTCCCGAAGGTGAGGGCGATGTAGTTCTGGCCCATGAGCCCGAGGAACTTGATGGTGGCCGTGCTGTCGGTGCGGACGCTCGACTCGTGACGGCGATCGAGCTTCATGGTCACCTCGACCTGGCCCTCCGCGATGTCGATGGTGGCCACTCGACCGACCTGGACCCCGGCCAGTTTGACGGGGTCGCCCACTTTGAGGTCCTGGATGCCGGCGAACCGGGCCTTGATGTCCTTGCCTCCCCGCCAGGCATCGAGGCCACCCACCATCTCCAGCAGGAGGACGGCGGAGATCATGGCGAGGGCAAAGAAGAGGCCGAGGCGGGTCTCGAGGGTGTTTTTCATGGCCGTGGGAAGGCAGGTTGAGTGGCGAAGTTGAAATCGGCAGTCAGAAGCCGGCGCAGGCGAGGGTCCTCCGCGCGCCGGATCTCCTCCGGCGTGCCCAGACACACAATCTCGCCCTCGAACATGATGGCCAGGCGGTCGCCGATCCCGAAGGCCAGGTCGCGATCATGGGAGACCACCACCGAGGTGACTCCGATGCGTCGGCGCAAGCGGACGATCTCTTCGGCGACCGTGACGGCCATCAGCGGATCGAGTTCGCTGGTCGGCTCGTCGTAGAGGAGGAGTTGGGGTTCGATGACGAGGGCGCGGGCGATGGCCACCCGCTTCTTCATGCCGCCGGAGAGTTCGGCGGGCAGGCGCTGCTCGGTGCCGGCCAAGCCCACCAAGGCGAGCTTGGCCGCAACAATGCGGGCGATTTCGTCCTCGGACTTCAGCCGGTGCTCGCTCAAATAGAGCCCGACGTTCTCGCCCACCGTCAACGAGTTGAGCAAGGCGCCCGACTGGAACACCATGGCCATCCGATAGCGATCCATCACTCCCTCCTGCTCGATGGGATCGCCCCCAATGCGAATCGAGCCGCTGTCCGGGGTCTCCAGGCCGATCAGATGCTTGAGCAGCACGCTCTTGCCGCTGCCGCTGGGTCCCATCACCACAAAGATCTCGCCAGGAGCCACGTCCAAGTCGATCCCCTTGAGGACCGGCACGCCCAGGAAGGACTTGCGCAGGCCGCGCACCTGGACGCTCACGCCGCCGGGGTGAGAAGGGGAGGTGCTCATCATTCGAGGTGCATCAGCAGGCGGGTGAGGAAATAGTCCAGAATCAGGATCAGGACAATCGAGTTCACCACCGCCTTGGTCACGGACCGCCCAATCCCGCGGGGACCGCCCAGGGTGGTCAGACCCTGGTGACAGGAAACCACCCCGATCACCACCGCAAAGGACAGGCTCTTCACCAACCCATTGACGACGTCCCCGGGTTCGACGCCCTCGCGCAGGCTGTTGAAGTAGCTTGGGAAGGGGAGGGCGATGTCGTGATTGAACGCACTGACCAGCGCCCCGCCCATCCACCCGACCAGAACCGAGAACAGCACGAGGAGCGGGAGGGCGCAGCTAATGGCCACGATCCGGGGCAACACCAGGTACTGGACTGGGTTGATGTTCATCGTCCGCAGCGCGTCGATCTCCTGGTAGACGCACATCGAACCAATCTCCGCCGCCATGGCCGACCCGATCCGCCCCGCGATCAGGACCGCCATCATCACCGGCGCCAACTCCTTGCACATGGACAGGCCAACAATTCTCCCGACAAACCCGCCCAACCCGCGCTCGACCAGGACCGGCCCCGTCTGCAGCGCGAGCACTCCCCCGATGAACAGCGACAGCACGCAGGCCATGAGCAGGCTCGCATTCCCGATCTCGAAGAGCTGATCGAGCACCTTGCGCCGTTGACGCCACGTCCAGGGCAAGGCCTGCAGGGCCCGCCAACACAACACCAGCATCTCGCCAACGTTCTGAAACATGATCAGGAGGACGGACGCGGAGGCGCCGCGGGTCGGTGGCCGAAGGGCACCCCGAAGACCCGCCACCGCTTGCCCTCAGGAGACGATTGATACTGAAACAACCCGAAGAGCAGCGAGCCTTTTCTCGACGCGCCCTCGACATCGCGGCGGTAGAGGTTCCAGAGCACTGACACGCTCCGCTGCCCCGTAACCGCGTTGGCCTCCGAACGCCACAACGACCAGACGGGCGACCAGTTCCGCTCGACGCTCTTGTGGTTCGGGAGGATCGGCTCGATCGGGGCAAGCAACTGGAGCCGACGGGAACCGTCCGCCCGCTGGCGGGCCGTGAACAGCGGCCAGAGGTCCGTGCGTCGCGCCACCTCTCCGGTCTCAGTGTTCCGCTCGGTCAAGTCGGAGTAGAGGTAGAACAAGACCTGATGACGCTCCCGCTCAAGGGGCGCCGCCTTCGCGCGCTTCACCTTGTAAAGCGGCCACAGCAGAAAGCCGCTGCTCGAATCGCCCATCTCAACCCGGCTGTAAAACGGCCAGATCCGATCCGCGGTCTTGCCCTCACCCCGCGCGATCACCATCAGCGGCCAGGGAAACCCCCACTCCCGATACCCCTTCGCGCGGTCATCCGTCACCGTCAACCCGATAGGCCAGGGCGCAGTGAACGAGTCCCGGTCGGGCGATCGCAACGAACTGAACAGCGGAAGGACGGCCCGCTGGTGCTGGGGGTTCTCCGTGCCGAGTTGCGTCTTCTCATCGAAGTAGATCGGCCACAAGGCCATGGACTTGCGGTAGCCCGAAACCACCTCCAACTCGCCCCAGGTGTTCGTCCGCGTCAGGGGCGCCTGTTCCTCGTAACCGGCCAGGGGCCACACCTGCCACCCCCTCAACCCCTCCCCCTCCCGGACATGCACCAGCGGCACCAGGTAATTGTAAGTAGTGTATCCCCCCTCCAGCTTCAGGGGCCCCGGTGCCTCCCCTTCCGCGGGCGGCACCAATTTGCCCCCTTTCCTCGTGACCGTGTAAAGCGGCCACGCCGCGAAGAAAACCTCGTCCCGCCAAAACCGTTGCCGCAGCCGCCCATAGAACGGGAACACCGCCGCGTAATCGTCGCTCCCGTCGCTTGAGCGCTGGCGGAAGTAGAACGGAAACAAGGTCGTCCGGTCGATCGTGCGCCCGTCCTGCCGTTCCCCCGTGGCAAAGCTCAGGACCTGAAACAACTGCCACCGCGCCTCCGGTCCAAAGCGATCGTAAGTCAACAGCGGATACAGCAGGTCGAACTCCGAAGCGTCCGCATCGTAGGATGTCCCGGAAAGCAACGGATGAATGCCCCACGTCGTCGTCTCCAGCGTCCGCTGCCAGCTCAGCAGCGGTCCGAAGGCCTCCGCCCGGGCCCCCGCGTCCAAGGTCAGACGAAACTCCTGCGCCAGCGGCCCGGCGGCAAGTTCCTGGGGCCGTCCCTCCGCGATCAGACCCAGGAGAGCGGCGAGGACGACCGCCAACCGCGGCGCGCCGCCCGTCCCCTCTCCGTCACGCCTTGCTCCGAGGCATGGTCGGAACCCGGTGCGCGCGGGCGGCCCCACGTGACCAGCACGCAAAGTGCGCTCTTTTCCAAGCATTCCTGGCTGGGCGTCGTGCACCTGGAATTTACGATTGATGACCAAAGGCGAAGAGTAGGGCAACACCTCTGAACGTCAAGACGACCGGGCTCACCCGGATTCGGCCGGCACCCGGCCGGCAGGCGGGCACGACGACGGAGCGCCGGCATGGATGCGGGCGCGAGAGACTGGGGGGGATGGCAGGGAGTCGCCCCGGCTACCGACCGGGTTTCGGATGCCCGGTCGGCCCTGGGCGAGGCGGAGGGAACGCGGAGGATGAAGGCACAATAACGATAGCGCCCGGGGAATTAACCGTGCCGAAGGAAGAAACTGGCCGAATTAAGGTTTGACTGCCCCCCCCTTCTTAAGCTATTGTCTGCCCCTAATTGAGGTTTCTACCTCGGTTCCTCCGGGCCCAGTGGCGGTCGAGAGACCGCCGCTGGGTTTCTCTTTGAGCGGGGAACGTAAAGCCCATCCCCAACTGCGGCACAACATCAGCATCGCCGGAAGACACATCAAACCGGCCACCATGCAGGCCGCCGTCCCCACCGCCATCAATAACCCCAATCCCCGGATCCCTTGGTGGTCGGCCAGAACGAGGCTCCCGAAGCCGGCGACGGTCGTCAGGGCCGACACCAACACCGCCTTGCCCGTGCTGCGCGCCAGGATTCCGGGATTCTGCTCCTCGGCGAACCGGTTCAGGATATGGATCCCATTGGTGACGCCAATCCCCACGACCAAAGGCAGGGTCATGATGTTCGCGGGATTCAGCGGCAGGTCCATCCACACCATCAGCGAGGAGGTCCAGATCGTCCCCACCGCCACCGGAAACAACGACAGCACGACCGCCAGGACGGAGCGGAAATGGACCAGCACCAGCAGGGCGATGGTCACCAGGGCATATTCCGCCGCCTCGAGGTAGCTGCGCACCAGCAACTCGGTATACTCGTAAAGCTGAACCGGCGTCCCCGTGATAATGGGACGATCCGTCTGCTGCGGATCGAGGGCGGAGCGAAGTTCCTCGACAAAACGCTCCTGATGCTCCCGCTGCCAAACGTCCAGGCTGGGGTAAACCTGCAGCAGGAGTCTCCCGGTCGCGCCAATGAACCGTTTGCGGAAGGCCTCGGGCAGGTCCTCCGCCCGCACCGGACCGCTATCGTGCTGGTTCGCCAGCGCCGCGAACGTCTCCTGAATGTCCCGGAACAGGGCCTGCTGGAACGCGCCCAACTTCCCCATCGCCGTGGCAGGATCCAGATCGATGGCCCGCAGCAACCGATGCACCGCCGTTTGGAGGGCGTTGATCTCCCGGTAGAGGGCCATCTCCCCTTCCCGCCGGAGGGTGCCGCCCGCCCAACTCAGATAGCCTTGCGTGGTCTTCAACGCCTCCACCAACTCGGATACCCGCACCGGATCCAGGTCGTGATCGGCAAACCGAATTTGCCCGACCTCCTCCTTGACGTCCCTGATGACCGTGAGCTTCCGCGTTTGGTCCTGGTTCAAGAACCGAGCCATCGACTCGACCGAAGCCACCGTCGGCAGATTGGTCAGGATGCCCTCCAGACGCGCAGCCTCCGCTTGGGAATCCGCCACGACCGCCGCGAACAACACGGACTTGGAGGCCGAAGCGATGAGCTTCTTCTCGAACACCACCGCGGGCAATCCCTTGCTCTGCAGGTTCAGGAGATTGTAATCGAATCGGACCTTGGGAAGCTGAAACGCCCCCCACCCCACGGTCGCGATGGTAAACCCCAACACCACCCAGGGCCGCTCCAGCCAAAGACGCTCGATCCGCGCACGCCGGTCCGCCAACGGCGGCGCCGCGTGGTCGAGGACATTCTGCCTCCCCCGCAACAACAACACGGGCAGGATCGTCATCATCGGCACCAGGCAAACCAGCAAACCCCCTCCGCTGATAATGCCCATCTCCTGGATGCCCCGGAAATTCGTCGCCGCCATGGCCAGGAACGCTACCGACGTGGTGACGCACCCGGTCAGAATCCCCAGGCCCGTGTTCACCATCGCCAACTCCATCGCCTCGAATTCCGTTCGCCCGTGGCGCAACTCCTCCTCGTAGCGCGTAATCAGGTGGACCCCGAAATCAATGGCCAACCCGATAAGGATCGGCGCGAAGGTGATGGTCAGGATGTTCAGATGACCCACGACGAGGGTCGTGTAGCCCATGGTGTAGCCTAACCCCACCAGCAAGCTCAACACGGCCTTGATCGGCCGCCCGGTTTCCGAATAGCCATAAATGAAGATCAACGCGACCAGGATGAACGACACGGCCGACGCCACCATCGTGTCGGCCTGCGACTGCTTCATTTCGTCCAACTCGAGCACCGGCTCCCCCGTCACCCCTGCGTTCAACCCCGGCACCTCGGCCTGGGTCTGGCGCACCAGGACTCGCAGCCGGGCCAGAGCCTCCGCGGTCAGATCCTCCCGCGCCGCTCGCGCCGTCACCAAATACAACCGGTTGCTCGCGAACGTGATGTACTGGCTCTGTTCCGCCTCCGGTCCTCCACCGAACAAGGCCGTCAACCCCGGGGTGGGCGGCGTGCCGGGCCGCCGCAGCGAGTCGACCGCCTCCTCCACCAGCCGAGTCAAGGCCGGCAACGCCTGCATCATGGATTCCGTCTGCGCACTCTGCTCGGAACGCGCGGTGCGGAATTGGGTGTTCACCAACCGGAACAGCGAGGCGAGGTTCGTGGCCGAGGCGAACTGCTGCAAGAATGGCCGATAATCGCGCAGGGTCTGGTGCAGGGTTTCGAGTGTCGGCAACTCCAGGAACATCAACGCCTTGGGTCCCAGCACCTTCAGATCTCCCTTGTAAAACACCTCCCCGAATAGCTTCGGCTCCGCCTCCAACCGCGCCCCCAAACGCTCGACAAACTGCCGGTTCTTCTCCTGATCCTCACTCTCGACCACCGCCACCAGGTCGTCCTGGGGACCGAACTCCTTCCGAAACTCCAGGAAATGACGGTGATACTTCTTGTCCGCTCCCACCAAGTCGTTGCGGCTGGTGCTGAATTGCAGCCGCTCGACCGTGAACAGCGCGCAGCAGAAAAACAGCACCACCTGCGGGTAGAAGAACAGGCGCGGATAATGGCACACCCCGCGGGCCAGCATCCGCAAGCCCCGCACCGCGATGGAGTCCCCTTTCATCGCCCGGCCACCCGGCTACCCCGCCCTCTCCCCAGGCCCATCGGCGTTGGTGTAAACCTCCTTCACGTCGTCGTGCTCCTCCAACGCCTCGATCAGCCTCGACACCGACAACGACGACGCCTCGTCCGGGCGGGCCGTCTGCGTCGGCAGCGGTAACACCTCCGCGGCAGCGCAGCGGATCCCGGCCGCCTCGATCGCCCGATGCACCGCCTCGAACCGCGCTGGCTCGGTCTGCACCTCGTAACCGTCCGCATCCGCCTGGAAATCCTCCGCCCCCGCCTCCAGGGCAACCTCCATCAAACGATCCTCCTCCGCCGCCTCCCGGGCCACGATAATCTGACCCTTGCGCTGAAACAGGCGCGTCACCGACCCGGCCGTCGCCATCGTCGCCCCGTGCTTCGTCAACAAGCTCCGAATCTCGGCCGCCGTCCGATTGCGGTTGTCCGTGCTCAGTTCCACCAGCAACGCCACCCCTCCCGGCCCGAAGATCTCGTAGGTCAAATCAACATACTGGCTTGTATCCTCCCCACCCACCCCGCGCTTGATCGCCCGCTCCACGTTCTCCGTCGGCATGTTGGCCGCGCGACACTTCAACAACACCATCCGGAGCCGCGGATTCATGTCGGCGTCCCCCCCTCCCAACCGCGCCGCGATCGTGATCTCGCGTGACAACTTGGCGAAAATCCGCGCCCGCTTGGCGTCAATCGCACCCTTGAAGTGCTTGACCTTCGCCCATTTACTGTGACCTGCCATACTCGATTCCGATCTGGTTCATCCACCAACCCCATCCCCGCACCGCCCCCCGCTCCAGCCCCGCCCAGGCCGCCATCCCCCCCGCGCTCCACGCTCATCATCGACCCCATTCAACTCCAACCCACCCCGCGACTGAAGAACAAAGTAGCCCCGCGCTTCAGACCTGATCGGGGCGCTGCTGAGAAACGACGGTTGATGGGAAGCGACTTGCGCGCCCACCCCCCGGTTGCTAGCGTCGCCCCTCTTCGGACGTAGCGTCCTCCAGGCAGCGTCCCGGTTCGCCGACCCCTCGCAGCCCCCGCCGGGCAGGTCGCCAACCGGTCCACGGTGCGCAGGGCAACGCGCTCTCGAAACGAACCGGCCATGGATTACAAAGACTCGCTGAACCTGCCGCGCACGGACTTCCCGATGAAGGCCGACCTGGTCACGCGCGAACCCGCACGCCTCGCCCGTTGGGAAGGCTCCCGCCTCTACGCCCGCATCCAGGAGGCCCGGACCGGCGCCCCCCGTTTTGTCCTTCACGACGGCCCCCCCTTCGCCAATGGGGACGTCCATATCGGGACCGCCCTCAACAAGGTCCTCAAGGACATGGTGGTCAAATACCACTCCCTCCGCGGTCGGCAAGCCCCCTACATCCCCGGTTGGGACTGTCACGGCCTGCCGATCGAGTTCAAGGTCACTCAGGACATGCGCAAGGCGGGCCATCCCCCTGCCGATCCGGCCACCATCCGCCGCGACTGCGAGGCTTACGCCCGCAAATACGTCGAGATCCAACGCGCCCAATTCCGTCGCCTCGGCATCCTGGGCGACTGGGAGAACCCCTACCTCACTCTGGACCGCCACTACGAGGCCGAGGAGTTGCGGTTGTTCGCCGACCTGGTGGAACGTGGGTTCGTCTACCGGGGCAAGAAGCCGGTCTACTGGAGCATCCCCTGCCGCACGGCCCTGGCCGAGGCCGAAGTCGAATACCAAGACCACCTCAGCCAGAGCATCTTCGTCAAATTCCCCGTGCTCGAACGCCCCGGCGTGTTCCTCGTCATCTGGACCACCACGCCCTGGACGTTGCCGGCCAACCTCGCCGTCGCCTACAACTCCACCTTCGATTACTCCCTCGTCCGCGTCTCGCGCGAGGAGCAATGCGAGGATTACATCGTCTCCGCCCTCCTCCTCGCCAGTGTCGCGACCAAGTGCGGATGGGAGAACTATCAGATCGTCCGAAGCCTGCGCGCCGACGACCTCCGCGACCTGGAATACCAACACCCTTTCTGCGCGCGCACCGGCCGTCTGCACCCTGGCGACGACTTCGTCGATAACGTCACCGGCACCGGTTTCGTGCACATTGCTCCCGGGCACGGCCTGGAGGACTACCACCTCGGGCTCCGGGTTGGCCTGCCGATCTACTCGCCCGTGGACGACGATGGCTGCCTGGCCTGGACGTCAGATCTCGACCGCGGCCAGCAAATGCCGGAGGCGTTGATCGGACGGAGCATCCTGGAAAAGCACGGGAAGAGCGACGCCAACGAGGCGGTCCTGCACGAACTCCGCGCTCGTCACGCCCTGCTCCACCAGGAGAACTACCACCATAGCTACCCCCACTGCTGGCGCAGCAAGACCCCGGTCATCTTCCGCGCCATGGACCAATGGTTCATCCGCATCGATCACGCCCCAGAACCCGGCCGCGGTTTCCGCACCCGCGCCCTCGAGACCATCGCCCAAGTCCAATGGATCCCTGATTGGGGACGCCATCGCATGGAAGCCGCCGTCCGCACACGTCCGGATTGGTGCATCTCGCGCCAACGCGCCTGGGGAGTCCCCATCCCGGCGTTCTACGATGCCAGCGGCCACCCCATCCTCGACGCCCGCCTGATCCGCGCCACCGCCCGCCTCGTCGAACAGCACGGGTCCAACGTCTGGTTCGAACGGCCTGTCTCCGAACTCTGGCCGCTCCTCCGCCCCTCCGATTGGACCGGCCCCGAACCCGTCGGCAAGGCCACCGACACGCTCGATGTCTGGATCGACTCCGGTTCCTCCTCGCGCGCGGTCATCGCGGCCCGCCCGGAGTTGCGCGGCGACGCCGACCGACCGTTTCAGTGCGACATGTACCTCGAAGGCAGCGACCAGCACCGCGGGTGGTTCCAATCCTCCCTGCTCCTGTCCCTGGCTGGCCAGGGCGCCGCGCCCTACCGCACCGTGTTGACCCATGGCTTCATGGTCGACGAGGACCGACAGAAGATCTCCAAAAGCAAGCAAGGCGGCTACGAGAAGCCGCAAACGGCCGAGGCCTACGTGGGCAAATGGGGCGTCGATGTCGTCCGCCTCTGGGTGGCCAGCCAGGATTTCCGCAACGACCTCATGGTCAGCGACAAGCGCATCGAAAAGGTCGGGGAAGCCTACCGCATCATCCGGAACGCCCTCCGCTATCAGCTTTCCAACCTCTACGACTTCCGCCCCAAAACGCACACCGTCCCGGACGACCTCCTCACCCCTCTGGACCGCTGGATCCTCGACGACTTCGCCCACCTCGAAGAGGCCGTCGCCGCTGCTTACGAGCAACACGAGTTCCACGTCGTCTACCAGCGGCTCAGCCAATTCGCGGCGGTCGAACTCTCCGCCGTTTACCACGACGTGGTGAAGGACCGCCTCTATACCGATCCCGCGAACTCCCCCCGTCGGCGATCCACCCAAACGGCCCTCCACCGTCTGGCCACCGGGTCCTGTGCGATGCTCGCTCCCATCCTCTCGTTCACCGCAGATGAGGCCTGGGAATGCGTTCCCGACCACGACCCCGATTCCGTCCACTTGGCCGTCTGGCACCCCCACCCCTTCACCCGCAGCGCAGCGGAACGGGAGCGCTGGACCCGGCTGCTCACCATCCGCGAACGCGCCTTGCCCGAACTCGAGAAGGCGCGCCAAACCAAGCTCATCGGCAAGGCCCTCGAAGCCAAAGCCCGCATCGAAAGCGGACCCGATTTTCCGCTGGACCCTGCGGATCTTGACCCGCTGCGCGAGCTCTTGAATGTCTCGCAGCTCGAACTGGCCTCCCGCGCAGAACCCGGCTTGCACGTGGCCATCGCCCGGGCCGCGGGGGAAAAGTGCGAGCGGTGTTGGCACTTCGAAACCGACGTCGGCTCGCACCGCGATCACCCCACCCTTTGCGGTCGCTGCGTCACGGCGGTGACCTCGGCGGCGGCCGCGGGCTGACCAACCCGATTTGGGCTCATGGATCCCGCCCCGCCGGCCCCCACGCCTTGGATGATCGCACCGTTCGTGGTGCTCCTTGGTTCGATCGCGCTCGCGCCGCTCTGGGCCCCGCGCTGGTGGAGCCGGCATTACCCCAAGGTGGCCGGCGGGCTGGGCGTCATCACCCTCTTCTACTACCTCGCGGTCCTTGGTCGCCACCACCAAGTGCTCCACGTCGCGCACGAGTACCTTAGCTTCATCGCCCTCATCGGCTCGCTCTATGTCGTGGCAGGCGGCATCCACTTCACGGTCCAAGGCGAAGCCACCCCGCGGGAAAACGTCGTCTTCCTGCTCCTCGGAGCGGTCGTGGCCAATTTCCTCGGGACCACCGGCGCCTCCATGCTCATGATCCGCCCCTGGATCCGGATGAACCGCTACCGCATCACCTCCCACCACATCGTCTTCTTCATTTTCATCGTCTCCAACGTCGGCGGCTGTCTGACGCCCATCGGGGATCCTCCCCTCTTTCTGGGTTACCTCAAGGGCATCCCGTTCTGGTGGGTCATCCAGCGCTGCTGGCCGATGTGGCTGGTCGGCGTCGGCGCGCTCCTGATCCTTTTCTATGTGGTCGACCGCCGCAATTACCACCGGGCGCCGGCCGCCGTGCGCCAGCGCCTGGCCGAACCCGCGGACCAGTGGCGCTGCGAAGGGCTGCCCAACCTGGCCTTTCTGGGCGTCATCCTCGGCGCGGTCTTCCTCGAACATCCCCTGTTCCTCCGCGAGGCGCTCATGCTGGGAGCGGCCGCCGGATCCTACTTCACCACCCGCCCCTCGATCCACCAGGCGAACGACTTCAACTTCCACCCGGTCCAGGAGGTGGCCATCCTCTTTGTCGGCATCTTCGCCACGATGATGCCGGCCCTCGATTGGCTGGAAATCAATGCGCGCAGCCTGGGACATCCCTCCCCGGCCTTGTTCTTCTGGGGCTCCGGGACGCTGTCGAGCGTGCTCGACAACGCCCCTACTTACCTGAGCTTCCTCAGCGCCGCCCTGGGCGCCTACGCCGATGGCCCCGCCGTCGCCGCCGCCCGCGACACCTTCGCCGCCGGCCTGTCCCCGGAACGCGCTCAAATCGCCGTCCTCCTCCGTAACCCCGACGCCATCCAGGCGCTCATCGCCCTCAGCGTCGGAGCCGTCTTCTTCGGAGCCAGCACCTACATCGGCAATGGACCCAACTTCATGGTCAAGGCCATCGCCGAGCAGCAACGGGTGCACATGCCGACCTTCCTCGGCTACGTCTTCCGCTTCACCCTGCCCTTCATGCTCCCGACGCTCATCCTCATCTGGGGGCTCTTCTTCCGCGGATGAGCGGACGGATCCAGCGCCCGCACGTTTTCCTTGGAAACCACCCCGGCTTGCCGGAGGATGTCCGTCCGGCGGCAACCAGTTGATGCGGACTCTCTACAACATTTTATTCACGTTCTCGTTCATCCTCTCCGCGCCCTACTATTTCCTCAAGATGCTGCGCCGAGGCAACTGGCGGGGAGGCTTCGGAGAACGGTTCGGACGCTATAGCACCAGGACCAAGCAGGCCATTACCAACCGCCAGGTCCTCTGGCTCCATGCGGTCAGCGTCGGCGAGGTGAATATCTGCACCCAACTCGTCGCCGCCCTCGAACCGCGCGTCCCCAACCTCAAAATCGTCGTCTCCACGACCACCTCAACCGGCATGGCCGAGTTGAAGCGCAAACTGCCGTCGCACATCGAGAAGATCTATTACCCCATCGACCGCCGGCCCTACGTGGCGCGAGCCCTGACCACCTTCCAACCCAAGGCCGTCGTCCTCGTGGAGGCGGAAATCTGGCCCAATTTCCTCTGGCGAGTCGCCGACCGTCATATCCCGCTCTTCCTGGTCAACGCCCGCCTCTCCGGCCGCTCCTACCGCGGCTACCGACGCTTCCCCTTCCTCTTCCGCCCGCTGTTCGCCTCGTTCGACGGCGTCGGGGCACAAAACGAGGCCGACGCCGCCCGCTTGCGCGAACTCGGGGTCCGGCCCGAGGCCATCCGCGTCGTCGGCAGCCTCAAGTTCGACGCCGCGAAGGTCGAAGAACGGCGACTCCTCGACGTCCCCACCCTCCTCCGCCAGCTCGGCGTCCCCCTTGATGCCCCGCTCCTGGTCGGTGGGAGCACCCACGCCGGCGAGGAAGCCATCCTCGGGCGCGCCTTCCTGAACCTGCGCCGACGGCATCCCAACCTCTTTCTCATCGTCGTTCCCCGCCACCACGAGCGCGGGAAGGAAGCCGGGGACGCGCTGGCCACCGCAGGCGTGAAGTTCGTCTATCGCAGTGCCCTCACCGCCGCCGACCGCTACGAGGCAGGCACCTGCCAGGCCCTGCTGGTCAATACGACCGGCGAACTTAGATACTTCTACGAACACGCCACGGTCGTCTTCGTCGGCAAGAGCCTCACCGCCGAAGGTGGCCAGAGCCCCATCGAACCCGCCGCCCTCGGCTGCCCCATCGTCTTCGGCCCGCACATGGAAAACTTCGAGCCGATCGCCTCCGAATTCGTCCAGCGCGGCGGCGCCCGCCGCGTAGCGAACGCCGATGAACTGGAGCGAACGCTCGACGAACTGCTCAGCCATCCCGACCAACGCGAAACCCTGTCCCGCCTGGGCCGGCAAGTGGTCCGCGACAATCAGGGTGCCATCGGCCGCACCACGGAAATGATCCTCGAACGTTTGGACGCCCACGGACTGCCCGTGGAGTAAGGAGGAGGGCTAACTCAGGATCCGGCGGGCCTCGTCGAGGAAGATGCCCTTGAAATTCATCTCCAGGGCCTGCGGGTTGGTCGCCTTCGCCAGGGCCTCCTCCTCGCTGACCTTGCGCTCCTTAACGAGGGTGTACAGCGCCTGATTGAAGTTCTGCATCCCATCGTCAACCCCGGTCTCAATGGCCGCCGCCAGCTTGTCCAACCGATTCTCCTCGATCAACTTCCGCACGGTCGGCGTGTTGATCATGATCTCCAAGGCCGGCAGCATGTGGCCGTCAATCGAGTTCACCATGCGTTGACATATCACCGCCTGGAGGGTGGACGCCAATTGACGCCGGATCTGATCCCGCTCGTCCGGCTTGAAGAAATCCAGGATCCGCGTGACCGACTGCGAGGCATTCGTGGTGTGGAGCGTGGAGAGCACCAGGTGACCGGTATCGGCGGCGCTCATGGCCGACTGAAAGCTGACCGCGTCCCGCATCTCCCCGATCATAATGATGTCGGGATCCTGCCGCAGGATGTGCTTCAACCCCATGGCGAAGGAGTGGGTATCTAAGCCGATCTCCCGTTGTTCGATCACCGACTGCTCGTCATCGAAGACGTATTCGATCGGGTCCTCCAGGGTAATCAGGTGCTTCTTGAAGTTGGCGTTGATGTGCTCGACCATCGCGGCCAACGTCGTGGACTTGCCGCAACCGGTAGCCCCCGAGACCAACACAATGCCACGAGGGGATTCGGCAATGCGCTTCAACACCGGAAGGAGGTTCAATTCCTCGAAGCTCGGCACCCGGGTCTTCACGTAACGCATGGCGATGCAATACTGGCCCCGCTGCTGAAACACGTTGGTCCGGAATCGGCCAATCCCAGGAACGAAGTAGGAGAAGTCGACCTCCCGGTCCGACTCCAACCGCTGCTTGGCGTGGCGCGGCACGAAGTTCTCCACCACGTTGTTCATCCAGTCCTCCGTCGGCGTCGGGCACTCGATCGAAAGCAGTTGCCGGTTGATCCGAAACACGACCGGCGTGCCAATCTTCAGGTGGACATCGGACGCCCCGCCCTCGATGGCGGTCTGTAAAATGCGATGGAATAGCTCCATGGAAGGTGGGGTCCCCAGAGGGGAAAACGCGAGGGGGCGAAAGACCTCCGGCTAGGCCCGAGGCCAAGCCGACGCGGCCAAGCGCTGCTCCGCCTGCCGCGAGAGGTGGGTGAACATGATCGAGACGACGTAACCGGAGTGGCGATTCCCACTACAGTTCACGACCACCCCCGCGCAGCGGATCCGCTGGTGATCCGCCGGCGCACTCAGGGTCAAGGTCAACTCCGTCCAGAGCGGAACCGATTGGGGGGAAAGGAACTCGATCCCGTTCTTGCTCACCCGAACGGTGTGGGGCGGGAGGGTGAGTTGGGTCTGATGCCCATGGACTGTCACCGGCTGGAACGGTCCGGAACGGTCGAGTTTGCTGCTGCTCATAAGGTTGGTCGTCAGGTCGTCACTAAGAACGCCCCTAATGTATCATGGCGCCCCGCGCGGTCAATGGATCCCTGCAACTACCATTCGATCAATGCCGACGCCCAGGTCAGGCCCGCCCCGAACGCCACCATCAAGATCAAATCCCCACGGGCAATCCGCCCCGAATGCACGGCCTCGTCCAAGGCAATCGCGACCGAGGCGGCGGAGGTGTTGCCGTATTTGTCCAAGTTCACAAACACCTGCTCCGGCGTGGCCTTCAACCGCTCCGCCACCGCGTCGATGATGCGCTGATTGGCCTGGTGGGCGATGATGCACTTCACCCGGGACACCTCAACCCCGCACCGACGCATGGCCTCGCGGGCCGCATTGCACATGGCCGTCACCGCGTTCTTGAACGTCTCCTTGCCGTCCATCCGCAGGAAGTGCAGCCGCGCGGCCACCGAATCGACCGTGGCCGGCACGCGGGACCCGCCCCCGGGCATGCAAAGCAGGTCCGCTTTGCTGCCGTCCGCCCCCATGCAGGTGGTCAGGAGACCATGCGAATCCGCCCGGTTCTGCAACACCACCGCCCCCGCCCCATCTCCAAACAGCACGCAGGTGTTCCGATCCTGCCAGTCCACAATGCTCGACAACTTCTCCGCCCCAATCACCAGGGCCGTGTTGAATGTCCGCGCCATCACGAAATGCTGACCCACCTCAACCCCGTAGAGAAACCCCGAACAAGCCGCCTCCAAATCGAACGCGGCGGCCCGCGTCGCCCCCAACTGGCGCTGAACCAAACAGGCGGTGGCCGGAAATGGCATGTCCGGCGTAATGCTCGCCACAATGATCAGGTCCACCTCCTCCGGCTTGATCCCCGCATCCGCCAAGGCCCGACGCGCCGCCGCCGTGGCCAAATCCGACGTGTGCTCCCCCGGCGCCGCAATCCGCCGCTCCCGGATCCCCGTGCGGGTCGTGATCCAGTCGTCGGTCGTGTCCACCATCCGCTCCAACTCGGCGTTCGTCAGCACCCGCTCCGGCACGTAGGAGCCCACTCCGACGATCGAACAGGTGCGGCCTTTGAATTCGTGCGCGGCGCGCGGATGACGCAGGCTGGAGGAAGAATGGACGGTCATGAGGGGAAGGCCGCCGAGGGGACCGTTGCGGCGACAGACAAACGCTCCGCGGCCCGCTGGATCTCGTCGGTAATGATTTGATTAACGTGATTGTGCACCGCCCGGCTCGCCAGGTGAATGGCATTCATGATGGCCCGCGGGCCGGCCGAGCCGTGGGCGATCATCACATTTCCGTTCAATCCCAGAAGCGGCGCGCCTCCGTGGTTGTCGGGGTCCACCCGGCGCTTGATCGCCCGAAAGGCACCCTTGGCCAGCAGCGCGCCCGCCTGGCGCAGCGCCGTCGAGGTCAACTCCCGCTTCAACCACTCGAATATCCCGTTGGCCAGACTCTCGCAGGTCTTCAGCACCACGTTCCCCACAAAGCCCTCGCAGACCACCACATCGACACGGTTGGCGAACAGGTCGTGCCCTTCCACGTTCCCCACACAATTCAAATCCAAACGGCGGCAAAGCCGTAGCGCCTCCAACGTCAAGTCGTTCCCTTTCACCTCTTCGGTCCCCACGCTCAATATCCCCACCCGCGGCTTGGCATAACCCAGTATCTCGCGGGAGAACACGCTGCCCATCACCGCGTATTGTGCCAGGTGAAGAGGTCGCCCCTCGACGTTCGCCCCCGCGTCCAACAAGACAAATTCGTTCTCCGGCGCCGGAATGACCGCGGCAATGCCCGGCCGCTCCACCCCCGGAAGCGTGCGCAACCGGATGGTCGAGGCCGCCACCACCCCGCCCGTGTTGCCCGGCGAAACCAACGCATCCGCCTTTCCGTCCTTCAGCAGTTCGACCGCCCGCAGGATCGAACAGTCCTTCTTCCGGCGCAACCCCAGGACCGGCTTGTCCTCCATGGTCAAGACCTCGGCCGCATGCACCACCGAAATCCGCTCGTCCCGGCAGCGGAGTCGTCCCAGCGCTTCCCGGATGGACTCCTGCTGGCCAACCAGCAGCAAGGAAGTGATCTCGCGGTTGTGACGCAGGGCCTGCCAAGCCCCCTCGACCACGACCTGGCAGCCATGGTCCCCCCCCATCACATCCACAGCAATGCGCATACAACACAAAGCGCAGGGTGAAACTCCTCACCTCCGCGCTTCAGGATATGCGGCTCAGGCAGTCGCCGTAACGGAAATCACCTGGCGCCCTTTGTAGTAACCGCAGGCAGGACAGGCCCGATGGGGCACATACGGGGCCGCACACTGCGGGCAGGTGCTCAGTTGGGGCAACTTCAGCACGCTGTTGTAGGCCCGCCGCATGCGCTGACGACTGTGCGAAGGTTTCCGTTTCGGTACGCCCATAGTTCAAAGTTTCAATTTGTTCAACGCGTCCCAGGCGGACGACGCATCACGAAGGCTGGAACCTGTCGAAGAACCGGCCTGGCTGGCCGATGCCTGGGGCAAGCCGCCGCATCCGGGGTCGCACAACGGGTGTTGTGGCAACGCGAGCAGAATATCTTCACGCATCCGAGGCGTCAAGTCCACGCAGTCCTCCTTTACCAGGGCCGCATCCTCCCCCTCTAACTCCAGCAAAACCTGCCAGTCCCCAATCCCTACCTCGAGCGAAAACACCCGCAAACAACGAACGCAATCGGCCTCAAACCCCATCCGCACTTCCCCCGCCGCCAAGAGGCCCGCCGCCAACCGCTCCACCGTCACGTCATACTCCAACCCCCCCGCCGCCCGCAACACCTCGTCCAACCCCTCCAAATCCAACTCCTCCAACGGCACCTCCCCACTCAGCCGAATCGGCCCATCCTCCAAGTGACGCAAATTGACAAGCACTGGCATGGTCGCCCAACCCTTCCCTCCCTAGTTCGCCCCCCCCTCCGCCGCCAACCGTCGCCGCAGCGCACTCATGACGGGACGGGGCACAAACGACCCCACGTCGCCCCCTAACCGGCTGATCTCCTTGACGATCCGAGAACTCACAAACGTATACCGTTCGCTCGGCATCATGAAGATCGTCTCGATCCGATCATTCAACTGGCGATTCATCAGGGCCATTTGGAACTCAAACTCGAAGTCGGAGATAGCCCGCAACCCTCGAATAATCGCCTGGGCCTTCTGCCCCTGCACGTAGTCCACCAACAGACACGTGAACGTGTCCACCCGCACATTGCCCAGGCTCCGCACGGCCTGCCGCACAAGGCGCTCCCGTTCCTCCAACGTGAACAACGGCTGCTTCGCCTCGCTCGCCGCAATCGCTACCACCAACCGGTCGAACAACCGGGCCGCCCGGCGAATGACGTCCAAATGACCATTCGTGAGCGGATCGAAACTGCCCGGGTAAATGACCGTGCGCACCCCCGCATCCTACGAAGTCTCCAGCGGCCGCGCACCCAAATTCTCTCGCCCCGCCTCCGCCGCCCCCGCCTGCCCTTCCGTCTGCCTCCACGGCACTTCGAAAATCCGGATCGGCTTCGAGAAACCCTTCGGCGTCACCGGATCCAATTCTGTGCACCCCTGAGCAAGGTCGGGCGCGTACCTGACCAGGTCGGCATGGGTGGCTTCGCCGATGATGATCCGCCCCCGTCCGGATACCCCCTCCAGCCGGCTGGCCAGGTTCACCTCGCGGCCGAACACGGTGTAGTTGTAGATGTGGGCCTCCGATCCCATCAGACCGACAATCGCCTCGCCCGAGTTCACTCCGGTTCCCAACGAGAGCAGGGGCAGCGGCGGCCAGGGATCCTGGCCGCTGGCCAGCCGAGCCTCGTTCTCGCGGCTCCGACGGTCGTTCTCCGCCGCCCGCTCCTGGTTAAGACGGTACATGGCTCGCTGGGCGTCGATGGCCGCGCGCACGCAACTCACCGCATGCCGCTCGTTCGGAGTCGGCGCCCCCCAGAAACCCATCACACAGTCGCCAATATACTTGTCCAACGTCCCGTCGTGCCGCTTGATCTCGTCGGCAATCGTAGCCAAGTAGAGATTCACCGTTTCCAGCGTGAGCCGTGCGCTCTCGTCGTAATAGGCCTCGGCTTGCTCCCCGGACAAACCCCGCGCCCGCACATATTCCTCCGCCGCCGCCTGATTCGCGTCGGTCATCGCCGTGAACCCCCGCACATCCGCAAAGAACACCGTGATGCGGCGACGCGCCCCGCCCAGTGCCAGCCGCTCCTGGTTCAGCAACTCGTTGACCACGTTGGGAGAGACAAGCTTGGCAAACACCGATTTCACCCGCCGCCGCTCGCTCTCCTCGAAGATGACCCGGTAAGTCACCAACGCGATGTGGGTCAGGATCAAGCCTCCCCCCAACGGCAACACCACGGGCAGCCAGAAACGAGCGTGCACGAACCAGAAGAATGCCACGGCCGCATAGGTTCCCGCCGCAACCAACACCCAGAACGAGGCGCGCGACGGCGGAAGCCTCCACGTGAGGATCGTCCCCAGCAAGCCCAACAGCATGATCGCCACCTGCTCCTCCAACGCCGTCACCCGCCGAATGAAACGCCCCGTAATCACCGAATTCGCCACATTCCAGTGCGTGCTCGCATAGAACGTCTCCTTCGAAAACGGCGTCGGCCCAATGTCCGCCATATTGCCCCCGACCGCCAACGACCCCACGACTACAAGCTTGTCCTTGAATCGGCCGGACGCAGGCGCGTTCGTCACCGGATAGCCAGCCTGCCGAGCGACCCCCATCAGGAGCAGAGGATCGACGTTCAAGCGCGTAAGGTCCGGATCGTCCACCAAGATCTCCCAGTTGATCAACAATCGGCCGTGACGATCCACCGGCAGCACGCGCACCACCCCGCTCTCGTTCCGCAAGAGGATCCGCCCCGCCTCCAGATCGACGTCGCTGCGGTCCAAATCGACGCCCAACTCCCGCGCCGCCAGCGCGATCCCCATGTGCCACGTCCGCACCACAAAAAAGGCCTCGACCCGCTCCGCCTCCTCCTCCTCAGCATCCGGGAGCAATTCCTTCACCGCAAACTTCCCGTTCCGATCAATCTGCAGCGGCGGTCGAGCCGGTTGCCGGGTCAGCGGATCCAGGAACTTCACCTCGTTCACCTCCCGCTCCACCCACCAGTGGTTGAGTTCGGCAACCTGTTCGAAAACTGGATTCCAGATCCGGATATCCCGAAACGCGTACACGCGCCGAAGCATCCCATCCGCATCTTTCACCGTGGAAACGTCCGCCGTCGCCCAGGCGCTCATCCGAAACAACTCGGAGGGAGGCGTTTCCGGCTCCGAGCCCAAAATCACATTGCCCGCGGCGGCCGACTCCTGCGCGAAGAACTCGTCGGATGGAACCGGTTCCTTGCGCTTAGGATGCGGCCACGGGGGATGGTCAGAGCGAAGCGGACTGAAAAGGATGTCGAAGCCGATCGCCCTGGCGCCCTGCCCCGCCAATTCGTGCGTCAAGGTCCCATAGAGGTGCCGTGGCCAGAGGAGACCATAGCGCCGGTTCAACAGAAACCCCTCCTGAACCTTGCGCACACTCGTGTCGTCGATAAACACGAAGGCCAGGTTCGGCGCATTCGGATGCGGAAAC
This sequence comes from uncultured Verrucomicrobiota bacterium, assembly GCA_964629545.1. GTDB lineage: Bacteria > Verrucomicrobiota > Verrucomicrobiia > Limisphaerales > CAZVRY01 > CAZVRY01. The sequence goes on along the minus strand of CAZVRY010000018.1, from coordinate 21,039 downwards.
CGCCGCGCCTGCCGCACCCTCCAATCATACGTCATCCACTCCAGCCGCTTAAAGGCGTCGAACCGGCCTTCCTCCGGTTTGGACGGACCCCCCTCCAGCTCCGACAGCGTTCTTGCCAAACAAACCAACCCGACCACGATGATGGCAATGAGGGCGGGAACAGGGCGTTTAGACTTGGGTGAATGGGGTTCCATAACGAAAAAACCCAGAGCAACATCAAGTCGCCCTGGGTTTGGAAGAGAATTGAAGGATTAGCCCGGATTGCCGCTGCCGCCCGTCCCGGTGCCCCCGCTGCTGCCCGGCGTGATCGGCGAGACAAAGATCGTATCCGTCGTCGGCGGGGCCGCCGTCCCGGTCCCCGGAGCCGTCGGAGGGGTGACCGTCACGGTCACCGTCGCATCCTGCACCGCGATAATAATGCCCCCAATGTCAGCCGGCGGTGCGGAGCTGATCAGTTCGGAGCCGTTGCCACTGGCCGCCAGACGTTGGAGCTGGGCGGTGCCTTCGGCGGTTTGAGGGGGCGGCGTGAAGGTCTGCCCCGCCTCCACCATCACCGTCAGGCTGACCTGCTGATTGCCGACCGTGCGGGTGATCGTCACCGCCACCCGGCCCGATACGACCGTCACTTGGCCATTGGCATTCACGCGATATTCAGTCCCGCGAATGGCGGCCACGCCGTTCGGGGTCTTGACCTGGTACTTGGAGGCAGCGGCGATTTTCTTGACGTTGCCCAGGATCTCGCCAGCGGGCAGGTTCAGATCGTTCTCCACCACGGGCTCGATGCCGGCGTCATCCACCTTCAGCGTATCAATACCCAATTGGCTGCTCTCTTGCACACGTACCACCGACTTGTCGGTGTCAATCAGCATGTCCACCTTGGAGTTGGCTTCCGTGCGAACCACGCTCCCCGCGGGAAGCTTCGTCCCCACCCGGAGCGGCTTGAATTGAGCGCCGTCCTTCGAATAAAAGGCCCGGCCGGTGACGCCCCGCACTTGCGCGTTCCCATCGGCAGCCTGGACCGAGGAAACAAATGCAGCGCCGAGCAAAAGGAGGGATGCGACGATTCGGGGAAGAGACGCAGTCAGTTTCATAATGGCTCCGGACGATTTCGGACGATTTCGTTCTTAGGTGGCAGGAGTCTAAGATCCTAACGCGGGATGTCAATTCGATATTTCGTCGCAGAAGCATCTTAGAGAAATAACTCGCCGCCCCAACTCCCCGCTCCTCTAGCTCAAAATCCCCGCATGAGCACAGTTCTTGCTAGATCCTGCCTGTTCCGGCCAAAAGGCGCCAGGAAACGAGTCCCTGCGCCCATCCGCCATCGCTTTGATGAAGACCTATTACCCATCGAAGGCCCAATTGGACGGCGCCCGCCAACGCTACACCGCCCTCCACCTCCTGAAACCCATCAGGTTCTACTGCCACGCCCCCGAAGCCCAAACCGTCTGCGTCGTCGGCGATTTCAACGACTGGAACCCCAACCTCCATCCCCTCCAACGGCAACGCGACGGCTCCTGGCATACCGAACTCCCCCTGCCCCACGGCTACCATCAATACGTCTTGCTCGTGGATGGACGCCGCGTCCTCGACCCCGGAGCTCATGGAATTACCCGAACCCCCCAGGGCGAACGCGTCTCCATGATCTCCGTCAGCTAAACACCCTCCTCCCCCCCCCGCCGCTCACTCTGCCGCCGATCCCGGAAGCGACTTGCCTCGCTGCTCGGCAAAAAAGCTCCGGAGTAGCCCCCTGGCCTCCTCCGCCCGGACGCCCCCGGTCACTGCGCACCGATGATTCAACGCCGGCATTTGCAGGAGGTTCCACGCGCCGCCGGCCGCTCCCGCCTTGGTGTCCGGAGCGCCGAACACCACCCGCCCCACTCGGGCCAAAACCAGCGCGCCCGCGCACATCGGACACGGCTCCTTGGTCACATAGATCGTGCAATCGTTGAGCCGCCAATCTCCGACGGCTGCCTCGGCCTGCGTAATGGCTAACATCTCGGCGTGGGCGGTGGCATCCTTCAAGAGTTCGACCTGATTGTGCGCACGACTGATGATCCGCCCGGCGCGCACCATCACCGCCCCCACTGGCACTTCCTCGGCCGCATAGGCCCGGGCCGCCAAACGCAGCGCCTCCCCCATGAAGTAGTGGTCGCTGGTCAGGTCGATCCAGATCTCGTCCGGGTTGGACTGGCTCTCAGTCATGGGCAAGCGACGCTGGAATCCTCGATTTCAATAACTCGTTGTAGACAGGTCAAGGTTGATGCCGTTGGCTCAGGATCAAGGATGCTAAGGAGCGAGGCGCAGAGGATCGGGCGAAACGGAGAACAGAGGTACGCCATGGTGTTTGGTCTTCCGGTGGGAGGCGCGCCTCGCTAGCTGGCGCGACGGGAATCCTCCACCACCCACTGGTCTTGCCCGTCCGCCCGGCACTCACAATGGGCCGCAAAAAAGCCCCCCCGATGCCCCCAGAAAAGCGGCCAGAGCTGCTCCCGATCCGTCCGCGGGATCGCCAAGCCCCCCAACTTCTCCCTCGAGTGAAAGCCAAACCGCCCCTCGGCCATCGCCGGCGGCAGCCGGGCCAAACGTCGACGCACCTCGAACAAGAACATCAGCCAGTGAGCCTCCCCGCCGTATCCGCGCTCGCTCACGATCCCCGTCAGATGCAAATCGCGCACGGTCAACTCGAGGCCCACCTCCTCCGCCGCCTCGCGACAGGCGCAGGCATAGGGCGATTCCCCCTCCTCCATCAGCAGCTTCCCTCCACAAGGGCTCCAGAGACCCCGATTCGGCTCCCGCAGACGCTCCAGAAGGAGCGCTTGATCAAGCTCGTTGAAGCAGAATAACAGCGTGGATACGCGATAGGGCAACGCCACCCCCGCATTCAAACAACACGACCCGAGCCCCGCAATGCCCAATCCACCCAGCCCTTCTCATTTGAGAGCGGCCCCCACACCCTTGACAGCCCACCCGCTTCCCGGGGAGGCTCCCCTCGCCGATGTGTCCCGAACCCCCTACCCGGCAGCCCGGCAGCGCCCTCCGATTCGCCGCCCTGATCTTCGCCCTCTGCGTCTTCGCTTACGTCGCCTTCTTCAGTCTCGACCAATGGCTGCGGACCCGTCGCGGGCCCTGGGCCGTTACCTTCACCCGCGTCGAGGACGGCTCCGCCGCCCTGGCCATCGACGCGCCCCGGCTCGGGATCGGGAACCTCCGCATCGTCTTCAAGGGAGAACCCTTCACAAACGCCTCGGTCACCGTCCGCTTCGATCGCCCCCAGCTCCCCGTCCCCTTCGGATCCGTTGTGTTCAGTGACCTCACCTACCTCCCGGGCACCGTCACCCTCCACGCCTTCGGCCACGAGGTCGAACTCCTGCCCCGCACCCTCATCGTCAACCGGAAGGAACTGGGATGGCCCCAAGGCCTGGTGCTCCAACTTGGCCCCGAAGACAAGCCCGCCGCCCTCCCAGCCCCCACGCGCCCCAAACGGCGATGAATCGGTGCTCGCCCCCGACGGCCACTGCGCCTTAGGGGCCGCTCCCGAGGCGGCTCCCGTGGGGATCCTCCCCCTGGAGATGCGCGATCCCTTCCACGATCGCCGGCCCCAGGATCTCCAGGCACTCGCGCACCGCCGTTGGTTTGCCCGGCAGATTCACGATCAAACATCGCCCCCGCACCCCCGCCAAGGCCCGGGAGAGGATCGCCGTCCGGACCTTCTCGAAGGAACGGAGACGCATGACCTCGGCGAATCCCGGCAGCTCCTTCTCCAGCAACCCGCGCGTCGCCTCCGGGGTCACATCCCGGGGTCCAACCCCCGTCCCCCCCGTCGTCACCACCAGATCGCACAACCGCTCATCGGCCAACTCCCGCAAGGCCTCGCGGATCTTATCCACCTCGTCCGGCACCACCACCGCCTCGAACCGAGCCTCCCCACCAAAGATCTCACCCAGCAAGCGCTCGATCTCCGGACCACTCCGATCCTCATACACCCCGCCGGCCGCGCGGTCGCTCACCGTGATCCTCCCGATTCTCATGCCTTCACTTTCTCCACCACCTGAAGTCCCTCGATGCGCATCGACTTGTCCACCGCTTTGCACATGTCATATAACGTCAGCGCCGCCACACTTGCCCCGGTCAGCGCCTCCATCTCCACCCCCGTCCGCGCGTGCGTAACCACCTCGCATTCAACCTCGACATAATCCCTCCCGACGCGGAAGCGAACCGCCACCTGATCCAACGGCAGGGGGTGGCAGAGGGGGATGAGGTCAGCAGTCCGTTTGGCCGCCTGGATGCCAGCCACCTGAGCGACGACCAGCACGTCGCCCTTCGGCAAGGCCTGGGCCTCCAAGGCCCGGACGGTGTCAGCCGCGCACTGCAACCGGGCCAAGGCCACCGCCCGACGCCGCTGCACGGGCTTGCCTCCCACGTCGACCATCCGCGCCTCGCCCGCCCCTCCCAGATGTGAAAACCCACCTTCCATTACCGCGTGTCCTCCCTCCATACCGCGCGGCGCTTCCAGATCGGCACCTCCTGCTTCAACCGATCCATAAAACCCGCCAGCAAACTGAAACCCTCCGCCCGATGTCGTGTGGCCAACCCCACGTAAATCGCCGCCTCCCCCGCCGGAACCCGACCCACCCGGTGAACCACTACCGCCGCCAGACACGGATAGGTCCCAGCCAACTCCTCCAGCACCCGCCGCATCACCCGCTCCGCCATCCCCGCGTAGGCCTCGTATTCCAGCGCCACAATCGCCCGGCCGGCCTCCTCCCCACGCACCAACCCCCGAAACTCCGTCCACGCCCCCGCCCCCAAGGCCGCCGCCGGGAGCGGCCATGCCCCTATCGGCGCCTCCGTGATCGCCACCTGCAACTCCATAGCGTCCCTCATCGCACCCTCGCTACCCCCCTGACACCGGCGGAATCAACGCCACCTCGTCGCCGTCCGTCAGTTGCGTCCCGGCCGCGGCATACTCGCCGTTACAGGCCAACCGCACCACCGCCCGGTAACGCTCCAGCCCGGGAAAGCGCCGCTCCAACTCCCGCCAAAGGGCCTCCTCGGACCACGGTTCCGCCACCGCCAGGTCGCATTCACTGCACCCCGTCGCGTCCCTTAGCTGAGCGAAAAATAGCACGCGCATACTCAAACACCTCCAGCCAAACGCGCCCGAAGCCAACCTCCCCCAGCCTCCCGGGACGCCAAAGAACCCAGCAACTGGCCGCCCCCCGCCACCCTACCGGTCGCCACCGGCAACCCCCACTCGAGGCGACTAAACCGCGGACCGAGATCATGCACGCCCTCAGCATGCCGAAACCCCCCGCCATGGCGAACCCTTTTTCCGGCGCCCAGCGGGGACTTGCCTCGCCCGACCCGACTCCGCATGATGCCATCCTGTATGGATCCAGCCGCGAAGTCCCAACCCGAGACCCGCGACCCCCATTCAGCAGCCCAACCGGAACCCGCCCCCTCCTCCGGCCTTCCCAACCTAACCCTCGACGAACGCCGCCTCCTGCTTGCGCTCACCCGCCAAGCCCTCACCGCCTCCCTCGCCGGACACGGCCTCCCGGAACCCGATCCCTCCCCCTGGCCCCCCATCGCCGCACTGCCCTTTGGGTGCTTCGTCACCCTCACCGCCAACGCTGAACTCCGAGGATGCATCGGTAACCTCACCCCGCGCCTTCCCCTCCACCGAGCGCTCTGCCTCCATGCCGTCCAGGCCGCCCGCGAAGACCGCCGTTTCCAACCCGTCGGCCCCAACGAACTCGAACACCTGCTGATCGAAATCAGTATCCTCGGCCCCCTCCACCCACTCCCCTCCCGCCAGCCGAACGACATCCTCTCCAGCCTCCGACCCGGAATCGATGGGGTCCTCCTGCGAGTCGGCACCCTCAGCGCAACCTACCTCCCCCAAGTCTGGACCAAAATCCCCCGCCCCCAAGACTTCCTCCAATCCCTCTCACACAAAGCCGGCTTGTCGCCCCATGCCTGGCGCCAACCCAACGCCGAAATCAGCACCTACGAAGTCCTCGCGTTCTCCGAATCACACCACGAGGGCGAACAGCGCGACAGGCTCACCTCCCGCAGGGGACCATGAATCTGGACAGTGGGGTGGGGGGAGCGTACTTCTAAGGAACCGAATGAGGTTTCTTCCTGCTTCAGGGCCCTCCAACCGAGGGCATGCACGGCTCGCGAGCCGCCCGGGGCGTACGACATCCCGGCTCGTCGGGAGCCTCGCCCCACCGACGGTGACCGGAAACACAGTTGAACAGGGTGCCATGTTCACCTCCCTGGCGCACTCCAAGAGCTTCGCCTCAACCCGGCGGTGGGCGCGGTCGCGCCAGCGTCGTGGAGTGCGGCGGTGCTCCGCCGCGTTAGATTCGGGCGCGACACCACGCCGACCGTGGTCAACCAGAGTGACAGGTTCACCCCCATTGAGCCCATGAACCGTTTACATTTCCCCTCTCCATTTCTCCCTCTCCCCAACCCCTCTCCATCGCTTCGCTTTCATGGGTTGGGGAGGGATGGGGTGAGGGGCTGGTTGATGGGGAGGGGAGGTTGCGATTACGAGTAGGATTACGATTAGGAGAATAAGGTGACAGGTTCACTGCTCCTCCCCCTCAAGCCTCGTCATAGCAGACTCACCGGCAAGCCGTCGGTTTCGAGAGCGGCTCGATCCTCTTCCTGTTCCAGGAACCGCCTGGAGTGACCCCGGCGGTGCACCGCTCCCCCCGGTTCTGCCCCCCTCAACCGCGGGGCGCGGTCAATACCGCCTCCTGACCTGTGTCCGGATTCGTCTCCCTCTCTCAAGCCCTGGCCGACCTGGCGAACGACCCCGAGCGCGGCAGTCAACTCCCCCACCCCGACCCTCCCCAACATCCGCCCCCGCCACCGACACTCCGTGATGGCCAACTCCGCCAGCGAGGCTTCCCCCCGCAAGGTCAACATCACCAAGGACGAACGGCGATGGGACGGATTGGGCGCAAACGCCACCTGCCCCTCGCGGCTCAAAGCATCAGCCAACGTTTGCACATGCTGGCGCGTGACCCGACGACGCCGGGCCAACTGGGGGACGGTCTGCGGTCCGTGGCGTCCCAGGTCCAGCAACAGCTCACTCCTTGCGCGGCACGTTGCAGACTCTCCTCCATCCCGCTGCCACCTCGCTCCCCACCGTTTCAGCAGGAGCCTGGCTTCCGCCACCAGGGCCTCGACGAGGTCAGCCACTTCTGCCGCTTCGCTCCCATCGCCTTGCATCATACGGCCCACCTATGCCAGACTGACAATTACCTGTCAATATGCCGATGGACGCCCCCGGCAGCTCTCAATTTGGAACCTGAAGGGTCTCTCACCCGGCCTTCCGCCTTCGCCCAGGCTACGGCGGACAAGCTGGCCACCCTCTCCCCGCGCCTCTTACAGCACACGGCAGCCAAGGCGCGGGGAGAAGGTTGGAGCAAGCGGGCGTGCGCCTTCCAGAATGGTCATTACCGGACCGGACGCAGAGCGACACCCTCCCGGGGCAAAACACCGGAGAAGTTCCCCAACCTTTCCGGCTCAGTAATGACAATTAATTGTCGAAAAGGCGACCAGGGCTACACCGCCGCCGCAATTGCGTCCCCCATCTCCCGCGTCCCGACCCGAAGCGCCGATGCATCGTTCGGGCCGCAAATGTCCCCGGTCCGGTACCCAGCACGGATCGCCGCCTCCACCGCCCCCTCCACCGCCGCCGCCGCTTCCACCATCCCAAAACTGTGCCGCAACATCAACGCCGCCGACAGGATCTGGGCGATCGGATTGGCCAGGTCCTTTCCGGCGATGTCCGGAGCCGTGCCCCCGGCGGGCTCGTAGAACCCGAACGTCAGATCCCCGGTGGTCGCTCCGAGACTGGCGCTGGGCAGCATCCCCAGCGAACCCGCCAAGGCGGCGGCCTCGTCGCTGAGGATGTCCCCGAACATGTTCTCGCACAGCATCACATCGAACTGGGTCGGCCTCAGCAGTAGCTGCATGGCCGCGTTGTCCACGAATTGGTGCTCCAGGGCCACGTCGGCAAAGTCCTGCCCCACCCGCGTCACCACCTCCCGCCAGAGGACCCCGTTCTCCAGCACGTTGGCCTTGTCGATGCTCGTGACCTTCCGCCGTCGTTGCCGAGCCGATCGCAACGCCACCCGAGCGATGCGCTCAATCTCCGCCGTGGTGTAAACCATCGTGTCGACCGCCCGCTGCAGGCCGCCTTCCAGGGTCTCGGTCCGCTTCGGTTGCCCGAAATACATCCCCCCCGTCAACTCCCGCACCACCAGGATGTCGATGCCGGCACCCTGTCGTTCGGCCTTGAGCGGACAGGCGTGGGACAGCTCCTGGGGGAGGCGGACGGGGCGCAGGTTGGCAAACAGGTTGAACTCCTTCCGCAGGCGGAGCAACGCCGCCCGCTCCGGCCGTTCCTCTTTCGGAATCGTTGGATCCCGGTCCGGCAACCCGACCGAGCCGAACAGGATCGCATCCGAGCGCCGGCACACCGCCAGGGTCTCCTCCGGCAGCGCCTTCCCCGCCGCATCCAGGCCGGCCCAGCCAACCGCCGACTCGATCGCCTCGAAGCGCACGGGGAACTTCTGTTCGACCGCCCGCAGCACCTTGAGGGCCTCTCGCATGACCTCGGGACCAATGCCATCGCCAGCCAACACGGCGACGCGAAACGAACGCATATTCATGGCGGCGGCGAGCTTAGGAACCGCCCGCGCCCAATGCGAATCCTAAATGGGCGCGTCAGAACTCCGGTTCCACGAACGGCAGACCGTGCGCCTCCGCGACGGCGGCACAGGTCAGCCGGCCGCGCTGGACATTGATGCCGCCCCGCAGCGCAGGCTGCCGCTCGCAGGCTTCCGCGAGCCCGTAATCGGCGAGCATTTCGATGTATCGGTAGGTCACGTTCGTCAGGGCTTGCGTCGCCGTGCGAGCGTAGGCGGCCGGCATGTTGGCCACGCAATAGTGAAGCACGCCCTCCTCCGCAAAAACCGGCTGATCGTGGGTGGTCGGGCGCGACGTCTCCGCGCAACCGCCCTGATCGATCGCGATGTCCACCAGCACGCTGCCAGGGCGCATCCGGCGGAGCATGTCGCGACGGATCAATCGCGGCGCCTTGGCGCCCGGCACCAGAACCGCCCCAATCAAAAGGTCTATCTGCGGCAGCAACTCGAGCAGGTGCGCCTCGTTGGAGTAAAGCGTGTGCGCCGTGTGCAGCGTGATGTCCAAAAACCGCATCCGCTCCAGGTCCACCTCGAGGATCGTCACATCCGCCCCGACGCCGGTCGCCATCCGGGCGGCGTTGATGCCCGCCACGCCCCCGCCCAGCACCACCACCCGGCCGGGAAGCACCCCGGGCACGCCGCCCAGCAGCGTGCCGGCGCCCCCGACGTGCTTGGCCAGGCAATACCCGCCCACCAACACGGACATGCGACCGGCGATCTCGCTCATTGGCTCCAGCAGGGGCAACCGCCGGTTCACCTCGATCGTCTCGTAGGCCAACCCCGTCACCCCGGACCGGAGCAAGGCCTCGGTCAGCGGGAGACTCGCGGCCAGATGAAGGTAGGTGAACAGGATGTGGTCGGGACGGAGCAGGGGATACTCCGAAGGCTGCGGCTCCTTCACCTTCACCACCAACTCAGCCTCCGCAAACACCTGGGCGTGATGGTCCAGGATCCGCGCCCCGGCCTGCTCGTAATCGGCATCCGAGTAGCCCGCACCCAGGCCAGCGTTGTGCTCCACCAGCACCTCATGACCCCGCCGGGTGAGCTGGTAGGTGGCCGAGGGCAGCAACGCGACGCGATACTCCTGCGTCTTGATTTCTTTGGGAACGCCAATGCGCATGCGGATTAGGGTTAGGGTTGCCCGACTCAGATATACTCCTCGCCGGGACGCGGGCGCTGGTCGCGCTCGCGGCGCAACGCCTGGCAGCGCTCGAGGACCCGGCGAAGATCCGGATCATGCGGGTTAAGTTTCAGCGCCGCGGCAAACGAGCGGCAGGCGCCGTCGTAGTCGCCCAGGTGAACCTGGCACATGCCCAGCCCCTGCCAAGCCCCGAAATGAAGGGGGTTCAAGGCCAACACCCGGCGGCTGTCGGCGATCGACCGCACATAATGCCCCGTGTGCCAGTAGAGCAACGCCCGGCGATTCCAGCCTTCCGCAAACGACGGGTAACGGCGCACCACCCGATCCAGCAGGGCCATCGCCTCGCTCACCTCGTTGCGGTTGATCGCCTCGTTGGCGGCGTGGGTCAGCGCGTAGGCCTGCTGGCCGGCAGCCCGAAACCACAACTCCCAGAGCGCGTTCTGCGCCACCTCGCGCACCTCCGCGCGCTCGGACCGCAACCCGCGCAGCAATTGCGGCTGCCCCCCGACCACCACCAGGCGCGCCGCCGCCTTGATCCGCTGGGGCCGATCGCCGACCACCATCTGACGGTAAAGCCGCTCCTTGTTCCACGGCGAGCGCTCGAAAAGGTGCAGCCCCGCGTAGGCGACCATCACACACGCTACAAACAGATAAAGCCGACGCAGGAGCGGAGTGAAAAACGGGTTCACGGCGACGCCCTACAGGATATCCGCCGCCAACTCCGCCAACTCCGACCGCTCCCCCTTCTGCAACTCGATATGCGCGGCGATGGCATGCTCCCGAAACCGGCTCACGACAAAATTGAACCCGTTCGAGGAAGAGTCCACATAGGGGTTGTCGATCTGGTAAGGATCCCCCGTGAACACAACCTTCGTGCCATGTCCCACCCGGGTGATGATCGTCTTCGCCTCCAGCGGGGTCAGGTTCTGCGCCTCGTCGATGATCATGAACTGATTGGCAATACTCCGACCCCGGATGTAACTGAGCGCCTCCACCACGATGCTCCCCGAACGCATCAGGTCCCCCGCCCGCCGCGACTCGTGCCCCATGTTCAAATCGCTCAACATCTCCAACGCGTCGTGGATCGGCTGCATCCAGGGATTCAACTTCTCCTCCAGTGTCCCCGGCAGAAAACCCAACTCCTTGCCCATCGAAATCGTCGGCCGCGCCACCACCAAACGCCGGAACTCCCGGTCGTGCACCGTCCGCTTCAACCCCGCCGCCATCGCCAACAGCGTCTTCCCCGTGCCCGCCTTCCCCATCAACGTCACCAGCTTCACCCGGTCGTCCAACAACGCGTCCAAGGCAAAGTGCTGCTCCCGATTCCGTGGCTTGATGCCCCAAACCCCCTCCCGCACATCCAAAATCGGCAGCAACCGCGTCCCCGTGCCGTCCACCTTCGTCAACGCCGTCCGCTTGGGCATGCCCTCCTCGATCAGCGTGCAATACTCGTTCGGATGCCAGGTGCCCGGCGACAGCGGATGCTCGCCGTTCGCACGAAACGCCGCCATCGCCTCCGGGGACACCGTGCACTCGATCATCCCCGTGTAGAGATCCTTGATCAAAATCCGATCCGTCTCGTAGTCCTCCGCCGCAACCCCCAGCGCATCGGCCTTGATCCGCAGGTTGATGTCCTTCGTCACCAGGATGGAAGGCACGCTCGGCTCGGACCGATGGAGGTTGAAGGCGAGCGAGACAATCCGGTTGTCGATGTTCCCATTGCCGTTCGGGAGCGGGCCATGGCCGTTCTCGCGCTCGAACACCACCCGCAAGCGGCCGCCGTTGGAGAGCGCCACCCCTTCGCTCAACCTGCCCTGCAACCGCAGCGCGTCCAACGCCCGCGACACCGTCCGCGCGTTCTGACCGCGCTCTGTCGACTCCCGCTTGAAGCGATCGATCTCCTCGATCACCTCGATCGGAATGAGGACGTTGTTCTCCTCGAAATTGAGGATGGACTCGGGATCGTGGAGGAGGACGTTGCTGTCCAGAATGTAGTTCTTTTTCACGCCGCAGGTTGGGAGGAACGAACCTTGGTCATGCGGGCATACCACTCCCGCAACCGCGTGTGCGCCGCCGGCAGCTCATAGTGTCCACTGAACAGGAAATTGGCCAGCATGCCCCACAAATCAAAATCCACAAAGCGCGGCTGGCCATCGAGCAGGAAGGGCCGCGTCCCCAACATCTGCTCGAAGGGCTGCAACCCGCGGGTCAACCCCGCCAGCAGCTCCCCCTGCTGCGCCTGCCAGTGCTCCAGGCAATGCCGGCCAAACCGACGCTCCTTGTGCCGCACGAATCCCAGCCGATCCCGCACCGGCACGAACTCCCGATAGTAAACGTCGTTCAGCTTGAACCCCCACCCCTCAATCTCCCCCTCGATCGCCCGCCACAGCACGTTCTGCACCCCGGCCCAAGGTGCCGGGAACAATCCCAAACCCCACTTCGCATCGAGATACTTCGCGATCACCTGCGACTCGTCTTCCGTCTCGAAAATCACCGCCCGCCCGTCCCTCACCACCGGCACCTGGTAATACCGCTGACGCGTCATCCGCCACACCAGCGACCGGTCGTTCACCGGGATGTTCACCACCCGGAACCTTGCCCCGGCAAACTCCAGGATCCGCCGCTGCACCAGGCAAAACGGACTCCACGGAAACTGAACGAGTTCGATCATGAACGCCTCCTAGGGACCAGGAAAAAATTGCGTGTCGCCTGAATGTAACCCGCTTGCGGGTCCCAGCCACCCCCAAGCTGCTCCCGCCACGCTCGCCTCGATCCGCCAACAGAACGCTGCCACGGCCGCCACCGTAGCCTCACCCCCCCCCCGATGCAATCCGAAACCATCCCCCGCAACCATCCCCGCAACCATCCCGGCCACGCGGACCCTCCTGTTGCGCCCCGATTTCGCTCGACACCCTGCGCTCCCCTGACTAGAACCCCGCCCGAATACTCATCTATTCTATGACTTATCGTATCCCGTTGCTCTTGTCGTGCCTGGCGGCCTCGACCGCCCTCGCCGGCACGACCGAACTCCCCCCCTCCCTGGCCGGCGCCCCAGGCTCCGCCAGCAACCGAGGGTTCGTCGTCCGCAGCGTCCAAGCACCCGTCGACGCCGTCCTCACCCATAATTCCCTCCGCGCCATCCGCCAGCTCCACGGCACCCTCACGGACGAGGCCGGCACCCCCATCCCCAACGAAGCCACCCCAGGCCCCGAACCCGGCGGCGTCTATTACGTCGATACCGTCAACTTCGAACGCGACGGCCTCCCCTACGACATCATCACCGCCAATAACGAGTACATCTGGACCTTCATCGCCAGCACCTTCCCTGGCATCCCCGGTGCCGGCTTCCATACCGACAAGTTCGCCGTCGAAGTCGTCGCCTACCTCGACCTCCCCGCCGGCCCCACCACCTTCGCCATCAGCGTCGGCTCCGACCGCACCGACGTCAACGACGACGACGGCTACGAAGTCTACGTGGGCTCCAACCCGCGCGACTTCCTCGCCACCCGCGTCGCCTCCTACGAACGCCAAGTCCCCGGCTTCAATAACGGCGTGCCCGGCGAAAACCAGTGGACCGTCGTCACCTCCCAGGCCGGCGTCTACCCCTTCCGCATCACCTATTGGCAACTCGGCCGCGGCGCCAACCTCACCTGGTACACCGTCAACAACGAAACCGGCGAACGCATCCTCGTCAACGACCCCGCCGACGAACGGTCCATCAAGGCCTACCGCACCAGCAGCATCCCCGCCACCGCCGCCCCCTACATCGCCGAAATCGCTCCCCCACCCGGCTCCGCCGGCAATAGCCCCGCCGCCCCCATCACCGTCACCTTCTACGACGGCGCCGTCGCCCTCAACGACGCCTCCGTCGCCCTCAAACTCAACGGCGCCGCCGTGACCCCGCAGTCCGCTCAGCGCAGCGGCAAGAGCTACGTCGTCACCTATAACCCCAATGCCAGCCGCGTCGACCCCAATAACCTCGTCGAGGCCAGCTACCGCGGCACCACCGGCGATGCGATCAATGCCTCCTGGAGCTTCACCATCGTCCCCGCCGGCGGCGTCACCGTCCCCATCACCGGCCAGTGGGACTTCGATCAAGGCAACCTCGCCGCCACCGTCGGCGCCCCCCTCGCCTACCTCGACGGCCCTGCCGGCCTGACCGCGGCCGGCACCCAGTTCGGTACCACCACCTCCTTCGGACTCCCCGACATCGGCGGTGCGCCCGCCCTGGTCATGCGCGTCCCCGGCGACCTCGACCGCAATATCGGTTACCTCATGCCCCACGGCATCGCCCCCAACGGCGGCGGCACCAAGGTCAACCAATTCACCCTCATCATGGACGTCTATGTCGCCGATACCGGCTCCTTCGCCGCCTCCCTCCTCCAGATCAGCTCCCAAAGCAATAGCGACGACGGCGACCTCTTCTGGCAACAGGGGAACTTCGGCCAAGGGGGCGGAGGCTACAACGGCAAGGGCACCTTCACCGCCGGCGCCTGGCACCGCGTCGCCGCCGCCTACGACCTCGCCGCCAACCCACCCGTCGTCGTCAAATACGTCGACGGCATCAAACAGGACGACTGGACCGCCAACCTATCCCTCGACGGCGACCGCCGCGCCCTCCAGCCCTGGGGCGCCATCCTGTTCGGCGACGGCGACCAGGACGAACGCCGCGAGATGTTCGTCAATAGCATCCAAATCCGCGCCGGGCGCCTCTCCGACGCCGAACTCGCCCTCCTCGGCGGCCCCTCCGCCAGCGGCATCCCCCAAACCCTCCCCCAAAGCAACGTCACCGGCCAGTGGGACTTCGAATTCGGCGACCTCAGCCCCACTGTCGGCTCCCCGCTGGCCTATCTCGACGGCCCCGAAGGCCTCACCAAAGCCGGCACCCTCTTCGGCACCACCGGCGACGGCGACTTCGCCACCATCGAGAACATCGCCGGCCAGCCGGCTAAGGTCATGCGCGTCCCCGGCGACCTCGACCGCAACATCGGCTACATCATGACCCACCGCATCGCCCCCAACGGCGGCGGCACCCTCGTCAACCAATACACCCTGGTCATGGACGTCTACGTCGCCACCACCGGCTCCTTCGCCGCCGCCCTCCTCCAAACCAGCTCCGTCAACAACACCGACGACGGCGACCTCTTCTGGCAGCAGGGCAACTTCGGCCAGGGTGGCGAGGGCTACCTCGGCCGCGGCACCTTCACCGCCGGCGCCTGGCACCGCGTCGTCGCCGCCTACGACATGGCCGCCAACCCGCCCGTCGTCACCAAGTACGTCGACGGCATCAAGCAGCACGACTGGACCGCCAACCAGGGCCTCGATAACCCCCGCCGCGCCCTGCAACCCACCGCCCTCCTCTTCGCCGACGGCGACCAGGACGAACGCCGCGAGATGTGGGTCAGCAGCATCCAAGTCCGCGCCGGCAAACTCACGGACGCCCAAATCGTCGCCCTCGGCGGCCCCTCCGCCGCCGGCATCCCCATCGCCACCCCGCGCTCGACCGTCACCGGCCAGTGGGACTTCACCTTCGGCGACCTCGGCGCCACCATCGGCAAGAACCTCGCCTACCTCGACGGCGACGCCGGCCTCACCGCCACCGGCACCAAATACGGCCTCACCGGCGATGGCGACTTCGCCGAAATCCCCCTCATCGGCGGCCAACCCGCCCGCGTCATGTACGTCCCCGGCGACCTCGACCGCAACATCGGTTACGTCATGACCCATCTCATCGCCCCCAACGGCGGCGGCACCCTCGTCAACCAATACACCATCGCCATGGACGTCCTCGTCGGCACCACCGGCTCCTTCGCCGCGGCCATGCTCCAGATTAGCTCGCCCTCCAACGCCGACGACGGCGACCTCTTTTGGCAACAGGGCAACTTCGGCCAAGGCGGCGGCGGCTACAACGGCGCCGGCACCTTCACCGCCGGCCAATGGCATCGCGTCGTCGCCGCCTACGATATGGCCGCCAACCCGCCCGTCGTCGTCAAATACGTGGACGGCATCTTCCAGGACAACTGGACCGCCAACCACGGCCTCGATAACCCCCGCCGCGCCCTCCAGCCCACCGCCGTCCTCTTCGGTGACGGCGACCAGGACGAACGCCGGGAATGGTGGGTCAGCTCCGTGCAAATCCGCGCCGGCGCCCTTTCCCCCGCCGAGATTGAATCCATGGGCGGGCCCACCGCCCATGGCCTCCCGGTCGTCCTCAGTGTGGCCGCTCCCACCCCGCCGCCCGCGCTTACCATCAGCCGCTCCGGTAACTCCGTCGTCATCTCCTGGCCCGCCGATGCCGACGGGTACCTCCTCGAATCCACCGCCAGCCTCGGCGCCGCTTGGTCCCAGGTCCAAGGCGTCTCCGGCAACTCCGTCACCGTCCCCGCGAACGGGACCGCCTTCTACCGGCTGAAGAAGTAACCCGCCGCCTTCCCTGCGGCCCCCTTGTCACGGGCGTCGTCCCACCAGGACGACGCCCGCTCTCTTTCCACCCCACCCATGGGAGGGTTCATCGAGAGAATTCCCCGATCGGAATCGCCCATTGAACCCCTGAACCGTCTGCGTCTCCTCTCTCCCTTTCTCCCTCTCCCTCTCCCCAACCCCTCTGAAAAGTTTCGCAGCAGGGGGTTGGCGAGAGGTTAAGGGGTGAGGGGTACCGTCTTCCCGATCGACCGACCGTGGCGGGTCCAAACCGCGTGTGAAATATGCAGCCTTGGGCTTACGACATCCCAGCCCGTCTACGGCCGCACCCCTCCGCGTCATCCGCGCAATCCGCGGTTGCTTCGAACCCGCCTCCTGCCACCGCGAAGTTCAGGCGTTGAACACCCCGCGCAGGAAGGACAAATGCGCCCGGTAATCCTCCACCAAATCCCGCGGCGCCGCCGCCTCGATCTGTATCCAGCCGCTAAACCCAATCTCGTCCACCATCGCCCGCACCTTCCCGAAATCGACCCGCCCCTGGCCCAGCATGTGTCCCGCGTCCTTCGCGTGCAACTCGCACAAACGCCCCTTCAACATCCTCAATTCCTGGTAAATGTCGTAGCCCTTGTCCGTCGAATTGCCCACGTCGTAGTAAACCTGCACCGCCGGCGACTGCACCCGGTCCAGGATGGCCAGGTTCTCCTCGGCGCTCAGGTAGTTCTCCAAGCCCAGGATCACCCCGGCGCGCTCGGCTTTGGCGGCGACCTCGCGGAGAACCTCGACGGTCCGGTCGGTGCCCGCCGCGTCCCCCTTTAATTCCCCCTTAAAGAACTGCGCCACCAGCACCACCTTGACGCCCAGGGCCACCGCCACGTCGATCGAATCCGTCAGCCACACCGCCGCCCGCAGATCGCTCTTGAGCGGGATGCTGTTCATCTCCGCCAGTCCCAACCCGCCGATCTGCACCCCGTGCGTTCGCGCCGCCTCCAGGTATTGGCGCTGCACCTCCGGGCGCCGGAGCCACATGTGGTTGTCCAGGCTGCCCATGTTCACCTGCACCCCCTCCAACCCGATCTGCTTGGCCACCTCGAGGCAAGCAGGTCCGGATTTCCGCAAGGACCACTCGCAGGCCCCAATCTTGAAACGCCGACCCGCCGGGTCGGCCAGCAATGGCGCCCACGTGGAACCAAGCGCCAGCGCAGCGGCGGTCCGTGCGGTCCGGCTCAGCAGGGAACGTCGGGAAAGGAGATTCGGCATGCCCGACCTATACCCCAAGACCTCCCCCGGGCCAACCGCGAAATGTCCACCCCTTTCCTCGGCGGACCACCTCGAGCTATTGGTGAGTTCGTCAGTGGGCAGACAAGGGATGGCTCCCCTCTCTCTCTCCCTCTCCCCAACCCCTCCACCTCGCTTCGCTTGCCAAGGTTGGGGAGAGGGCGTGTCTGCTCACTTCTGCACGGATCAATACTACACGGATGCGGGTCAGGGTGCCGGATGCGGCTGATGCCAGGCATGGCCCGAAGCGGCCAACAGGTCCTCCGCCGCCACCGGCCCCCAACTGCCTGCCGCGTAGAACTCCCGGTTGCCCAAGGGACGCCCCGACCAAGCCTGCCGGATCGGATCGACAATGCTCCAGGCCGCCTCCACCTCGTCCCGACGGATGAACAAGGTGGCGTTGCCATCGATCGCTTCCAACAACAGGCGCTCGTAGGCCTCCGGCGTGTAGGCCCCGAACTCGGCGCCGTAGCTGAAGTGCATCCGCACCGGCCGAACCTGCACCGCCGTGCCCGGCACCTTCCCGTTGAACCGCAAGGAAATGCCCTCGTGCGGCTGTAACCGCAAGGTCAACGCGTTCGCGTCCACGCTCCCGCACTCGGCTGCAAACAACACGCTCGGAGTCGGCCGAAACTGCACCCGCACCTCGCTGGCGCTGAGCGGCAGCGCCTTCCCCGTCCGCACATAAAACGGCACCCCCGACCAACGCCAATTGTCGATCAACAGCTTCAACGCCACGTAGGTCTCCACGTTCGAATCCGCCCGCACCTTCGGTTCCTGACGGTAGCCCGGCAACGCCTTCCCCTGCGCCAAACCGGCAAAATACTGCCCCCGGACCGCGCGCTGACTCAACTCGGCCACCCCCAACGGTCGGAGGGACTTGAGCAGCTTCACCTTCTCGTCGCGGATGGCCTCCGCCTCGAGGGACACCGGCGGCTCCATGGCCATGAGCGCGAGCACCTGGAGCAAGTGGTTCTGCACCATGTCGCGCAAAGCCCCCGCCTCTTCGTAATACCCCCCGCGACCGCCCACGCCCAGTTGCTCGCTCACCGTGATCTGCACGTGCTCGATCGACTGCCGATTCCAGAGCTGCTCGAAAATCGAGTTCGAAAACCGGAACATCAGGATGTTCTGAACCGTCTCCTTGCCGAGATAATGGTCGATCCGAAAGATGTTGGGCTCCCGCACAAACCGCGTCAGCACCGTGTTCAACTCGTGCGCAGAGGCCAGGTCATGCCCAAAGGGCTTCTCCACCACCAACCGCTGCCACCCCGCCGCCGGATCCCGCTCCAGGATCGCCGCCTCCTGCAACCGCGCCACCACCTCGGCAAACTGGCTGGGCGACGTGGCCAGGTAAAACAACAGATTCCGCCGCAAATCCTCCGGGCCAGCCGAAGCCAGCCGCTCCCCCAGCCGAACGTAGGCAGCCGGATCCGTCAGATCGCCCCGACAGTAATGCACCCGCGCGGCAAACGCATCCCAAGTCGCCGCCTCGATCGGCTGCGTGCGCGAAAACGTCCCCAGCGCCTCCCGCAACTCCCGCCGCCAGGCGTCGTCCTCCTTCTCCCGTCGCGCCACCCCGATCACCCGGAACTCCGAAGACAACGACCCTTCGCGGAACAACTGATAGAGCGCCGGAATGAGCTTCCGCGACGTCAGATCGCCGCTCGCCCCGAAGATCACGATCGTGCACGGACGGCGACGGGAACCGGGAGCGCCCGCCGGACCGCCGGTTCGCTCCGCGCCAAGAGAAAGCTCATTCATGGGCTTACCCTGCATCGTCCCCCGCCAAAGTCCAAGCCCCAACCCGCCCACGCGAACCACGCGACCTCGACTCACAGCGTGTCCGCGAACTTCTGCATGGCCTCCTCCTGCCGCTCGATGCTCTCCACCAGTTTGAACTGGGTCCGCGCCCGGTCGAGATTGTGATTCGGCCGGTGCACTCGAAAATAGGTGTCCCCGCTCAGGTAGTCGGTCAGGAATCTCAGCCCGATGGTGAACGTAATGAGCTTGCCGGCAAAGGCGATGAGATTGCGTTCGTGCTTGTTCAGCATCGGTCCCGCCTCCTCCAAATAACCCCGGCACAACGCGCGAAACAGCGGCATCCGCATCTGCACCTTGCCCAAGTCCAACTCATCCTCGAGGGTCGGACTGGTCGTCGTCCGCACCATGTCGCCGAAATCGTAGAGGGCACAGCCCGGCATCACGGTGTCCAAATCGACCACGCACATCGCGCGCTGCGTCCCCTCGTCCAACATCACGTTGTTGAACTTCGTATCGTTGTGGGTCGCCCGCTCGGGAATCTGCTTGCGGGCCATCGCCTTCAGAATCACATCCACCACCTTCTCATGCGCCAGGACAAACGCGATTTCCGCACCGGCCTCCTGCGCCCGGTTGAACCCGTCCGCGTCCACCGCCCGCACGAGCGCCTCGAAGCGGCGACGCGTATGATGGAAGTGGGGGATCGTCTCCTCCAGGCGCGCCCCAGGCAGGTCGTGCAGCAGGCGCTGGAACTCGCCAAAGGCCCGCCCCGCCTCCTGGGCCTGCTCCGGCGATTGCACGGCCTCGAACGTGCGCACGTTCTCGACAAAGACAAACGTGCGCCAACAACCGCCATTCCCGGACCGATAATAGGCCTGCCCCTCCCGCGTCGGCACCACCGTCAACACCCGCCGGGTCACGTCCCGGGCGCCGGCCGCCTCGAGTTTCGCCCGGATATGCGTCGTGGCCCGCGTAATGTTGCGCATCACCCCGTCCGGATCCCGAAATACCTCCGTGTTCAACCGCTGATGCACGTAGCGGACAATCGTGCCTCCCTGATTGTAGGTCGCGATATACGTCTCGTTGATGTGCCCAATCTTGCAGGGCTCCACATGGTGCAGATCGCCATACACGTGGAACTGGCGAGACACGTCGAGAATCTGGGAGACATCGTAGGCTGGCATGGGCCGGATTCAAACCAACCCCGCCCGCCAAGATCAAGCTCCGCCCGCAAGCCCCCACTCGAACGAACCCGCTTCCCGATGCCGTCCGCAGGGCGAGGCCCCGAACGTGCCGCCCCAGCCCTCCCCCCAGGGCGGCTCCCCTGTGCACCCCCCACCCTCCCGCCCACATCCATGGTCCCCCTGCGCGTGAGATCGCTCAACCAGCCAAGCTCCCCATTTTGTGGTTGCGACGGCTCCGGCCCGGGCGGATAACCGTGAACATGCGAGACAGTTGGGCTCAACCCCACCCGGATGCCCCCGCTCCTGTCCCCGCCTGCCGCCCAACCTCTACCCCGCCTCCTATGACCCGTCTTCCCTCCGACCACCCCGGGAGCCTACGGCGCGCCAACCCCCCCCCCCCCCACACCACCCACCCCCGCGGGGACCCCCCCACTCACACAAAACAAAACGGATCCCGGGGGGCGGGCCCCCGCCCCTCTTCCCGGTCCACCACGTCGTACGGAACGGAAACCAACTGTCCGGCCACTCC